>JAOPYG010000475.1 GCA_025964685.1 Actinoallomurus sp. | reverse complement strand
GCTGCGTCCGTGAGGAGTTCGGTGGATTCGCTCACTAAGGGTCCTTCCCAGGGAGCGGGTGTGGCCGCCGTCGGCCAGGCAACCCGGTAGTGCGAGCCGGCGGGGGCGCCGGATCAGTCGAGCTCTGCTGATCTGGTTTTGATCGGCGAAGAGTGCTGCCCACAGCCAGATGGTGGAGGCTGGTCGCCGGATCTGATCCCCGATCCCGTTACGTCCGAAGCTTTGCCGAAACAGTGAACGACGAGCGGTTTCGGTGCCGGGGAACCACATCCGCGTCACGCGGCCGGCATAAGCCGGAGTGGCCGACGAGCCCACGCCCCCGAGCGGGGCATCTGGTGCGGCACTTAGCCTAACATCACCTGGGCACACTGCTATTCCCCAGAGGTCGATGTCGCGTATTACTGATCGATTGGCTGGACGGACGCGCCGTGGGGGGCCACATCCAGCGGGTGTATGTGCCACGAAGTACCCACTTCTGCGCCTATTGAATCAACTTCCCCGTCGCGGAACGTGAGCGCGAGAACGGCCGGGCCAGCCCCGGAGACCACCGCCGCGATGCCTTTCCCGCGCAGCCGCTCGACGAGCTCCAGGGACCGCGGCATGGCGGGGGCGCGGTACGTCTGGTGCAGCCGGTCCTCGGTGGCGTCGAGGAGGAGTTCGGGCGCCCCGGTCAGCGCCGCGATGAGCAGCGCCGCACGGCCGGCGTTCGCCGCCGCGTCGGCGTGGGGCACCATCTCCGGCAGCAGCCCGCGGGCGCGTTCCGTGGCGAGACGCGAGTCGGGGACGAGCGCCACCGGCCGTACGCCCGGAGACACCTCGAGCCTGGTCAGGCGGGCTCCGTCCGGGGTCTGCCAGGCGATGGTGAGGCCGCCGGCCAGGCAGGGCGCGACGTTGTCGGGGTGACCCTCCACCCGCGTGGCCAGCGCCAGGACGTCATCGTCGGTGAACGTGTGGCCGCGCGGATGCAGGGCGCGTGCGGCCAGGATGCCGGCGATCGTGGCCGCCGAGGAGGAGCCCAGCCCGCGCGCGTGGGGAATGCGGTTGACACAGCGGATCCGCAGGCTCGGCACCGCTCCGCCCATGAGCGCGTACGCCGAGCGGAACGTGCACGCGATCAGATGGTCCTCTCCGCGCCGCGCCGTCTCCTCGCCCTCGCCGCTGACCTCGATCGACAGGCCGGAATCGGCCATCTCCGTGTCGACCTGGACATCGACGTCGTCGTACAGGGTCAGCGCGAGTCCGAGCGCGTCGAAGCCGGGGCCGAGGTTCGCGCTAGTGGCGGGGACCCTGACGCGTACCGCTCGGGTCAAGTGAGTTCCAGCGCCGAGGCGGCGGCGTGGGCGTCCACGGGGACGGTCTGCGGTGCGGGAGCGCCGGAGATCGCCCAGTCGGGGTCCTTGAGGCCGTTTCCGGTCAGCGTGCAGACGACGCGCGCCCCCGGGCGCACGAGGTCCTCGTCGCGTGCCTGGAGCAGGCCGGCGACGCTCGCCGCCGATGCCGGCTCGACGAAGACGCCCTCTTCACGGGCGAGAAGGCGGTAGGCGGCCAGGATCTTACGGTCGGTCACGGCCTCGATCGCGCCGCCGGACTCGTCGCGTGCGCGTACCGCGAGGTCCCAGGAGGCCGGATCCCCGATGCGGATCGCCGTCGCGATCGTCTGCGGGGCGGCGACCGGGTGGCCGAGCACGATGGGTGCGGCGCCCGCGGCCTGGAAGCCGAGCATGCGCGGACGCGTGCCGTACTCCTGGTATCCCATCCAGTACGCCGAGATGTTGCCGGCGTTGCCGACGGGAAGGCAGTGGACGTCCGGGGCGGCGCCGTGCGCGTCGACGATCTCGAACGCGGCGGTCTTCTGCCCCTCGAGCCGGAAGCGGTTCACCGAGTTGACCAGGGCGACCGGATAGTCGGTGGCGAGCTTGCGTGCGAGCTCGAGGCAGTCATCGAAGTTGCCGTCGACCTGCAGCAACCGGGCGCCGTGGACGAGTGCCTGCGCCAGCTTGCCCATCGCGATCTTGCCCTGGGGCACGAGCACCGCGCACGTCATACCGGCGCGTACGGCATACGCGGCGGCGGAGGCGGAGGTGTTGCCGGTGGAGGCGCAGATGACCGCCTTGGCGCCCTCCTGGGCGGCCTTGCTGATCGCCAGCGTCATGCCGCGGTCCTTGAAGGACCCGGTCGGGTTGGCGCCCTCGACCTTGAGATAGACGTCGCAGCCCGTGAGCTGGGAGATGTGCGGAGCCGGCAGCAGCGGTGTGCCACCCTCGAGCAGGGTGACGACCGGCGTGTCCGCCGTCACCGGGAGCCGATCGCGGTATTCCTCGATGACCCCCTGCCATGCCTTGGTCACGGCGCTCCTCCCCTGCGATGACCGTTCGCCGAGTGTACGGGCCTCCGGGTCTCGCGTCTCACGTGGTTTCACATGCTGGACTGCTGTGGTGGGAGGCGTACTTCTCATTGTGCCCCGTACGCCCCTCAGCGCATGTCACCGCCTCCGGCTACTCGTCGCCCTCGACGCGCATGACGCTGGCCACCTCGCGGACGATCTCCAGCTCACGCAGGCCCTCGATGGTGGCCGACAGCGCGCCGTCGGGAGCCCGGTGGGTGACGATGACGAGCTGCGCCTCCCGGCCATGGCCCTCCTGGCGTACGGCCTGGATCGACACGTCGTTCTCGGCGAACGCGTCGGCGACCCGGGCCAGCACGCCGGAGCGGTCGGCCACGTCGAGCGCCACGTGATAGCGCGTGATCGTGTCGGCCATCGGGAGTACGGGCAGGTCGGCGTAGGTCGACTCGGCCGGTCCGCGGGTGCCGTTCACGCGGTTGCGCGCCACCGCGACGATGTCGCCGAGCACGGCGCTGGCGGTCGGCGCCCCGCCCGCGCCCGCGCCGTAGAACATCAGCGAGCCCGCCGACTCGGCCTCGACGAAGACGGCGTTGTAGGCCTCGCGGACGCTCGCGAGCGGATGCGTACGCGGGATCATCACCGGGTGGACGCGGACCGAGACGCCGCGTCCACCGCGGTGCCCTTCCGACGGCACCCGCTCGCAGATCGCCAGGAGCTTCACCACGCAGTTCATGGCCTTGGCGCTGGCGATGTCGGCGGCGGTCACGTCGGCGATGCCCTCGCGGTGCACGCCGGCGGCGGTGACCCGCGTGTGGAAGGCGAGCTGGGCGAGGATCGCGGCCTTGGCCGCCGCATCGAAGCCCTCGATGTCCGCGGTCGGGTCCGCCTCGGCGTAGCCGAGGGCCTGCGCCTCGCCGAGGGCCTCGGAGAACCCGGCGCCGGAGGAGTCCATCTGGTCGAGGATGTAGTTGGTCGTGCCGTTGACGATGCCCATGACCCGCTGGACGTGGTCGCCGACGAGCGACTCGCGCAGCGGCCGCAGCAGCGGGATCGCCCCGGCGACGGACGCCTCGTAGTAGATGTCGGTGCCGTACTCCCGTGCCGCGCCGAAGAGCGTCGCGCCGTCCTCGGCCAGCAGTGCCTTGTTCGCCGTGACGACCGACTTCCCGGTCTTCATCGCGGCGAGGAGCAGGCCGCGGGCAGGTTCGAGGCCGCCGATGACCTCCACCACGATGTCCACGTCACCGGTCACCAGGTCCATGGCGTCGGTGGTGAGGAGCTCGGCCGGTACGCCCTCGCGGCGCTTGTCCAGCCGGCGTACGGCGATGCCGGCCAGCTCGAGCGGGACACCGACGCGTGCGGTGAGATCGTCGGCCTGCTCGCGCAGGAGGCGTACGACCTCGGTGCCGACGACGCCGCATCCGAGCAGCGCGATCTTCAGGGGCGGCCGTGTCACGCCGACACCTCCAGGCGCAACAGGTCCTCCTCGGTCTCGCGGCGGAGAATGAGCCGCGACCGCCCGGCGCGCACGGCCGCGACCGCCGGCTTGAGCACGTGGTTGTAGTTGTTGGCGAGCGAACGGCAGTACGCCCCGGTGGCCGCCACCGCGACGAGGTCGCCCGGAACGATGTCCTCGGGAAGCCACAGGTCGCGGACGACCATGTCGCCGCTCTCGCAGTGCTTGCCGACGAGGCGGCTCAGCATCGGGACGGCCTCCGACCGCCTCGATGCCAGCACACTCGTGTACTCCGCGCCGTACAGGGCGGTGCGGATGTTGTCGCTCATGCCGCCGTCGACCGAGACGTACGTGCGGAGCCCGTCGAGCGGCTTGACCGTGCCGACCTCGTACACCGTGATCCCACCCGGGCCGGCGATCGTACGCCCGGGCTCCACCGTCAGGCGCGGCACGGTGAGGTCGCGCGACCGGCACGCACGGGTGACGATGCCGCGCAGGTTGTCGGCGATGTGCT
This sequence comes from Actinoallomurus sp., assembly GCA_025964685.1. GTDB lineage: Bacteria > Actinomycetota > Actinomycetes > Streptosporangiales > Streptosporangiaceae > Actinoallomurus. The sequence continues at coordinate 74,058 of JAOPYG010000475.1, read as the reverse complement.
TGGGGTCGAGCGGGTCGTCGCCGTCGAGATAGGCGATGCCGTACCCGCCGCCGAGGTCCAGCTCGGGCAGCTCGACACCGAGTTCGTCGCGGATCGCGACCAGGAGGTCCACGACGCGGCGCGCGGCCAGCTCGAAGGCGTCGGTGTCGAAGATCTGCGAACCGATGTGGGAGTGCAGGCCGACGAGCTCCAGCGCGTCGAGGTCGTGGACGCGCCGGGCCGCCTCCAGTGCCGTCTCCTTGGCGAACCCGAACTTCTGGTCGTCATGGGCGGTGGCGATGAACTCGTGCGTGTGCGCCTCGACGCCCGTGGTGACGCGGATCATCACCTTGGGCCGTACCTTCTTCTCCTCGGCGAGGTAGCCGAGCCGCGCGATCTCCTCGAAGGAGTCCAGCACGATGTGCCCGACCCCGACGTCGAGGGCGCGGGTCAGCTCCGCGACCGACTTGTTGTTGCCGTGGAAGGTGATCCGCTCCGGATCGAGCCCGGCCCGTAGTGCCACCGCGAGCTCACCGCCAGTGCAGACGTCCAGGCCCAGGCCCTCCTCGGCCACCCACCGGGCCACCTCGGTGCACAGGAACGCCTTGCCCGCGTAGTAGACGTCACCGTCGCTGAAGGCGCTGACGAACTCGCGGCAGCGGGAGCGGAAGTCCTCCTCGTCGTAGACGTAGAGCGGGGTGCCGTACTCCTCGGCGAGGTCCCGTACGTCCACGCCACCGATCACCAGGGCGTGGTCGTCCCGCCGGGCACTGCGCGGCCACACGCCGGGCGCCAGCGTGTTGAGGTCACGCGGCGGCGGCAGCGGGTGGTCCTCCGGCAGCACGTCGGCGTGCCGCTGACCGGCCGGGTGGACTCGACTCATGATCTCTCCGTTGCGCTCACAGGCGGTCGTCCGGCATTTCCCCGAGCATCCGCAGGCCGTTTCCCAAGACGATGCGCACGGCTCTGGCGAGGCCGAGCCGGGCGATGTGGAGTTCGCCGACCGGTTCGTCACCCTTGGGCAGCGCCGGGCAGTGTTCGTGGACGTCGTGGTAGGCGTCCGCGATCCGCTCGAGATGCCGGGTGAAGGGGCTCGGGTCGCGCCGCCGCGCCGCCTGCTCGGCCCGGTACGGGAAGTCCGCGAGGAGCGCGAGCAGCAGGCGCTCGCGGGGCTCCTCCAGCGGTGTGGGCCGCGTCTCGTGCGGCTCGTGGAGCCCGAGGTCGGCGGCGTGGCGCCGGACCCCACTGGCCCGCGCGTACGCGAACCGCACCCGGAACCCGGGGTTGTCGAAGGTCAAGGGGCGGTCCGGCCAGCTGTCGGGCCTCGGCAGGTTTTCGGGCATGGCCGTGACGCCGTACGTCTCATCGATCCGGGCGGTGAGCGGAGTGTCCATCGTGATGGTGAGGAAGCCCGGCCCGGTCGCACGCGCGGCACGAACACCGGGCCGGCGCGCGAGCCGCTTGGCCAGCACCGCCGCCACCTCGGGAGCGGACCGCCCGGCGGCTCTGGCGAGCCGCAACGGGAGCGGAGTGGCGTAGTCGCCGGTCGCGGTCGCCTCGACCGCCACCCGCTCGGGAACGGGCACACTGATGTCGCCATCGGCGACCGCGTCACGCACGGCGGCGATGACGGCACTGCTCAGCTCGCCCGGGCTCACGTGCGCGAGGCTACCCGGGGTCACGTGCACGAGACTATCTGACCAGCATGTGGACGGGACGCCGTCATCCGGTGCCGGAGTCCTCCTCCGCACCCGCTCCGGCCAGCTCACGGACCGTACGGATCAGCTCAGACGGATCGAACGGCTTGGTGACGTACGCATCGACACCGATCTCGTGCCCACGCCTGATGTCGTGCTCCTGGGCCCGTGCCGTGATCATCACGACCCTGATGCCACTGGTCTCCGGATCCTCGCGCAACTTCACCGCCGTGACCCAGCCGTCGAGCCTGGGCATCATGATGTCGAGAGTGATCACATCCGGATCGATCTCACGCACCTTCTCCAGACAGTCCTGACCGTCCACAGCCGTCGCCACCTCGAACCCCTCCAACTGCAGGTTGACGGCGATGAGCTGCCGGATCACCTCGTCGTCATCGACGACCAGCACACGTCCAAGGGTCACGGCCGCCAAGCTAGCGCTTCCACCGGTGTGGACACGCGGATAACCCCAACGTGCGCCATCATCGTTATCGGGCGGACCACCGACCGGAACCACCACGTAGTAATGCCAGGCCACCGATCCCGTCCCTGAGACGTCCCTTCGGCGCCCGACGCGGTGTTCCGGGTGGCGCACCATCTGACGCATGGGCCCCTGGGCCCCCGCCCGTACGGGGCGGCGACCGAGCGATCGACTCCCCGATGCTGGTAATCTCAATCCGTCCCGAGCCCCCTTAGCTCAGGGGATAGAGCACCGGCCTCCGGAGCCGGGTGCGCTGGTTCGAATCCAGCAGGGGGCGCACCAGATGATCAGCGAAAACCCCGGTTGAACAGCATCAATGCTGTCCGCCGGGGTTTCGTCTGTGCGCAGCCATGTGCCATCGGATGCGGCCGGTTGTCAGTGCTCGCGGAATATATGCGGAATGGATTCCGTGCCGTCTGCCCAGTCCAGGCCGCAAAGCGAGAGCCCCGGCGCAATCACCGGGGCTCCAGGCTAGCCGTCTAGCGCGGCGTCGATTCTCTCGAACCATCGTTCGTCGTGGCCGTCGAGACAGTGGGCGTAGACCCGTTCGAGGACTTCCACCGAGTGACCCGCCCATTCCGCTACCTGTGTGGCTGGAGTCCCGGCGTTGAGCCGCAGCGAGACGCCCGCGTGCCGGAAGTCATATGGCTTGCGCGCCAACGGCGACTTGACCTGAGCCTCCGTGAACGCCTTCGGCCGAGCCTTGTCGAGCACCCGCCACAGCGTCGAACGTTGGTAGACCCCGCCCCGGAAGGTCCGGAACAGTCGACCTTCTTCGTTGGTCCCGTACTCCTTCAAGTGAGCCCGCAGCAGCTCCACCAGCTCGGGCGGGATCGGGATCCGGCGGATCGTGTTCCGAGGTCGACCCTTGAGACCGCGTGTCTCGTGAACCACACCGTCATCGGTCCACTCACGACCGCCGTCGAGCTTCGTCGATCTCCAGATATCCCCACCCTTCGTCGGGCAAGTGACAGGCATTCTTGGTCAGCGCGACCGCCTCAGAGGGCCGAAGCATCCCGTAGTACATGCACCCGTAGAGCGCGACCAGACGCGGCCCCTGGGTCTCGCCGACAGTCTTGATCGCGTCGAGGAGCGCACGCATCTGGACGGGGTTGGGCACCCGCCGACGGTTGACCGGGCGCGAGCTGCACCCGGAAGCGCCCCTCAGCGCCGGTATGAATGATCGCGGCAATGCCAGGCCAGCCACGCCGAGTCACAACCGCTGACATCGCGATATGCGCGTCAGGGCAGCCGGTCGGACAGGTCGGGCCGATAAGGGCTTCCCCCACCAACCCGCTGTCCTCAGACGTTAGATGCAGCCAAGCCGGTTCACAGGCACCCACGACCAGCGGAGCGCACCTGATGCGATCTTTAGGGCTTTACGCATCCCGGTTGGACGCAAACGACCGACGATCCGATCCGTCCAAGGCCGAGATCTTCCCGCCTCCGCAGCATAGGACGACCGATCCGCCGCGACATCCACGCCCACGAGTTCTCACACGGCAATGGCGTAACGGGCACGATCGGATGGACCCTCCACGATCCGAAGACGCAGGGCCGCCGGCCAACTCTCTTCGTTCGCCCTCCGGGTCGCCTCCGGCGATTGGACGGCAGCCCCGCTGACCGACTCACGGGGAACTCCCACTACATGCCTCCGGCGGGGGCGCTCTGGCTCGGGGATGGACCCACCGCGCACGCCGTAAGGTCTGTCAAGGGTTGAGGTGGAAGCCGGGTCAACTGTGGTGTGGGGTTCCGTGTCTGTCCGGCAAGACCGAGGGTGTCAGTGTCTCGCCAGAGCAAGGACCAGCAGGCCGACAATAACGACGAGGCCCAGGAGGTTGCCCTGCTCCCTAGCGCCCACCCTTTGATAGCGATCATACGGCTCGTAAGGACTGTTTGGGGAAACGACGATTGTCATGAAGCTGCCCAGGTCCTTGCGGATACCGGATGCGTTGACGATGACAGCGTCGTACGAGCGTTCGTTCAGGTGGTAACGGACGACCTGAGCGAGGCCATCGGCGCTTTTTTGCCAGCCGACGGGCGGGTTCCACAGATTGTCGACAACCTCGGCCTGCATTTCCACCCCGGTGCGTCGCGCCCGCCAGTAGCCGACCATTCGGCGGCACGTTTTGACGCTGCCCTTCAGAAAACAGGCCAGCAGCACTGCCAAAACCAGGTACACCATGACGCTGATTTTGCCATGGCCCGGCTGATCCACGCCCAGCACGCCCGTGCCATAACGCGCGGATGAGCTTGCTCCGCGACGCCTGGGCAGGTGGCCGATGCCGAGGTCAGCGGGGGCAGCAGAGACGACATCATTGACCCTCTGCAAATCCACCGGCCGTGCCCGCTACGTGCCCGTCAGAGCGGACGATCACGGTCGCGTGCGGTCGTCAGCGAGGGAGGCCGGGGAGGTGCAGATCAGCGCTCCCGCAGGTGATCAACGATGGCTGGTAGCGACTTCCCAAGCTGATGGCGTCTCCGGATCAGTCGACCGCGCCCGAGTCGCGGAATATTCGCGGAATGGCACCCACACCGTAGTCACGAGCAGCCGGGCGGATCGCAGGTCAGAGCCGTCCTCGGTCCAACGTGCGTGACCGGCCTCCGGAGCCGGGTGCGCTGGTTCGAATCCAGCAGGGGGCGCACCTCTTGATCACCGAAAACCCCGGCTGGACAGCAGATGCGGTCCGTCGGGGTTTCGTGTGTACAGCCATGTGCCACCGAGCGCGCAGAAGTCGCCTGTCGGCTGTCGCGATCACTCGCCACAGCCGGGCGGTGTGTGGATCGCTATGACTCGGCGACCACGATGTAGAAGGTCACGGCTGCGAGAAGTGGCCCGTGGGCGAGATGGTCCATCCAGCGTTGTGCTTCCTCGGCGGTGGCGTAGGCACGGGAAAGGCCGCGGTCCGGATGATCAATGGCCAGGGTGCTCCAGTCGGGCTCGCCCATGACCAGCAGGATGGCTGGTGGTGCGCCGCTGATGAGATCACGGACGCCGAGCACGGCTCCGGACTCGGCATCTTCCGCTGGGTCGCCGAAGCCGCGTTCGCGTTGCTGCACTGGTTCCGCCGTCTGCGCATCCGCTGGGAGATCCGCGACGACATCCACGAAGCCTTCCTCACCCTGGGCTGCGCCATCATCTGCCGGCGACGACTCCACGACACACTTTGGTAGGCGGGCCCTTGCGACTATTCCTAGCCGTCGGGCTCGTGCAGCCTCACAGCCGGGATCTCAGCACGTCGACCTCGCAGCCTGGCGAGGACGGGTCGAAGCCGTGCTCGACAAGCCAGCGGACCGCCAGCAGGCTTCGCAGCGACCACCACGCGCGGATCACGTCGAGATCAACGTCGGTGCCGTAGCCCGCGACGACGTCGCCAAGGTGCTCCTCGTGTCCGAGCGTCAAGACGGCGAGGTCGTACAGGGCATCGTCCTGGCCCGCCTCGGACCAGTCGACCACGCCGGTGATCTCGTCGCCGTCGATGAACACGTGGCTGACTTGCAGGTCGCCATGCGTGAACACCGGTTTCCACGGCCGGAGCGCGGCCTCGGCGACCCGGCGGTTGCGCGTGACCAGGTCGGCGGGAAGGACGTCGTTCGTGACGAGCCACTCGCATTCGCTGTCGAGATCCGATGCGACCTCGTCAAGGCTCCGACCGGGCCATGGCGGCAGCGGTGCGTCGTGCAGCTTCCGTGCGGCGGCACCCGCCGCGGCCCACGCCGCCGGCGACGCGGTCGACCGCTCACCGAGGCGGCCGAGTGCCGTCCCCGGGAGGGCGGCGAGCGCGAGCACGGGCGGCTTCCGCCACAGGACCTCCGGAGTCGGGATCGGCGCCATGGCCATTGCCTCGACCTCGACGTCGGTGCGCGTCTGATCAGCGTCGATCTTCAGGAACACGTCTCCGGCGCGCAGGGTCGCGCGCTCGTGATGGGCGACGATGACCTCGACATCCTCCACGTCGGCCATTATCGCGGGATGACCACCGACTGTCGCCGGGTTTATCGCGTGCGATGGCACGGCTGACTCCGTCCCGCCGCCCGGCGGCCTCATGCACGACACCGACCGCTGACCAGGTCAAGCCCACCACTTTTGTTAGGAGTCCTAAGTCATTCACATCATGAAAAATATCCGAGACGTTGCTGCAGAGCTCGACGGCGTTGCGTCTTAATGGATCGACACTACCGCCGAGTGGCGGGAACCTTCCTGCGATACCGCTGATGACGATGTGCGGGCTGATCAGCCACCTGCGGTGCGAACCGCCCACCGATCGAGCGCGCGGGCGGGCGTTCGCATCGTCCGGAGGTCCGCCCGGCACCTAACACCTTTTGCCGACGCCGTCGACGAAGACGCGTCAGTGGTGGTGGCCGTGCCGGCCGAGGGTCTCCACGGGGGTCGCGCCGGGGCGGGTCCACTGCGGCACGGGCCGGCTGGTCGGGCCCCAGGTAGCGGCGCCGTCGGCGTCCGAGCGCCAGTACCAGCAGGCCTGGCGGCCCTCGGACGGGTGCCCCTCGCGGACATCGCCGATCACGGGCCAGCCCTCGGGGTTGTCCTCCCACGCCTCGCCGCGGCCGTACGGCGTCATGTCGAGCAGGCCGAGGGACCCGTTGACCGGCTCGTTGCCACGGCCCGTCGTGGAGTTAGGTGAGGAACAGGCGGTCGCCGTCGCGCAGGAAACAGACGATGTGCCCCATATCCTCCGCCGACCGGCGCCTCCACGCCCCGCACCGAGTACCAGGGCTGGGTGTAACCCATGAACCTTCACCTGGCTGCCCTGCGGTCACCCGCCTCCGCTGCTGATCCGGGGCAACGAGAAGATCGAAGAACTCATCCGTCGTCCCCGCCTCCCGCTGGGGCTGAGCGAGATCGACGCCGGAGAGGAGCATCGTCAGCCGCCCGTCCCCGCGTACACCGAGCAACTCCGGGCCGGCGACCGGCTCCTGCTCTACACCGACGGGGTCGTCGAAGGCCGTGACGAGGACGGCCGCCCGTTCAATCTCGCGCGGCTCAGTGATTTCGTCCTCCGTCACACCGCTGAGGGGCTTGCGGCACCGGAGCTGCTACGACGCCTCAACCGCGCGATCCTCGAGCATCAGCGCGGCCGTCTCACCGATGACGCGACCCTGATCCTCCTGGAATGGTTGCCGGAGCGGCACGGGCGGCAGCTCACCCTCTAGTACGACGCTAACCGTCATACCGGACTGGTTGGATGATCAAGCCCTCGGTGAAGGGGGACTGAGCCGAGGCGCCGTGGGTGATGAGCGCCCGTCAAGGAGAGGTCAGATGGGCATGCGGGGCAAATTGGGCCGGTTCGGGCGCCAACGGCGGATCCAGCGGACGGCCAGGGAGGTCTTCGACTGGCGGCAGCTTCGGCCCGGTCAGGGCGAGGCGATGGACCACCTGCTGCAGGGGCGCGACGTCCTCGTCGTGATGCCGACCGGCAGTGGCAAGTCCGCGACCTACCAGATCCCCGCGCAGCTGCTCGACGGCCCGACCATCGTCATCTCGCCGCTGATCGCCTTGCAGCGCGACCAGATGCTCTCACTCGCCGAGCGGAACGCCGGCGGCGCGGTCGTCGTCAATTCCGCGCAGCGTGCGGGCTCGAGCGAGAGCTCTCTGGAGCAGATCCGAGCCGGTAAGGCGGAGTACGTCTTTCTCTCGCCCGAGCAGCTCGCCAAGCCCGACGTCGTGGACCGGCTCATCGCGGCGCGGCCCTCGCTGATCGCCGTCGACGAGGCGCACTGCGTCTCGGCGTGGGGTCACGACTTCCGGCCCGACTATCTCCAGCTCGGACGGGTGATCGAACGTCTCGGCCACCCTCCGGTGATCGCGCTGACCGCCACCGCCTCGCCCCCCGTACGCGAGGACATCGTCGCCGTACTCGGTCTCCGCGACGCGCAGCAGATCATCCGGGGCTTCGATCGGCCCAACATCTCGCTGCGGGTCCGCCGGTTCAGCGAGGAGGCCGCCAAGAGGCGGGCGCTCGTCCAGGACGCCGCCGGGCGGTCCGGGCTCGGCCTGGTGTACGTCGCGACCCGCCGCGATGCGACGGCGTACGCCAAGGAGCTGAGCGCGGCCGGGCTGCGCGCCGAGGCGTACCACGCGGGGATGAAGGCGTCCGAACGCGAGCGGGTGCACACGCTGTTCTCCGAGGACGGAGTCGACGTGGTCGTGGCCACGTCGGCGTTCGGCATGGGAATCGACAAGCCCAACGTGCGCTACGTCCTGCACAGCGCACCCCCGGAGTCCCCGGACTCCTACTACCAGGAGATCGGCCGGGCCGGACGCGATGGTGAGCCGGCCGAGGCCGTGCTGTACTACCGGTCCGAGGACCTGGGGCTACGTCGCTTCTTCGCCGGCGGCAAGCCGGACGAGGAGATGTTGCACCGGCTCGCCACCCTCCTCCACCGGCACGACGGCGCCGTCGCGGCTCGTGCCCTGCGCGACACCCTGGACATCGGCGCGTCCAAGCTGACCGGTCTGGTGAACCTCCTCCAGCACACCAAGGCGGTCGAGGTGAACGACCGCGGAGATCTGCGCTACGCCGAGCGGGGACCGGCGCCCGAAGAGGCGACGGCCGACGCGATGGAGATCGACGAAAGCCGCCGCCGGGTGGACGACTCACGCATCGACATGATGCGGGGATACGCCGAGACCACCGCATGCCGTCGTCGATACCTGCTGGAGTACTTCGGTGAGCCCCACGCCCCGACCTGCGACAACTGCGACAACTGCGTCGCCGGAGCGGTCGAGACCACGGAGATCGACACTCCGTTCCCGATCCATTCCGACGTGATCCACGCGTCCTGGGGTCCCGGCACGGTCATGCGCGAAGAAGCCGACCGCATCACCGTCCTGTTCGAGGACGTCGGCTACAAGACACTCTCCCTGGGCGCGATCCAGCGCGAGTCTCTCCTGACCCTCGCATCGACGGCCACATCGGCGCGGAGCACGTCCTGATCAAGCCCTGTCCCCAGGGCATCGAGGGTGAGAGACATAAGGGTGTGAGCGTCTCGGCGGAAGCGTGGGCTCGCCTCGTTTCGGACGGTGATGTCCGCCGCCATGGCCCAGGTGCCGCCTTGATGCGGCAGGGCGAGCCCGCCACCCACGTCCTCCTGCTCGTCGCGGGGCGGGTGAAGGTCGTACGGACCTCGCGGTGCGAGACGCGGTTCATCCCCGCCGATCGCTTCCTCCTACTGGTGCGCTCCCTGGGGATGGAGACCCAGCTGTTGCGGCACGCGATGAGCCGCATCCGCGAGCGCGAGGCGTGGCGTGCCGAGATCGCCGCGCTACCCGCCGGACCGCGGCTCGTACGGACGTTGTTACGGCTGGCGACTCCCGGCCCGGCCATGCCGGTCGATGTGGGGCTGGACCAGACCGAGGTCGGGCAGGCGGCCGGCCTGTCTCGAAGCACGGTCAGCGTCGAACTCGCGCGCCTGCGCCATCAGGGTGTCATCGCCACAGGTCGCCGCCGGATCGTCATCACCGACGTGGCCCGGTTGCGGGCCCTGGCCGACTCGGGTCACGGCTACGTCTGATTTCAGACAGTGATTCCTCCGAACTCTGTGCATCGTTTGGAACACCGCACTGGGAGAGAAGAGGGGACATTGTCGTCTATGCGCACCTTGCTCGTCGTCGACGCCGAGGGGTTCAGTCGTCACCGCGACGTCCAGCTGCCCAGCATCCACACCGAGATCCGGCGCGTCGTCGAAACCGCTTGCGAACGCAGCGGCCTGGCCTGGGAGGCGGTGCGCCTTCTGCAGAGCACCGGCGACGGTCTGCTGGCCATCCTTCCCCTGGACGCGATGATCCCTCTTATCCACCCGTTCCTCGACCACCTGCAGAACGCCCTGGCCGACGCGGCCCCGAAACTACGGGCCGGTGGCGTGAAGCTCCGGATGCGCGTCGCCCTTCACTTCGGGCTCGTCGACGACGAAGACCCGGTCACGGCGGGCATCTCGACCGCCACGAACGACGTCTCCCGGCTGCTGGACTGCGAACCACTGCGCGCGGCACTACGCGACAGCGATCCGGACGTCACGTTCGTCGCCGCGATCGTCTCCAGGGAAGCGTTCGACACGTTCGTGTGCAGCGGTCGCACCACCCTGCGGCCCAGCCAGTTCACGCGGGTCCAGGCGGAGGTCAAGCAGTTCAACCAGGTCGCGTACCTCTACGTCCCGACGCCGTCCCGACGCGAACAGCGGGATGACCCGCCGGAGGGCGGAGGTTCCGACGCTCCGGCGCCCACCCCGGCCGGTGGGCCGTCCCTGGGCAATGTCTCGGTGGCCGGTGATGGAGCGCAGAACGCCTTCGGTAACCAGGTCGGTGGCGACTTCCGGCAGGTGCGGCCATGACGGCACCGGTGCGGGAGCCGGGCAGCACCGAGATCCCCGGTGACAACGCACAGAACGCCGTCGCCAACCAGGTCAGCGGTGACCTGATCCAGCAGAGCTACCGGTTCGTACGCGGGCGTCCGTCCATGCACCTCGGCTTGGAGGAGATCGAGGACCGGGTGCGATGTCACGTCGCCGCGAACAACCACGACCTCGTGGTGAACGCACTCAGGATCAACCGCGCGGTCCTGCTCGCGGGGCCGCTCGGCTGCGGGCGTGAGACCACGGCCATCGCGGCCATGACCCAGCTGCGGCCGGACATCCACATTCGCCGCTTCTCCCTGGAGGACGAGGACGCGGAGGAGATCTATGCCAAGGGAGGCGGCTACCTCGTCCACGCCGTGGACACCGGCCTCTCCCGGCTCGGGAGTTGCCTCGATGCCGTACGCGCCTCCGATGGCTACCTGGTGGTCATCGCGGACGGCGAGGCCGAGCCCGCATCGACTCTTCCCGCGTTCGTCATCGAGCCTCCCCATCCCGTCCAGGTCTACCGGCGGCGCATGGCCGTGCGAGGCCTCAGCGAGTGGTGGGACTGGAGCGAGGTGCCGACGCTGCTGGAGCACGCGCTGCCCGCCGACGCCCGGCGGCTGACCGAGCTCATCGAGAGGATCGACGGTCGAGGCGGTGACGTCGCCTCCCGGCAGGCGGAGGTCACTCACGCCTACCGAGGCTGGCGGAACGAACTCCGCGTTTGGTTCCGCGATCATCCGGAGCCGCACGAGCGCGCACTGCTGATCGCCGCGGCGGCGCTCTCACCGGCCGAGGAGGCCAACGTCTACACCGTCGCGTCCTCACTGGCCCGGCGACTCGAGATCACCATGAGCGGCGCGGGGCTGGCCTGGTGTCCGCTGACCGGTCTGCGCCGGCTGCTGGAAGCGGATGGCCAGGACGGCCAGGTCATCTTCCGGCGGCTGGACTACGCGAAGTCGATCCTGCGGCATGCCATCGCGGACTATCCGCTCGCCCGCTCCGACCTGCTCTCCTGGCTGGCGGCGCTGCCGGCGGACGACGCCGTCCCGAAAGAGCTCCGCAATCCGCTCGCCGCGACCTTCGCGGACCTGGCCGCGGAGTACGGTCCCGCGGGGCTCATCGTCGACACGGCGCGCGAGTGGGGTCGGGCCAACCACGCGGACCTGGCGTTCATCGCGCTGTCCCAGACCTGCCTGCACCCGCGGGTGGGAGGACCCGTACGGCAGGCCCTCTACAAATGGTCACGTACGGCCCACCTCCCGCAGACGCTGAAACTGGTCATCGCACGGGTCTGTGAGCCGCTCGGGCAGACGTACCCGTCGATCGCGCTCACCCGTCTCAAGCATCTCGCCACGCACGGCGATCAGCTGGTCCTCGGCGAGGTGCTGGCCGCCGCACGGGCACTGGCGGCGTCGGGCAGTCACGCGGGCGTGCTCGCCGCGGCGCTCTCCTGGTGCGCGGAGACCGACCCGGAGCAGCTGTCCATCCCGGCACGACAACGTCGCCGGCGTGCGGGAGCGCTGCTGTTCCTCGAACTGGCAGGACCGGTCACCGAGTCCGGCCTTCCCTCGGTGCTCGACGGCGATGAGGCGATCGATCCGATGGCCGGCGTGCCGGGCTGGCGGGCCGCGCTGGACATGCTCTCCGATTTCGGCTCCGGGCACGCGTTGCTCGAACAGGTCGTGCACCGGTGGCTGGACGCGGCCCTCACGCTCCCATCGGTACGGGCCGGGATCGAGGGGAGCCTCGTCGAGGCGGCGCGGCCACCCCACGTGCGCACCCTCGACCGATACGGCATTGAACCGCGACGTGACCCGACCAGCGCGGAGATCATGATCGGTGTGGCCAGGCGCTGGGCGCTCACGGATCCGGCTCGGCGGCAGACCAAAGAGGACATCGTCATCCCGCTCATGCGTCCGTGGCTGCGCTGCCTCATGATCCTCTACGTGCAGGTGCGCACCCTCCTCGAGGCGGAACGGCGGCGGTCGTGAGGCTGCGGGCGGTCAGCCCTCGAAGAAGGCCTGGAGTGCGTTCGCCAGGAGGAACGGGTCGTCGGCGGCGGAGAGCTCGCGGGCCGAGTGCATGGAGAGGATCGGTACGCCCACGTCCACGGTGGTGATGCCATGGCGGGCGGCGGTGATGGGGCCGATCGTCGTGCCGCAGGGCATCGCGTTGTTGGAGACGAACTCCTGCATGGGTACGCCCGCGCGGTCGCACGCCGCGGCGAAGACGGCGCGGCCCACGCCGTCGGTGGCGTACCGCTGGTTGACGTTGACCTTCAGGATGGGCCCGCCGCCGGCCATCGGGCGGTGCGTCGGGTCGTGCCGCTCCGGGTAGTTGGGGTGGACGGCGTGGCCGGTGTCGGCGGAAACGCACACCGTGCCGGCGAACGCGCGTGCCCGGTCCTCGTACGCGCCGCCGCGTGCGAAGACCGACCGCTCCAGGACGTTGCCGAGCAGCGGGCCGCCGGCGCCCGTGTCCGACTCGCTGCCGGTCTCCTCATGGTCGAACGCGGCGAGGACCGGGACGTACGGCAGGCCGGAAGAGTCCGCGGCCCCGATGAGGGCGGCGGTGCCCGCGTGGACGGACAGCTGGTTGTCCAGTCGTGGCGCGGCGAGGAACTCGCGGTCACGTCCCAGGTACGCGGGCGCCTGGACGTCGTGCACCATGAGGTCCCACCCGACGATCTCCGGCGTCTCGACTCCTGCCTCCTCGGCGACGAACCGGATCAGGCCACCCTCGTCGAGATCACCAAGGCCCCATACGGGCTGCATGTGCCGCTGCCGGTCGAGGACGAGGCCTTTCTCGTTGACACTCCGGTCGAGATGGACGGCGAGCTGGGGCACCCGCAGCAGCGGCCGGTCGACGGCGACGAGACGGGTGTCCCCGTTCCGCAGGACGAGCCGGCCTGACAGACCGAGGTCGCGGTCCAGCCAGGTGTTGAGGAGCGGGCCGCCGTAGATCTCCACGGCTATCTGCCGCCAGCCGTACGCGCCCGAGTCCGGCCGTGGCTTGACCCGGAGATTCGGCGAGTCGGTGTGCGCGCCGACGATCCGGAACGGGGTCTCCGGCCGCGCGCCGTCGGCGACGAACCAGGCGACGATCGCCCCACCGCGCACGACGTACCGCCCGCCGGTCTCACCGGTCCAGGCGTCCGTCTCCGCGACCCTGACGAAACCCGCGTCGTCCAGGCGCTCGGCGACGCTGGTGACCGCGTGGTACGGGGACGGGCTGGCCGCGATGAAGGCGGCGAGATCGTCGGTGTGTTCTCCGTCGAAGCGGGGACGCGCGTTCATGCCGCCCAGAATAACGATCAGCGTCGGGCGCCTGGATGCCGGAGAGCCCACCGACGTGCCTCGTGGCCCTCGGCGTACGGCGCGGCCGTCTCGTCACAAAGTGAGTGTTTGAGAAATTGATCCGTGGCTGCGCGGCTGCGCGGCAGTGGCGGGCCGGTCGAGTGGATATCGCGGTGCGGAGCTGACCGTGACCGCCTAACGTGATCGGCATGAGGACGCGACCGAAAGATCTCGATGACGAGCGATTGCTCCGAGCTTTGGGTGAGTGGGGAATCGGCGCGACCTCATTGGAGTATGCCCCGGTCGGTTTCGGTGACCACCACTGGATCGCGGTCGGTGGCGCCGGGAAAAAGTGGTTCGTCACCGTCGCTGACCTGGAGCTCAAGGGCGAGCAGGACTCACACGCCGCCCTGCGGAACCTGCGCGGGGCCATGGACACCGCCGCGGCCCTGCGTGATGAGGGGCACCTGGATTTCGTGGTGGCGCCTCTGCGGGCTGCCGGCGGCGAGACCGTCCGCCGGCTCGGCCCTCGGTATGCCCTCAGCGTCTTCCCATTTCTGGACGGGACTCCCGGAGACTTCGACCGGCCATGGACCTCGCGCGATCGCGGCGCCGTTTTGGAGCTGCTCGCCGAGTTGCATCGTCAGGCGCCTCCGGCATCGGTGCCGGTGCTCGACCTCGAGCTATCGATGCGCGGCCTCCTACAGAGCGCTCTGGACGGCGCGATCCGCGGGGGGCGCGGGCCGTTCGCCGAACCTGCCAGAACCCTGCTGTCCGGGCATGCCCCCGCGATTCTGCGACGGGTGGAGGAGTTCGACCGGCTGGTCGAGGACCTCAGCAGAAGCGACAGCGCACCCGTCCTCACCCACGGCGAGCCGCACCCGGGCAACCTCCTGCAGTGCGAAGGCCGCCACCTGCTGGTCGACTGGGACACGGTCGGCCTCGCGCCGCCTGAACGCGACCTATGGTCCGTCGCGCTGAGCCCAGAAGACCTGAAGCGGTACGCCGAGGCCACCGGCCGGACGGTCAACGCCTCGGCCCTCACGCTCTACCGGCTCCGCTGGGACCTTGAAGAGGTGTCCATCTACATCGACTGGTTCCGCGCACCCCATGACCGTTCCTCCGACACGGAAGAGGCATGGCAAGGGCTCCTGGAAACGGTCGCACACCTTAGCGAGGTTTCCAGAAGTTGATCCCTCATTCGTATTCCAGCGGTAATGGTCCGGGTCCAGTGGCGGGCCGCCACGGGCGAGGCATCGGATCATGGTGTTGATGGCGGCCCAGCGGATCATCGCCTCAGACGTCGCGGGGTCGCGTTCGTAGTCGCGGGCCAGGCGGCCGGCGAAGGCGGCGCCGGCGAAAGACGACCCGGCAGCGGCCGGCGGGCAGGTACGGCTCCAGCAGCACACTCTTGGCGCCGTCGCGGTCCTGAACGCCCGCGGCGCACACGGTCACGGTGATCAGCAAGCCGAGGGTGTCGGTGACGGCGAACCGCTTGCGTCCATTGATCTTCTTGCCCGCGTCATAGCCGCAGGAAGCACGCCCGACGGTGTCGGCTCCCTTGATCGTCTGGGAATCGATGATCCCCGCCGAGGGCTCGGCGTCCCGGCCGCCGGCCAACCGGACCTGGCGGCGCAGCGCATCCAGCATCCGCAGCGTGATGCTGTTTCTCCCACCGCGCGAAGTACCAGTACACCGGCAGCAGACATTTGTGAGGCCATGACGCAGCGGTTATTGTGCTGAACAATGCAATTCAGCGGCCTGTCGGAATGGACTGATAAATGCCCGTGTCTTTTCGGCGAATGGCTTCTAACTATCGACGAACTTTCAGTGAACTCTCGTCCCGTACATCGAGCGATGGGTGGGCGTGAGTCGTGTCCGGATATGTGGCTCGTCCTGATACGTGGGTGAGTTCGGGGCGCGGGCTGGTCGGGGCATCGGAGTCGCTGGAGTCGGCCGTCAACGCGTTGTGTCACGTGCTGGCGGGGGCCGGGGCGTGCTGGGGCAACGACGAGATCGGGCGGGCGTTCTTCGACGGGGATGGTCAGGCGCCGGGCTACGGCGTGTCCCGCGATGAGGTGCTGGCCGCTCTGGCCGACATGGTGAATGTCGTGCGGGCCACGGGCGGATTGCTGATCGTGTCGGGCCGGACGTACGCGGTGGCGGAAGAGGCCGGCGATGTCGGTTCGGCGTTGCCGCCCGGTGCGGACGTGGGGGCACTGGCGGCGGAGGACCCGTACCGCCTGCCGGCGGTGACGGCCGGGTTCGCCGAGTCGGATCCGCCGCCGTCGGGGCTGGTGGCGATGCTGCGGTTCGTGGAGTCGCTCGTCGGGGGGTGCGCCTGGCCGGATGGCAGCGTCGCCGGGTTGAGCGCGGTGGTGCGGGCATGGCGTGCGGCGGGGTACGCGGCCGGGTTGGTGGCCGAGGACGTGGCCGGGCATGCGCGTGCGGTGACCTCGAACAACGCCGGTGAGGCGACACAGCGGTTCGGTTCCTTCGCGGACGCGTTGCGTGGCGGCGGGGACGAAGGGGGCTTGTTGTGGCTGACCACGGCGTGTACGGGATTGGCGGACTCGGTCGAGAATCTGATCCGGCAAAAGGAGGCGGCGCGGTTTCAGTTCGCGTTGTCGCTGGATTTCTTGCTGGCGACGTGGGCGTTGGCGATGGGGTTGTCGGTCATCACCGGGGGTGGGTCGGTCGCGGCGGCGACGGCCACGTCGGAGGCCGAGGGGATGACGCTTAAGGCGTTTTTGCGGATGGTCGTGAAATCGGTGCTCGCGGGCGCGTGGTATTCGGGGGGACTCGATGCCGCGGGGCAGTACGCGCGGATCGAGTACGGGTTGGCGAAAGGCTTTGACGCGGGGGAATTCTTCACGGCGGTGGGTGAGGGCGCGGTCGCGGGCGGGGTGATGGGCGTGGCCGGTGGCTGGGTGGGAAGGCGGGGCAATGCGCTGACGACGACGTTGTCGGGGGCGATGCGGTCGCCGGGGCTGAAGGGTGCCGGTGCGCGGTTCTTCTTCGCGGGTACGACGGGCACGGCGGGCAACGTCGCGGCACAGGCGGCGTTCGACAAGGGACACGTGGACTGGGTCCAAGCCGCGCAGTTCGGCTTCGGGATGGCCGGGATCGAGGTGGTCAAGGAGACCGGTAGGCACACCGCGGCCGGCCTGACCGGCCCCGCCCATCCGGGCTCCACCGAACCTGCCGCGGCGCCAGGTGAGACACCGCCTGGTCGAACGCCCGGCAGTGAGACGGCCGCCGGCCGGGCATCGGGGCGACCACCCTCTGCCGCAGGACACATCCCCGCCGGTGAGGGGACCGTCCCCGCCAGGAGCCAGGGCGCCGAGAGCACCCAGGCAGCAGCGGAAGGGACCGGCCGCCAGGGCGACCACACCACCGTGCGGACACCCCGCACCGACCTGGCGACCACCGGCACATCCGACCTGACCACCCCGCACACCACCGCCGACCCCGTCGGAACGGTCCATCCGGACGCCGCGGCCATCACGAGTAGAGCGCCGGACCGCGCGAGCGGCGATCCGGTCGTCACGCCCTCGTACGATCCCGGCGCGGCCGCCGCCCGCCCGAGGAGCACGATCGCCGAACTTCTGGGACCGTCACACCGCTCCCGTGCAACCGTCCCCGCACGTCCCGGGGACGAGACGGCACTGACGGCGTCGGCGGAACCCGGTGAAACGGCCCTCGTGTCCCCGGCGCCGCCCTCCGACCTGCATCCCCCGCGGTACGTCGAGATGGGCGCGCTCGGGGAGACCGCGGTGCACAGCGTCGAGCTGCCGGCCGATCCGAGGGCAGCGGCCCAGAGGTGGGTCGACGGCCTCCCCCCCGACCTCGATCCGCGGGTCACCGCCGAGATCAAGGACTGGCTGACCGAAAGGCTGGCCGACGGTGACCGGGAGAACTGGACCGACCTGCTGCAGAAGGGTGCCGCGTTCAGCGTCGGCGACACGGTCATCTACCTGAAACCGGACCTGCGCGACTTCTCCCGCACCGAGGCACCGGAGGGACCGCGCGACTACCCGGTCTCCTTCGGCGGCGACGGGGTGGAGAGACGGGAGTTCGGTGCCCGCGAGGCGGAGGTGACCGGCGGCGCGGTCGAGATCTACGACTCCTCGGATGAGGTCGAGACGCTCGGCCTGCCCGGCCTCGGCGTCAAGACATCGACGCGCATGAGCGACGCGGGCGGCCTCGACGTCATGAGCGGGCGCAAGACGGTCGCCTACAAACACGACTTCTTCGACACGAAGATCTCGTTCAAGGTCTTTCGCGATGGCACGGAAGTGCCGTACGGCGCCAGGGTCCCCGACCTTTCCCTGGTCATACCGTTCCCCGAGGAGTTCCACCGCGTGGGGCCGCTCGGGGTCGGTGACGGGCCGCCGCTTGCCCCCCGGCATGAGGTCACGCCGGACGCGGCGCGGCGGATACCGGACCACGGTGTGCTCGTGACGGCGGTGGAGACCACCCCGCTGGCGCTGGAGCTGCAGCGCCGGGCGCTGGCGGCGGGTGTGCCGTCGCATGAGGTCGTCCGGATCCTCGATGACCTGTTGTCCACCGTGCACAGCGAGCAGGGGCTGAAGAACCGCAGCCAGTGGTGGCTGACGAGCGGCTCTGCCTCCGAGGGCATCCGGTACGAGACGTCACGGCTCCGTTCCTCGGAGGACTCGTTCCGTATCACCTCGAGTGTGCTGCGCATGGAGCACGTGCACGAGAGCAACACCGTCCCGATCGAGACGCGTGTCCGTGACGACCTCGGGCGGCGTACGGACACGGTCGAGACCAGCCAGTCGGGCAGCGCGCTGAACGCCTGGGTCGGCGTCAAGCTGGGCCTGGGGTCGGTCGACAAGGTGTTCGCCCGGATCGGAGGGAGCATCAGGGTCGGGAAGATCCATCTCACGTCGACGTCCCATATGGACCTTCCGAAGGTGACGCTCATCAGGACGACGGAGATCACCCGGTACGACGCGCTGGTACGGCTCCATGTCGCCTCGGAGAAGCTCGGCGTCTTCGACGTCGACGTGCGCATGGAGATGGCGCTTCCCGCGGCCGACGCCGGCCGCTTCGAACGCGACGTGCTCGGCACCGACCCGCCGCGCGAGCTCAGCCCTGATCCCGCCACGCCCAAGGAGGGGTTCGCCCGCCTGCGCGAGGACCTCGCCGACCTGCGGCAGGAGCTCGCCCACGTACGAGAGGACCTCGCGCACGCACACGGGGCGCTCACCGGCACGCCGGTCCCGCACCCCGCTTACGAGCCCCATCCGCGTGAGCCGGTCATGCTGGCGGCCGGACGTGGTCCGGGGCTGGGCACGCTGGCCCGCCTGCCCCGAAGCGAGCAGCTCGTCACCGGCCTGCGCGAGGCCGTGACCAGGGCCGTGCCCGACCTTCCGCCGAAAGTGCTGCGGCAGGTCCTCCGGGAGCTCGACGCCGGATTCGGGCGTCCGGCGCTGGAGGCCGACCTCACGAACCTGCTCAATGGGATCGACTACCGGACCACGGCCGGCCGGTACCGCATCGAGGTCTCCGCCCGCGGCACGCTCGGCGCGCTGCGCGGGGTCGAGGAGTACCCCATGACCGTGAACGAGCGGCGGGTGACAGGGGCCGGCGTCAACACCGGGTGGACGAGCTCCGCCGGAGGTGGTCTTGAGGCGGCCGCCAACGCGCGCGTCAAGGTGGGGAAGGTCTTCGGCATCGACTTCCCGAAGGCGTCCGTCGACCTGAACGGAGCGATCAGCAAGCGCACCGCCTTCGCCTCCGGCTACACGGTCTACTACCGGACCGAGACCGACGGGCCGGTCACCGCGTTCACCCGTGCGGCACCGATCGACGTGGAGCTGCGGATCACCAGGGGCGGCAAGGAGGTCACGGACGCCTCCTGGCGGGTGGACGACAGCACCGCGGAGATCGTCGTACCGCAGCAGCACGTACCGCGGGAGGCGGTGAGCGCGGATGACGCGGCGGCGGTGGGACGGATGACGTCACTGGACGCCCGGCCCGACGACGTGCTCCACCTGGGCGGCCGCATCGCCGGCATCGTGCGCCTCGGCGCCATGCCCGACCTGGGGGTGGAGCTCGGCAGGGCCCACGCCGACTGGCTCGGGCAGCCGCCGCCGGAGGCACGCCGGGAGGTCCCCGCCGAGATCCTGGACCTCACCCGCCCGTCCTACCTGGAGGCGAACCTCGGCTCCCTGATGTCCACGGACGGCAAGACGATCAAGCTGCCCGACCACGACGGCTGGCACCAGGCGCTACGGCTGAAGGTCGACGCGGCCGGCCTGGAGCACACCGGGTCGGGCCCCGGGGTGGAGTACGAGCAGTACACGAACGCCAACTCACGCGTGCTGACCGGCAAGAGCAGCAGGACGGGCGTGGCGGCGCACGCGCAGGTCGGAGCGCGCGCCGGCCTCCACGGCTCGGGCGAGAACGAGCACAAGGTGGTGGCGACGGCAGGAGGGTCCCTCGCCACCGGACGCGGCTCGGGCGAGAGCGCGTACGAGGGCGGCATGGACGTCGCCCGCGGCACGTACGGCAGCGACGCCCACTGGTACCGCGGTGACATGGTCGTGGAGGCGACCCCGATCCGGTGGAAGGGAAGCGACGTCGAGGAGGGCCCGGCCACCCGTCTGCGGGTGCAACAGATCATGGATCTCGTGGCGCCCGACCAGGTGGCACGGCATCTCGGCCTCGACGGCCCCTCCCCCGACGTGACCCCGGTGACCGAGCACCGCGCCTATGTCGAGCCCGAGCTCGCGATGACCTCCGCGTACGTCGAGCACCTCGACGCGGCCAAGGTCCTGCCCGAGATCGTCGAGGCGTTCCACGAGGAGGGGATCCTGTTCCGGGGCGAGGAGCGGACGGCGAGCCCGGTCATGGAGGTCCTGCGGGCCCGGTACGGCGACGAGGCCATGTCGGCGAGCCTGGTGGCGCTGCGCGACGGAGTGATCACCTGGCTGCCGGTCAAGCGCGCGTACGGCTTCACCGACTACGTGGGCGTCCGGGTCAAGGCCGTCGTGGCGGACGGGGCGCACACGTCAGAACGCCCCGACGTCCGGTTGATGCTGCGCAGCGAGCACCTCAGTGGCTCCGGGACGGTGCATGAGAAGACCTCCGGCGGCGGCGCCAAGGCCCTCGCCCGCTACACCAAGTACTCCGACAGCGATGTCGGCGGCGGCGAGCTCGCGGTCGGCCGCATCACCGAGTCCAGCAGCGCGGACACCGGCAGCACTGATGTGAAGGAGATCAACCGGGTCCAGACCTACGACCCGTCTCACGAGTTCACCCATCCCGTCCGGTACGAGATCGAGGTCGTCCGCAGCCACGAGCCGCCGCCCGGGCTGGCGCACCTGCGCGGCGGCACCCGCGGCGCACTGCGGAAGTTCGCCGAGCTGACCGGCAACGACGCGGCCGGCCGGCACTGGGACGAGAATCGCCGGATCTCCACGCGCACCCGGACCGCGGACGGTGCGATCCGGATGATCGTGCCGGAGCACCTCACCACGATCGTCCCCGAGCACACGCCCGTCACGGCCCAGACGCCCGTCGTGGGCGAGGCGCCTCGCTGGTCGGCGCCGGTCTCGCCTCTGGAGGTCAACCAGACGCTACGGAAGGTCGCCAACCAGGTCGCCGTACCGGCGGCCCCCCTGGTCGGCCAGTGGGGCCCGGTGGCCGCACTGCCGCCCAAGCTGCGGGGGCCGGTGCCCCTGCTGGCGGACCGTCCCCTCGGGTACGAGATCGGCCTGCCGCGCGGCATGGACCTCGGCGAGGCCGGCAACCCGCGAACCATGCGCGCCCAGCTCAAGGCGCTCCTGGCGCACGAGCACACGATCCCCGGCCTCGGCGGCGAGCGCGTCCGCGTCGGCATCAACGTCCACCGGGCCACGCGGGTCACCGAGGCGTCGGTCAAACAACGCGTGTACGAGCAGACGAGGACGACCTCCGGCCACGGCCAGGGGCACAGCACGGACCGGACCGGACGGGGGGGCGTGTCCGCGGGGCCGCCCTCCCCGGGTACCCAGGGCACCGCCGGCACCGGCGGCGGCCGGGGATCCGGCGGGGAGATGGCATCACGCAACAGCAACATTCGTGAACGCAACGAGGAGATGAGCACCGAGAACGGCTATTACCGCTGCGCCATCAGCCTCGTCTTTCATGGACCAGGCCGTGACCTGGTGCTCGATGTCCCTGAGGGGCTCTACATCCGGCTGTCCCCCGACGGCGTCGACCGGCTGGAACGCGAGCACCCAGGCTTCATCACGCCCGCCTGACACCGGCCACCATCTCCCTCATCGTCGGCGGCATCCGCATCAGCGCGAGCGACCGCACCGGCACGGTCGCCGACGTACGTCCTAGCCGCGAGGCCGACGTACGGCACCGTCCGACCGGACATGGTGCGTGCCCGGCGGCGTCGTCGTGCGGCGTCCCTGATCTCAGCGGCGCCCTCGGGGCACGGCCCGCCGCACCAGGTCGCGCATCCGGTCGGCGACCGACACGAACGCGCCGAAGAGAATGTTGCTCGTCGCCGACTCCACGCCGGGATGAGGATGCGTGGGTGCCATCGCCTCGGCCGCCTTGATCGCCGCCGCCATCCCGCGTAGCTCCGCATGCCCCCGCTTCCTCAGCTCGGGGAACTCCTCGCGCTCCTCGTGCTCGGCGTGCTCGAGTACGGCCGCGCGGAAGCGGGCGAACATCGGCGGGAAGCTCGGGTTGGAGGTGCCCATGCGCTCCAGCTCGCGGAGCATCTGCTTGCCGCGCTTCTCCTCCTCCAGGCGAGCGTCGACGATCTCGTCGCCGCGCGGCCCGCTGTGCCGTGCGAGCGGATGGACGATCTGCTCCTCCGCCGTCTCGTGCACGGCGAGTAGGCGGCGGAGCCGCTCGAACGCCTCCGCCCGGCGCTGGCCCCTACCCGTCTCGACCTCGCGAGACAGACTGCGGATCTCGTCGTGCTGACGGATGAGCAGGGTGACGGCGTCGGTGTCCGGCATCGTCTCCGGGCGTTGGGTCATCGCCGGAATCCTTTCTTCGCGCATCGCCGCCTCGACTAGCCGAGACCTACCCGGTGCCGAGTGCGCCGAACACGAGTCCGCGCAGGTACGAGGGGCGCGCGAGTCCTCGGCCTCGACGGTCGAGCGGCCGGTGGCGGCGTTCGATGACCGGCGATCCCGTCGAGGAGGTCAGGCGAGACCGGGCTCCGGTGTCCATTCCATCCCCGCGACGCGCGTCACATGCCCATCCGCGGGTACGGTGCCTGCTGCCGGGCGGCGGATACTCATATCGAGTGCCGCAGCCAACCACATGACCGGGGGACCCCAGAGTGCCGTCTCAATCCCGTCCGAAGACGACCACCGAGCTGCTGATGGAGCTGGAACCGGTCGTCGCCGTCGAGCTCGACCGTCACCTTGCCACGGCCAAGGAGTGGTTCCCCCACGAATACGTCCCGTGGAGCCAGGGCCGTGACTTCGACGGCCCGTTCGGCGGCGAGCCGTGGTCGCCGGAGGATTCGAAGGTGTCACCGGCGTCGAGAGAGGCGCTGATCGTCAATCTCCTCACCGAGGACAACCTTCCCGGCTACCACCGGGAGATCTCCACCATCTTCGGCCGCGACGGCGCATGGGGCACCTGGGTCGACCGCTGGACGGCCGAGGAGAACCGCCACGGCATCGTCATCCGCGACTACCTCACGGTCACCCGGGCCGTCGACCCGGTCGCCCTCGAACGCGCGCGGATGACGCACATGCAAGGCGGCTACGAGGCCGACCACGGCGACAAGATGCTGCACGGGCTCGCGTACGTGTCCTTCCAGGAGCTCGCGACGCGTGTCTCCCACCGCAACACCGGCAAGGCCTCGGGCGACCCGGCCTGCGAACGGCTGCTCGCCCGGGTGGCGGCGGACGAGAACCTCCACATGCTCTTCTACCGGAACCTGCTCGCGTCCGCCTTCGAGCTCGCGCCGGGCGAGACGATGCGCGCCATCACCGACGTCGTGAAGGGCTTCCAGATGCCCGGTCACACGATCGACGGTTTCCTGCGCAAGTCCGTCGCCATCGCCAATGCCGGCATCTACGACCTGCGGGTGCACCTCGACGACGTGGTCAGCCCCGTGCTCCGCCAATGGGGAATCTTCGAGATGGAGGGACTCGACGCCGAAGGGGAGAAGGCGCGCGAGGAGCTCTCAGATTTTCTGGCCGAACTCGACACGGCGGCGACGAGGTTCGTCGACCGCCGTGCGGAACGTCAGGCAAGGAAGACTGCCATGGCACCGTCGGCCGGGTGACCCCGGCCTCAGAGTTTGGTCATCTTGTCGTACGGTGCCGTGATCCGCTCCTGGCGAGGGCGGAAATCGACGAGTACGGCGACCTCGTCCTCGACGCCGATCACCACGCCGACACCGTATTGATCGTGGTTCACCCGGTCGTTTATGGCGAACCGCTCGACCGGCGGCGCGGCGGCCGGAGGCTTGAAGGGACTGGTGGGCAGGTGTCGCCGGGTCGCGGCGCGGGGTGGCTTCATCTTTCTTAGTATGCGCCTACCGGACACTGAAGGGTATGAATACCCCCAGGCCGATCAGGTAACTTTCCCGCCTCGGAGCAGCATGGGGCCTCTTTCAGCGGTGATCACACCGCGACCGGGATCGGCGTACCGGCGGGCGCGGAGACCTCCGCCACGACACCGGGGTTCACCTGGAGCCGGATGACCCCGAGTGGCGCGAGCATCGCCCGCAGCGCGCGTTCGTGCAGATGTATCCATGGCTGGCTCGGTCCCATGACCGCCATCAGAGCCGCCTCGGTGGTGAAGGCGATCCCGACGCGCTCCCCGCCCGGCAGCCGGCCACATCGCAGCGAGACCGTCCACGACCCTCTGCGTACCGGCACGACCATTAATCCCATTTCGCTCATGACACACGACGTTAGGGGGAAATCAGGCGGCCTGCCTGTCGTGCACGGAGCCTTGACGGGCCCGCCGCGATCCTTAACGGGCCGTTGACGTGCCGTCGAGCCCGGCCACGAGGGTGGTGAGAGTCGATCCCAACGGGGCGTCGAACGTGACGAGGGCATGCTCGTGGCCGCGGGTCGCGCCCTGGTTGATGATCGCGACCGGGACACCGTGCCTGACCGCGTGGCGTACGAACCGGTAGCCGGACAGCACGGTCAGCGAGGAGCCGAGAACCAGCAGCATCCCCGCGCGCTCGGTCAGCCCGTAGCACTCGTCGACCCGGGGCCGCGGCACGTTCTCCCCGAAGAAGACCACGTCGGGCTTGAGCAGACCGCCGCAGTGAGTGCAGTCGACGACGCGGAAGGCGTCGATCCGCTCATCGGCGAGGACGGCGTCGCCGTCGGGGTTGATCGCCTCGACCTCGGCGGTCCAGCCGGGATTGGCCGCGCGCAGGCGCTCGTCGAGCAGCCCGCGCGGCGTACGGCGACCGCAGCCCAGGCAGGCGACCCGGTCGAGACCGCCGTGCAGCTCGATCACGTCGTGCGCGCCGGCGGCCTGCTGCAGCCCGTCGACGTTCTGGGTGATGATCCCCGTCACCAGCCCGCGGTCCTGCAACTCCGCGACGGCGCGGTGGCCGGCGTTCGGCGCCACACGGGTGATGTGCCGCCAGCCGAGGTGGCTGCGCGCCCAGTACCGCCGGCGGGCCGCGACGCTCCCGACGAACGTCTGGTAGGTCATCGGCTCGGCCGGGCGTCTCCGCCCGGTCTCCCCGCGATAGTCGGGAATGCCGGACTCGGTGGACAGGCCGGCCCCGCTGAGCACCACCACGTCGCCGTCCGCGACGAGATCGACCAGCGTCGTCACGTTCATATCGGGGGCATTCGGCGTATCCGGCGCCTCGAAGGAGCCGCCCGGCCTCTCGTCCACGGTCCGAGTCACCCCACCATGGTGCCCGATGTGCCCGATTGCCCGGACCGCAGAGGGTCGCGGACGGCGCTGCCGAGGGCGCAAGATGGCGGCATGTGCAGAAGCATCAAGACCCTGCGGCCGATGGCTCACGACGAGGCCGCCGAAACCGTCACCGATGACGACGTCCGCGCGGCGGCGTTGCAGTACGTGCGCAAGGTCTCGGGATTCCGCAAGCCCGCGGGCCACAACGAGGCGGTGTTCGACCGCGCGGTCGACGCGGTGACGCGGGCCACCACCGAACTGCTGGCCGACCTCGAGGTACGCGGCGCTCGCGCGCGGTCCTGAGAAGCCGTTACACGGCGTCAGCCCGGTCACCGGATGCGTTCCGTACGAACGCCGCCTGCGCCTGCCCGACGCGCCCAGGAGTACGCGTGGACGCCACCGAGCGCGTTCGCGTACCGGCCTGTCGAGACGGCGCTCGCCGCCACAAGTTATCCACAGGCTGTTGACGACCTGCCGGTCCGCGCGGTCCGACGCGACAATGGCAGTGGATGCCTGCACAATGCATCCCAAGCTCAGCGAGAGGCCAGGGATCGTGTCGACGTCTGTTCACCAGAAGATCGCCGAAGAGCTCGGCGTGCGCGAACGGCAGGTGCAGGTGGCCGTCGAGTTGCTCGACGGCGGCGCCACCGTGCCGTTCATCGCCCGCTACCGCAAGGAGGCGACGGGCACGCTGGACGACGCGCAGCTGCGTACGCTCGAAGAACGCCTGCGCTACCTGCGTGAGATGGAGGAGCGGCGCACCGCGGTCCTGGAGTCGATCGAGTCCCAGGGCAAGCTGGACGACGCCCTGCGGGCGCAGATCATGGCCGCCGAGACCAAGGCGCGGCTCGAGGACATCTACCTGCCCTACAAACCCAAGCGACGCACCAAGGCGCAGATCGCCCGGGAGGCGGGCCTGGAGCCGCTCGCCGACCGGCTCCTCGCCGACCTGTCGCTGGACCCGCACGCCGCGGCCGAGCCGTTCGTCACGGCCGACATCGACGTTGCCGCCGCGCTGGACGGTGCCCGCGCGATCCTCGTGGAGAGGTTCGCCGAGGACGCCGACCTCATCGGTGACCTGCGCGAACGCCTCTGGTCCCGAGGCCGGATGGTGGCACGCGTACGCGACGGCAAGGAGGAGGTCGGCGCGAAGTTCGCCGACTACTTCGACTTCGCCGAGCCCCTCACGAAGCTGCCCTCGCACCGCATCCTCGCGCTGTTCCGCGGTGAAAAGGAGGAGGTCCTCGAGCTCACCCTCACGCCGGAGGACGCCGACGGAGAGGTCACCGCGTACGAACGCAGCATCGCGCGGCGCTTCGAGGTCCCGCTGAGCAGCCGGTGGCTGGCCGAGACCGTGCGCTGGGCCTGGCGCACGCGGATCATCGTCCGGCTCGACCTGGACCTGCGGCTGCGCCTGCGGCAGGAGGCCGAGGACGAGGCCGCACGCGTGTTCGCCACCAACCTGCGTGACCTGCTGCTCGCCGCCCCCGCGGGCAGCCGTACGACGATGGGCCTGGACCCCGGCTTCCGCACCGGCGTGAAGGTCGCCGTCGTGGACGCGACCGGCAAGGTCGTGGCCACCGAGGTGATCTACCCCCACAAGCCGCAGGGCCGCTGGGACGAAGCCCTCGCCGTACTCGGAAGGCTTGCCAAGGAGCACGACGTCGACCTGATCTCGATCGGCAACGGCACGGCCTCGCGCGAGACCGATCAGCTGGCCGCCGACCTGATCAAACTGATCCCGGGCCTCACCAAGATCATGGTGTCGGAGGCCGGAGCCTCGGTCTACTCCGCCTCGTCGTACGCCTCGCAGGAGCTGCCGGGCATGGACGTCTCCCTGCGCGGCGCCGTCTCGATCGCTCGCCGCCTGCAGGACCCGCTCGCCGAGCTGGTCAAGATCGACCCCAAGTCGATCGGCGTCGGCCAGTACCAGCACGACATCGCCGAGACCAAGCTCTCCCGGTCCCTCGACGCCGTCGTCGAAGACTGCGTGAACGCGGTCGGCGTCGACGTCAACACGGCGTCGGTCCCCCTGCTCACCCGGGTGTCCGGCATCGGCTCCGGCCTGGCCGAGAACATCGTCCTGCACCGCGACGCCAACGGCCCGTTCCGGTCGCGCAGGGCGCTCAAGGAGGTCGCCCGGCTGGGCCCGAAGGCGTACGAGCAGTGCGCGGGCTTCCTGCGCATCCGGGGCGGCGACGACCCACTCGACGGTTCGAGCGTGCACCCTGAGGCCTACCCCGTGGTCCACCGGATCTTCGAGGCGACCGGCCTCAAGGCCTCCGGCGGCGACGTCTCCACGCTGATCGGCAACACCACGGCGCTTCACGCGGTCAACGCCAAGGACTTCGTGGACGGCATGTTCGGCCTGCCGACCATCACCGACATCCTCACGGAGCTGGACAAGCCGGGCCGCGACCCACGCCCGGCGTTCAAGACCGCGACGTTCAAGGAGGGCGTGGACAAGATCGCGGACCTACGCCCCGACATGATCCTGGAAGGCGTGGTCACGAACGTCGCCGCGTTCGGCGCGTTCGTCGACGTGGGCGTCCACCAGGACGGCCTGGTGCACGTGTCGGCGATGTCCAGGACGTTCGTGAAGGACCCGCGCGACGTCGTCAAGCCAGGCGACATCGTCCGGGTGAAGGTGCTGGACGTGGACATCCCACGAGCACGCATCTCGCTAACCCTGCGCCTGGAAGACGAGACAGAACGCCGCAAGCCGACCGATGGCCGCCGCGACGGCAGCGGCCGTGACGGCGGCCGCGAGGGCAGCCGCACCGGTGGCCGCGATGGCGCCCGTGATGGCGGCCGCACCGGTGGACGGGACGGCGGCCGCAGCGGTGGCCGCGATGGCGGGGGCCGCCAGGGCGGCGGGCAGGGCGGCGGCAGCGGCCGAGGCACTCCCCGCCAGGACCGCGCCCCATCAGGCGGCGGCGCACTAGCCGACGCCCTACGCCGCGCCGGCCTGGACAAGGGACTCCCAGGCTCCTAACCCACGCACGCACGGACGAGACACCCACCGACGCGCAGGCAGAGGACGCCCGGACGGGATGCAGCACCACCGGACGGGATGGAGCACGCCCTGATGGGCGGAAGCACCGGTCGGCGCGATGGCGTGCCGCAGGGCGGCGGCCGGCGCGACGGGCGCATCTCGGTCGGCGATTCCTCGGTCGGCGATTCCTCGGTCGGCGATTCCTCGGTCGGCGATTCCTCGGTCGGCGATTCCTCGGCCGGCGATTCCTCGGTCGGCGACGCGCGTGGACGGTCCGGACACGACGGTCTCGGTCACGGACACGAAGTATCGGGGCGGGCTATGTGTTCCCGGCCGCGACGCGGCCACCGGCCACGACGGCCCAGGAGTGTCGCTCGGGAGTCAGCGTCGGCTGAGGTCGGCCTGGCCCGGGATCGGCGTGGCGGCGCGGCGGCCGACGTACAGGCTCGTGAAGGTGACCGTCACCAGCGTCAGGACGATGACGGCTAGGGAGATGGGCGTCGGGATCTCCGGCAGCCATTTCCACGTGCCGTGCGCCCAGTGCAGGATCAGCTTCACGCCGATGAAGGCCAGGATGACGGCGAGGCCGTAGCCGAGGTGGACGAGCTTGCTCAGCGTGCTCTGCAGCACGAAGTACAACGCGCGCAGGCCGAAGAGGGAGAAGGCGTTGGCGGTGAAGACCAGGTACGGGTCCTGGGTGACGCCATAGACGGCCGGGATGGAGTCCACCGCGAAGACCAGGTCGGTGCCGAACACCGCGATCACCACGAGCGCCAGCGGCGTCAGGGCACGGCGGCCGCCGTGGCGTGCGGTGAGGTTCGGGCCCCGGTAGTCGTCGGTCACCGGCATGAACCGGCGTACGAGACGTACCGACCGCAGTGAGGACACGTCGACCTCGTGGCTCGCGCCGGTGACCGTGTCCCGCAGGATCTTGATGGCGGTGAACAGCAGGATGCCGCCGAAGATCAGGAACGTCCAGGAGACCGCCTGCACCGCCGCGGCGCCGATCGCGATGAAGATGCCGCGCAGGACGAGGGCGCCGGCGATGCCGTACAGCAGGACCCGCTGGGTGAGCACGGCTGGCACCGCGAATGCGGCGATCAGCAGCATGAACACGAAGAGGTTGTCCACCGACAATGACTTCTCCACCAGCCAGCCGGTGAAGTAGTCGACGCCCGTGTCCGACCCGAAGCGGAGCCAGGCGAAGATGCCGAAGATGATCGGCAGGGCCAGGTAGAAGGCGGTCCAGCCCAGTGCCTCACGAAAATGCACGGCGTGAGGGCGGCGCGTCAGGACGAAGTCCACCGTGAAGAAGACCAGCACCCCCGCGAGGGTCACCGCCCACAGCAGAGGCGAAGCGACGGACGGGGTGGCGTCGGGCATGCGGGCTCCTCGAACGGCTCGTCGTCCGAGGTCTCCTTCACCCGCGGTGCGCGGACCGCCTCCCGGGGACACCGCAAAGGGCGTCCGTGCTGACCGGGCCGGCGCTGGGAAGTACTCCCCTCTGCTCACACCATAGCCGCCGGTCACCGGCGCCCGCTCGGGGACCGCCGATCACGCCGGGCAGAAAGCCCTGATCCGCCGTACGAGACCGTACGGCGGATCAAGGGCCGGGAGAGGTAGGGAGTGTCTGACGGATCCCGTTCGTAGCGAGCCGGACGGGGATCTGTCAGAACGTCCTCAGTTCGAGCTGAGGACCCATCCGTTGGTGATGAAGCGGGCGGCGTCGGCCGGGCGTTCGCCGTCGAAGACGACGTGGCCCTTTTCGTCCGAGGCGCGGACGCCGTCGACGTACACGCCGCGGCCCTCGTACAGCGGGTCCGTCGTGTAGCGCCAGCGGACCTGCGTGGCGCCGGCCGGCAGCGTCGCGGTGGCGTTGGCCCAGCGCCGGCCTGCGAAGCCGGAGAACGTGCCGTCCGACGTCCAGGCGTTCCGGCCGGAGCGCAACGAGAACGGCGCGGGCGTCCACGTCGTGCCGTCAGCGGACGTCTCCAGCACACCGAGATCCGTTTCCTCCGTGTCGTACCAGAGGTCGAAGGAGAGGCGGGTGGCGCCGGTCACCGGGGCGGCGAGCGTCGCGGTGGTCTTGTCCTTGGTCTGGGAGAACCACGCGTCGCGGCCGTCGGCCGGTCGTACGGGAATGGCGCGGGCCAGGTCCCCGGCGACCGCGACGCGCGCCGGGTTGATGCTGCCCCAGTTGCGGCTCGGGTGCACCCGGTTGGTCAGCAGGATGCTGAACGACCGGGACAGCGGGTCGATCACGACGTCGGTGCCCGTGTAGCCGGTGTGGCCGGCGGTCACCGGCGAGGACAGGCCACCCATGTAGAAGCGCTGGTTGAGCTCGAAGCCGATGCCGTGCGAGTTGTTCGGGAACTTCTGGTTGAAGTTGGTGAAGATGTCCCGTACCGAGCTGTCCCGCAGGACACGTACGTGGCCGTACCGGCCGCCGTCCAGGATCATCTGGGCGAGGGTCGCGATGTCGTGGGCGGTGGAGAAGACCCCGGCGTGACCGGCGACGCCGCCGAGGGCGAAGGAGTTCTCGTCGTGCACCTCGCCCCAGACGAGGCCGCGGTTGAGCGCCGCGTAGGGCGTGTGCTCGTACTCCGTCGCGGCGATCCGCTGTTTCTTGGAGGCGGGCGGGTTGTAGCCGGTGTCGCGCAGCCCGAGCGGCCCGGTGATCCCGTCGTGTACGAGCACGTCGAGAGTCCTGCCGGTGACCTTCTCCAGGATGAACTGCATCGTGATCAGGTTGAGGTCGGAGTAGACGTACGCGGTGCCGACCGGGTTCTGCAGCTTCTCCGCGTACAGCGCCTGCTCCTGCGCGGCGCGGCCCGTGTAGTTGTAGAACGGCAGGTCCGGACGCAGGCCGCTCACGTGCGTGAGCAGCTGCCGAAGCGTGATCGTGCCCTTGCCGTTCTGGGCGAAGTCAGGCAGGTACGACGCGACGGTCGCATCCAGGTCGATCTTCCCGCGCTCGACCTCCTGCAGGGCCACGATGGTCGTGAACAGTTTCGACATGGACGCCAGGTCGAAGATCGTGTCGTTCCGCATCGGGATCCACTGATCCTGCGGCAGCTCGGTGGGCTTGTCGTCGGCGTAGCGCAGGGCGTACCCGGACGCGCTGTGCTGGACGATCGTGCCGTTGTGCGCGGCCAGGACGACGGCACCCGGGTACAGCGGGTGCGCCGCGCCCGGCAGGGCCGTCTCGAACGACGCGGCGTCCTTGGCGATCGCCGCCACCTGGTCGGGCAGCAGCCCGGCGTGGGCGGCCGAGCCGTAGTGCAGCGTGCGGCCGGGGGTGAATTTCAGGTCACCGGCGGTGACCGTGGGGGGACCGCTCGCCTGGGGAGCGGCCCGGGCGATCGATGGGGCGCTGAGACACGCGGCGGTCAGGAGAATCATGAGGGAGCGACGTGGGGGGCGACGCATTGGTTCCTCCTCAGCGGTACAGCAGATAACGGGCCCGCTGGGCGCGGAACCGTGCCAGCTCGCTCTGCCAGGAGGCGACGATCTCATCCGTCGTGGCGCCGCCGTCGACCCCCTTTCGCACAAGGTCGGAGCCGGTGAGCTTGTCGATCCAGTACGGCGGGGCGCTCTCACGCCAGGCGAAGTCCTTGGGGTACAGCTTCTTGGCCGTCACGATCATCGCGATGGCGGTACGGATGGAGTCGAACCTGCGACGGTCCGTGACCGTCACCTGGACGCCGGCGCAGTTCTGGTTCGCCCACTTGGAGAAGGTGGGCACGAAGTACATCTCGCGGAACCGCACGCCCGGCAGGTTCAGCGCGTTGAGCGCGTCGGCGTAGTGCCAGTCGAGGAACGGCGCGCCGACGATCTCGAACGGCCGGGTCGTGCCGCGGCCCTCCGAGATGGTGAGGGCCTCGAACAGCCCCAGGCCGGGATAGACGATCGCCGTGTCGAGGGTCGGCATGTTGGGCGAGGGCATGACCCAGGGCAGGCCGGTCTGGTCGAAGAAGGTGCCGCGCCGCCAGCCGCGCATCTTGATCACCTGCGGCTTGACCTTGCCGCCCAGGAACTCCCCGTCGAACAGCAGGGCCAGCTCGCCGACGGTCATGCCGTGCTGCTCGGAGATGGCCTGCTTGCCGACGCCGGAGGTGTACTCCGGATGCATCACCGGTCCGGTGGCCTGGACACCGCCGAGCGGGTTCGGCCGGTCGAGCACGACGAAGCGCTTGCCCGCGAGCGACGCGGCCTGCATACAGTCGTACATCGTCCAGATGTAGGTGTAGAAGCGCGCGCCGGCGTCCTGGATGTCGAACACCACCGTGTCGATGCCGGCCTTGGTGAAGTCGCCGGAGATCTGCGCGACGGACTTGGCGTAGGCGTCGTAGACGGGGATCTGGGTGCGGGGGTCCTTGTACGAGCCCTCGGAGCCGCCGGCCTGCGCCGACCCGCGGAAGCCGTGTTCGGGTCCGAACACCGCGACGAGGTCGACGGCGCCCGACCCGTGCATCACGTCGACCTCGTGCGTCAGGTCACGGACCACGGCGGTCGGGTTGGCCACCATGCCGACCTTCTGGCCCTTGAGCTGCTGGTAGCCGCCCGCGTGCAGGACGTCGAAGCCGGTCTGCACGCCGTTCGTCTTCGCCTCCGCGGGCGTCACGGCCAGGGAGGCGAACGGTGCCGCGGCTCCGGTGGCGGCGATGCCGCGGAGCACTCCTCGTCGTGTCGTCATCTGGGTCTCCCCCTTCAGAAGGCTCGTAGGTCGGCCACGACGGGCCGGTGATCGGAGGCGAGCGTGTCCGGCACGTACGCTCCGGTGGCGCGGATGCCGGGCGAGAAGGTCACGTAGTCGATGCGCTTGGTCGGTACGTCGGCGGGCCACGTCGGCGTGGTCCGCTGCCCTGCGACGGTCAGCGCGTCCGTCAGCCGCGTCCACAGCGGCGTCAGCTCGAGGTCGTCCGGCTGCGCGTTGAAGTCACCGAGCAGCAGCTTGCGGCCGTGCCTGCGGTCCATGATCGCGTCCATGTCGGCCACCTGGGCCTGGCGTACGCTCGGCTCGGCCCGGTAGTCCAGGTGGGTGACGTACACCCAGAGGGGCATGCCGTGGGCGTTGACGAGGACCTCGGGAAAGCCCGGGCCGGGCGCGGGCACCGGGTCGGGCACCTGCGTGGAGAGCCGGGTGATCTGGAGGTTCCGCGCGCGGACGATCGGGAACCGCGACAGCAGCGCGACCCCGAACCGCCGGTCGGGCGCGCCCGCGCGGTCCGGCGGCAGGTCATAGATCGGCGCGAAGAACACGTTCATGCGCAGCCGGCGGGCCAGCCACGCGGCCTCGTCGGTGTAGTCGCTCCGGGTCGCCCAGTCGACGTCGACCTCTTCCAGGCCGACGAGGTCGGGGTGCTCGGACTCGATGGCGCGAGCCTGTCGTTCGAGGTCGAAGACGTGATCGGCGCCCGCACCGGCCTGGATGTTGTAGGCCATCACCCGCAACCGTACGCCCCGTCCGTGATCGCTCCCCGCGGCGGCGTGGGCGGTCGGGCCGGTGGCGAGCGCGCCGAGCAGCAGGGCCGCGAGGGCCGGGGCGGCGGCACGGTAGGGGATGCGGTGACGGCGGCGGGAGGAAGACGGGGCGGGCCGGAACATGGAACTCCCGGGGCTCGAAAATATCCAACGTCATGACGTGGTGGTATGGAAGTTAAGTACTAACGATCACGACGTCAATAGCCTGCGGCTCAAAGGTTGGCCGGTACCGGCGGCGCCTCGCCCTGACGCACGCCCTCCCGGTCACGGGGGATGGCAGCGAGCACACGCCGTGTGCGTCGATACTTGAGGCGTCATGCCGAGCCATCCGGTGTACCGTGCCGCGCGCGCGGTGGTCTTCGCCACCGTGTGCGTCGGGCTGGCCATCACCGGACACATCATGGTCTCCCGCGCCTCGGTGCCGCCGGTGGCGGTGATCGGCGGCCTGGTCCTGACGGCCGCGGCCGGCACCGCGCTCGCCGGCACCGAACGCTCGCTCGCGACGATCTTCGCCGGACTGCTCGGCGGCCAGTTCGTCCTGCACGCCCTGTTCGCCGCCGCGGAGCACGGCCAGCAGCCGGCGCACGGCCAGGCCATGTCGCCGTCCTCCTCCGGCACGGCGATGACGCTCGCGCACGTCGCGGCGGCGGCCGCGTCGGCCTGGTGGCTGCGCCGGGGCGAGCGCGCCGTGTGGGGCCTGGCCCGGCGGATCGCCACCGTCATCCTGCGCCCGGCACGTGCCCTGCTGCCACGCCTGCCGGTAGGCACGGCGCTCCGCGTCCCAGCGGCGCCCGTCGCGGCCTCCCGGCCCCACGCCACCGTCCTGCGCCACGTCGTCGTACGACGGGGACCCCCCGCTCCTTCGGCGGCGCTCGCCTGAGCGTCGAAGCGCTCCCGGATCCGGTCGACGATCCGGTCATTCGGCATTCTCACCAGCGTTCTTTCGAATGGAGAAGTCCCCTAATGCGCATGTCACAGCGCGTCGCGGCCGCGTCCGGCCTGGCGGCGCTCACGGTCGCCCTCACGGCCGGCGTCGCCTCGGCACACGTCACCGCCAACCCGAGCACCGCCGAACCCGGCTCGTACAGCAAGGTGTCGTTCCGGGTCCCGAACGAGCAGCAGAGCGCCGACACCACGAAGTTGGAGATCGACCTTCCCACCGACCACCCCATCGCTTCCGTGTCGGTCCGGCCGCAGCCCGGCTGGGACGTCAAGGTGGAGAAGGCCAAGCTCGCCACGCCGCTCAAGTCCGACGACGGTGAGATCACGCAGGCCGTCTCGAAGATCACCTGGAGCGGCGGGAAGATCGCCCCCGGTGAGTTCCAGGAGTTCGACGTCTCGATGGGCCCGCTGCCGACCGGCACCGACCGGTTGGTGTTCAAGGCCAAGCAGACGTACTCCGGCGGCGAGGTCGTCAACTGGGACCAGGACCCGGGCAACGGCGGGCAGGAGCCCGAGCACCCCGCACCCACCGTTCACCTCGTCTCGGCCAGGACCGCCTCGGCGCCGGTGAACGCCGGCTCGCCGACGAAGGCCTCCTCGAGTGACGGCACCGCGCGACTGCTCGGCACGCTCGGCCTGGTCGCCGGGATCATCGGCATCGCGGTCGGCGGCTACGGCCTGTCGCGGAAGCGCACGGCATGAGGCGCGCGGCGGCCGTAGTCGCGGCGGCGCTGGCGGCGGTCCTGGTGACCACCGCGCCGGCGGAGGCCCACACCACGCTCACCTCGTCGGACCCGAAAAAGGGCGCGACGGTCACCTCGCCCCCGCAGATCCGGCTGACCTTCGCCGATCCCGTACGGTTCACCGGCGTGGTGGTGCTGGACGCCAAGGGCGGCCATCACGAGTCCGGAAAGTCGCAGGCCGTGGACAACCACGTGACCGAGCAGGTCGCCGGCGTGCTCGCCCCGGGTGTCTACACGGTCGGCTGGCGTGTGGTGGCCCCGGACGGGCATCCCGTCACGGGTGAGTACACGTTCACGGTGAAGGCCGGCGGAGGCACGGCGTCCTCGGCGCCGTCGTCCGCGGCGCCTTCCTCGTCCGCCGCGCCTTCGGCCGGACCGGCGACCACGCCGGCCGCCGAGTCCTCGAAACCGGCCTCCAGCGCGGGCTGGTGGTGGATCGGACTGGCCGTCCTCGTCGTGGCGCTGGCCGGAGGGGGCCTCGCTCTGGCCCGCCGGCGGAGCTGACCGGGCCCGTGGTCCCCACCCTGAGAGGTGGGGACCACGACCCGTACGACGACGGCGAGAAAGGCGCCCTCTCGGTCAATTCGGCATATTCAACGATGACCTACCGACGCTCCGCGCGCCGACACGATACGGCTTCGGCGCATTTGGCA
The DNA here is from genome assembly GCA_025964685.1 of Actinoallomurus sp. Lineage (GTDB taxonomy): Bacteria > Actinomycetota > Actinomycetes > Streptosporangiales > Streptosporangiaceae > Actinoallomurus. The sequence continues at coordinate 37,538 of JAOPYG010000475.1, read as the reverse complement.
ACGCCCGCTTTACATGATCTCGCCATAAAGCGGCGACGCCATTCTCGCCACCCGCGCGAAACCGATGCGGGCGTCAGCCCTTGAGTGCGGTGAAGGACGCACGCTGCCCGGCTTTGCCCGCGGGGCGCAGACGGCCGTTGACATAGACCTGCGCGGCGCTCGCGTCGCCGAGCACGACGCTCAACTGCCGCTCGTCGAAGCGCACCGACTGGCCGCGCACCAGACTGCGGTTGACCAGGATGTCGCCGCCGGGCACCCGGACGAACACCTGGCATTTCGGTCCTGTCACGGTGACCGTGAGCGTGAGAGCCGAGACCGGAACGGCGGACGCCGTGGAGCGGCCGTGCCGGACGGGCGGATGGTCAGAGGGCCGCGTGCGGCTCTGGTCCCAGATCTGGTACGCCGCGAAGGCCGCCACGCAGATCAGCACGGCGATCGCGAGGAGCGCGAGGAAGATCCGACTGCGTAGCGAACGCCTGCGCTCGGACGAGACATGACGTCCCACACCCGTGAGCTTAGTCAGCGCGGCGCGCGCCGTCAGGTATTTCAATTTGTCAAGGGCCCGACGGCTGGTGACAGAGCACACCAAAGAAAGGCCTGTGGCTGGTGTGACTACCGATATCTCACTCCCCCGCCATATCTCAGCCGAAATGCCGGAAAAGGAACATCGATAGTTGCTTAACCGGATAATCTCCGGGGAAATGACGGGATGCCGTCAATGATCGGGGACGGGTGTTCGATGCCATACCGTCGCGGTGGTGCTGTCGGAGTCAGGGCGCTGGCCCTGCTATTGATGATCGTTCCGGCCTCCGCCGCGTGCTCGATCGGCTCCCACGCGGACGGGTGCCGCGCCGAGGCGATCACGGTGGCGGCGACGCCCGCCATCGCCCCGGCCGTCGAGCAGACCGCGCGCCGCTACAACGCGCGCACGACCTGCGTCCGGGTCACCGTGATCCGGGAGGAGCCATCGGACGTCGCGGGCGTGCTCTCCGGGCAGGGATCATCGCCCGGCGCCGTCCGTCCCGACGCGTGGATTCCGGACTCCTCGCTCTGGCTCCCGGTCGCCCGGCGCACCCGCCTCGGCGCCGCGGCAGTACGGCCGTCCGGCACGCCGATCGCCTCATCACCCCTCGTTCTGGCCACCGCACAGGGACGGTCGCCGAGCGATGTGAGCTGGCGCCTTCTGCTGTCCTCCCGTCTCCCCGGTACCGGGGGCTCGCGACCGCCGCTACGCGTACGGTTCCTCGATCCCACGACGCAGGCGAGCGGCCTCGGCGCGCTGATGCTCGCCCACCAGGTCTCCGGGCCCGGCAAGTCCGGGCTCAGCACCTTCGCGATCACGCTCTACTCCGACCTCGCCTCGGCGCTGCCCGACGACGCGGCGGCGTACTCGGCGATGTTCCGCGGCGGGGACCCGCCGACGGCGGTGGTGCTACCGGAGCAGTCGGTCTGGCAGCACAACCACGGCGACCCGAAACGCCCGGTCAGCGCCGAGTACCCGAGTGACGGGGCGCTCGCCCTCGACTTCCCGTACGTCTCGGCGACGAACGACCGCGAGCGATCCCGGACCGTGGAGGACTTCCGCGCCGCGCTCTCCCAGTCCCAGGCCCGCGAGGCGCTGCAGACCCTGGGGCTGCGCACGCCCGACGGCGTCGCCGGAGCCGGGTTCGGGTCCAAGTACGGAGTGGCGTCGGAGGCACCGGTCCCCGCGCGCACGCAGGACCCGGCCACCGTGGGCCGGATCCTGCAGATGTGGCAGCGGACCGTGCTGGGCGCGCGCATGCTGATCCTGCTCGACGTCTCCCCGTCGATGGGCGATCCGGTGCCGCGCGGCAAGGACACCCGCATCCGCGCCACGGCACGCGCCGCCATCGGGGGCACCCGCATCCTCAGCGACAACTCCCAAGTCGCCCTGTGGGAGTTCGCCACCAGGCTGGACCGCGAGCGCGACTACCGGCAGCTCGTGCCGTACCGTCCGCTGACCCAGAAGGTCGACCTCGGCATCCAGCGTGACGCACTGATCAACGCGTTCAACACCGCCCAGCCGACGGTGGGTACGCGCACGGCGCTGTACGACTCCGTCCTGGCCGCCTACAAGGAAGCGGTGCGGACGTACCAGCCGGACCGCAACAACGTCCTCGTCGTGCTCACCGACGGCATGAACTACGACCCCGGGCACACGATCCTGCTGCAGGAGCTGCTGAAGGAGCTCCGGCGGACCGCGGATCCGCTCAAACCGGTCGCGATCGTCCCCATCGCCTTCGGCCCCGACGTGGACCCGGCGCCGCTCCAGCAGATCGCCAAGGCCACCGGCGGACAGGCGTTCGTGACCCTCGACCCCGCGCAGATCCAGCAGGTCTTCCTGGAGATGCTGATCCGCCTGACGTGCGGGCGGGCCTGCCCCATGTCCTGAGGGCCGGGTAAGGTCGGGGTGCTGTGAGCGCACTCGAGTGGCTGGCGATGGTCCGGCATGGTGAAAGCATCGGCAACGTGGCCTGGCGCGCCGCCGAGGCGGATCAGCTCGACGAGATCGAGATCGGGTTGCGCGACGCCGACGTCCCGCTCTCCGACACCGGCCGCCGGCAGGCCGCCGCGCTCGGCCGCAGGCTCGCCGCGATGCCGCCCGGCGAGCGCCCCACCGCGGTGCTCTCCTCGCCGTATGTCCGCGCCGCGGAGACCGCGCGCATCGCCCTCGCCGAGATCGGCGATCCTCCGATCCGCTTCGACGAACGGCTGCGCGACCGTGAGACCGGCGTGCTGTTCGGCCTCACCGCGTGGGGCATAGCGGCCCGCCATCCCGAAGAGGCCGCGCGCAAGCGGCTCACCGGCAAGTTCTACTACCGTCCGCCCGGGGGCGAGTCCTGGGCCGACGTGGCACTCCGGCTGCGCAGCGCGTTGTCCGACATCGAACGCGAGCATCCGGACGGCCGGGTGCTCGTGGTCGCCCACGACGCGGTCGTGACGCTCACGCGCTACATCGTGGAGCGGCTCACCGAGCAGCAGGTGCTCCAGATCGAGCGCACGCTCGTGCCGAACGCCTCACTCACCATGTGGGCTCGCCAGGACGGCGAGCTACGTCTCGTCGCCTTCAACAACACCGAGCACCTGGACGCGGACGGCCTGCCGGTCTGACCGGAGGCCGTCCGGTCAGGCGGGTCAGTCCTTGTCGTCGTGGACGAAGAGGTTGAGCAGCCAGCTCACCAGTCCGACGACCAGCGCGCCCCAGAACGCGGCCCAGAAACCGGACACGTGGAAGGGCAGGTTCATCTTGTCGGCGGTCCAGCTCGCCAGCCAGAGCAGCAGTCCGTTCACCACGAGCGCGAACAGCCCGAGGGTGAGGACGTAGAAGACGCAGCCGAGCGTCTTCACGATCGGCTTCAGGAAGGCGTTGATCACACCGAACACGACGGCGACGGCGATCAGGGTGCCGACCTTGCGGGGTGTGGAGGCCGTGGTCAGCTCGAGGCCGCTGACGATCAGCGTCGCCACCCAAAGTGCGATTGCGGTCGTAACCACTCGAATCAGGATCTTCACATACTGATCGTTGCACGAAACACTCATCGCATGAACGCGGTCCGTGACGTCGTCGCTTCAGACACCGACCCTCTGGCGGCGGTCCTGGGTCGTGCCTTCGCCGACGATCCGGTCTGGCAGTGGATGTTCCCCCGGCATCCGGAGCGGATGGCCGCCATGTTCGCGATGCTGCTCCACCACACGCGTCTGCCGAACGGGCTCAGCGAGCTGGCCGAGCACAACGGCACGATCCTCGCCGGGGCGCTGTGGGACCCGCCAGGGCGCTGGAGGATCTCGGTCGCCGCCCAGCTCCGCCAGCTCCCCGGCCTGCTGCGCATCCTGGGCACCCGGACGTACGCGGTGCTGCGCGGACTCGGCGAGATGGAACGCTCCCACCCGATCGAGCCGCACTGGTATCTGGCGGTGATCGGCACCGACCCGACCGCACAGGGCCGCGGGCTGGGCTCGGCTCTGCTGAGGTCGCGGCTGTCCCGCTGCGACGACCGGCGGTTCCCGGCGTACCTGGAGTCGTCCAAGGAGGAGAACGTCCCCTACTACGAGCGGTTCGGCTTCCGGGTGACGGGCGAGGTACCCCTGCCCGACGGCGGCCCGCGCGTGTGGGCCATGTGGCGCAACCCGCAGTGACCCCGCCAACCAACGGTCAAGGCCGAGACGGCCGCGAGCTACTACCCCATCGCGGCGACCTTCGTCGGCATCGCCTTGTCCGCCCTCCTGGGAGTCAGGTTCCTGATGGGCCGGCGCAGGCGCCGCTGAGCCCTCAGGACGCGTCGTCGAGGAGCGGGAGCGTCAGCACGAAGCGGGTGCCGAGGTCGTCGTCGGCCAGGGTCAGCGTGCCGCCGTAGGCGTGCGCGATGTCCCGTGAGATGGCCAGGCCGAGTCCCGTTCCCCCGGAGTCGCGCTTCCGCGAGGCGGACAGGCGGATGAACCGCTCGAAGATGCGCTCGCGGTCCTCGGACGCGATGGCCTCACCGTCGTTGAAGACCTCCGCGACCGCCACGTGGTCCTCGCGGCGTACGGTCACGATCACCTCGGAGTCCGCATGGCGGGCGGCGTTGTCGAGCAGGTTCGTCAGCACCCGTCCGATGTCCACGTTGTTCACCCGGGCGACCACCCCGGGTTCGGCGTCCACCTTCGCCGAGACGCGGCGGGGCCGGCGGGCGACCTCACGCTCGGCCAGCTCGCCGAGATCGACGCGCTCGGCCCGGCCGGGCAGGCCCGCCTCCCTCCGCGCGAGTACGAGAAGCTCGGTGACGATGTTCTGCAGGCGTTCGGTGTTCTTCAGGGTCTTGGCGAGCGCGGCCCGCAGATCGGCACCCTCCGGATCGATCAGGGCGGCCTCGAGCTCGGCGCGCAGCCCGGCGATCGGACTGCGCAGATCGTGGGAGACGTCGGAGACGAGCCGCCGCTGCTGCTCCACCGCGGCCTCGAGCCGGTCGAGGGTGGCGTTGACGGCCATCACCAGCCAGTGGAACTCATCGCGCTTGGGCGGAAGCGTGACCCGGCGGTGCAGATCCGCGGCGTTGATCTCGTCGAGCTCGGCCCGGATCCGCTCGACGGGCCGCAGCCTCCGCGCGGCGAGCCACCATCGCCAGGCCCCCGCCGCCCCGATGCTGACGGGGATGCCCAGCGCCAGGAACACCGCCAGCCCAGGCCGTGGGAACAGGCCCGGCTCGGGCGCGAGGACATACACGGTCAGCGGCCCCGACGGCCCGGCCACCCGCGTCGCGATCGCGGTGAAGCAGCGGGCGCCCGGGCAGACGCGCTGAAAGAGAGGGCTCTCAACGCTGGGCCGCGGCGCACGCAGTGCCGACAGCCCGACCAGGGAGCGGCTGGCCGCCACGACCTGGCGCCGGTCGTTCTGCACCTGGATGAGGCCGGGGCTGCCGCTGACGATCGGGCTCGTGAGATTCCCGGCGCGGGCGAGCGCGCTGACCTGTCGCGCGGTGAAGGCGAGCTGGTTGTTGAGCTGAGCCTCGGCCTGCATGCGGATTAACACGAGGAGCGCGCCGTACGCGAGCATGGCGAGGATGCCCGTGACCACCATCGCGATGACGGCGACGCGCACTCTGATCAGTTGCTCATTGGAAGGCCGCACGAGTATCGGCCGCGGACGCCGCCCCTTGACGGTCGCGCACGGCAATCAGGAATTACCCGGCGGTCACCGTGGTTATGCATTTCCGCAGGCCACAGCCCTGATCGGGAGGCTGAGAGACAGGTGCCGAAGCAGGTGTCCGAAAGCGGCCGACGGGTCTCGGCTCATCGGGATTGACTCATCGCGTGCTATATGCCGGTATATCCGATTCAAGAGTGGGCCTCGCACCACCGACCGTGAGTGATCACCGGCCACACTCAGCGACGGAACCGTCGGCGTATCTCGCGGTATCGCGCCGTCTCGTTCGCCCCTTGTCGACGCGCACGACGGAACACGTGACATCGCCACGACAGCCCTGTGACCAGTACATTTGACGGCATATGCGAAACCTTGGACGGGCTCTCGGTTCTCGGGCGTGTCCGTCCACCGATGTGTGTCAAAGTTGACACGCGACAGATTGCGGCGAAGCGGTGATACTCAACATGGGAGACAGACGGTCGCGATGACGGTCGCCCGCCGGGCGGCTCGCACCAGAACAACTGAAACCGGAAGGATGCCGTCCGCGCCAGAGGTTGGCGGCAAATCGGCGTTCATTGGGAGGCGGGAGCGCCAATGAAGAAGTACCTTACCTGGGCACTCGGGGCCTTTGTTGTTTTCTACCTGCTGAAGTCCCCCGCGGGTGCGGCTCACGTCGTGCACAACGCACTGGGCACCCTGTCCTCGGCGGGCAACTCGCTGTCGAGATTCGTGAACGCACTGTAACCCCCCGGCGCGGCCTCCCCGCCGCGCCACTTCTACGCTTTCCGGCGGGTGTTCCGCTGTGATCTCTCCGTGGCGTCCGGCCACGGAGCACCGGTTCGTACTCCTCTCCATCCCTGGAGGCGGTGCGCGGCTGCCTAGAACACAGTTCTAGAGTGTGCCGCAGCGACCGATCCTGAGAGGGTGAGCATGGGACCGCTGCACGGCGTCCGCGTCATCGAAATCGCCAGTCTGGCACCCGCGCCCTTCGGCTGCATGGTGCTGTCCGACCTGGGCGCCGACGTCCTCCGCGTCGATCGCCCGGCCAGTGTCGGCGGCGAGGCGGTGATGGACCCACTCGGTCGGGGCCGCCACTCGATCGGCCTCAACCTCAAGGACCCCGCGGGCGTCGACGTGCTGCTGCGCCTCGTCGAGACGGCCGACGTGCTCGTCGAGGGCTTCCGCCCGGGCGTCACTGAGCGCCTCGGCTTCGGGCCGGACGTCTGCCTCGAACGCAACCCCGGCCTCATCTACGGCCGGATGACCGGCTGGGGCCAGGACGGCCCGATGGCGCGGATGGCCGGTCACGACATCAACTACATCGCCATCGCCGGCGCACTGGACCCCGTCGGCCGCGCCGGCGAGCGCCCGGTCCCACCGCTCAACCTCGTCGGCGACTTCGGCGGCGGCGGCATGCTCCTTGCGGTCGGCATCCTCGCCGCGCTGTACGAACGCTCGCAGTCCGGCCGTGGACAGGTCATCGACGCCGCCATGATCGACGGAGCCGCCCTGCTGACCTCCTTCATCCACGGCATGCGCGGCCAGGGCCTCTGGCAGGACGCCCGCGGCACCAACCTGCTCGACAGCGGCGCCCCGTTCTACGACACGTACGAGACGGCGGACGGGCTCTACATGAGCGTCGGCGCGCTCGAACCCCAGTTCTACGCCGCACTGCTGCACGGCCTCGGCCTGGCGGACGAGGACCTGCCCGGACAGCTCGACCGTGACCGCTGGCCGGAGACGCGGGCACGGTTCACCGAGGTGTTCAAGGGCCGGACGCGGGAGGAGTGGACGGAGATCTTCGAGGGCACCGACGCCTGCGTCGCACCGGTCCTCGGCCTCGGCGAGGCACCCGCCCACCCGCACATCACCGCGCGCTCGGGCTTCATGGACGTGGGCGGCCTGACCCAGCCGGCACCGGCGCCCCGCTTCAGCCGCACCCCCGCCGAGACCCCGGCCCCGCCCGTACGCGCCGGCGAGCACACCGACAGGGCCCTCACCGATCTCGGTCTCTCCCGGGAGGAGATCGCCGAACTCCGCCGATGCGGAGCCATCGCCTGACGTCGGGCGACGTCGGGCGGCGTCCACACACCGCAGCGGTCTCCATCAAATGCATGATCCGGGATCACGCGGTGTCGGCCATCCTTTCCCCATGACGCCCATCCGCGTCCTCATCGTCGATGACCAGGCGTTGTTCGCCGAGGCGCTCGCAGCCCGGCTGGGCGCCGAGCCCGACATTGAGGTGCTCCCCGTCGCACACGACATCCGCCGCGCGACCGCGCTGATCGCGACCGAGGCGCCGCAGGTCGTCGTGCTCGATCTCGTCCTGGGTGAGGAGAGCGGGCTGGACGCGCTGGACATCATGCGGCGGCGGTACCCGGAGGTGCGCGTCGTGGTGCTGAGCGGCATCACCGACCTCGACCCGATGGTCACCGCGCTGCGCCGGGGAGCGGTGGGCTGGCTGCCCAAGACCGAGAGCGCCGACCTCGTCTCGCAGGTGATCCGCCGGGCGGCCGGAAACGGCGGCTGGATACCGCCGACGGTGCTCGGCGAGGTGCTGCGGCGCCTGCTGGCCGACGGCGGCCCGGACGCCGACGACCTGGCCGAGCTGACGCCCCGCGAGCGGGAGGTCCTGCGGTGCATGGTCGACGGGTTGAACCGGCCCGAGATCGCGGACCGGCTGGGTCTGTCCGCCAACACCGTACGGACCCACACCCAGAACCTCCTGTCCAAGCTCGACGCACACTCGGCACTCGAGGCGATCACGGTGGCGATGCGCGCCGGAATGCGTCCGTCAAATCCCGGTGATGATCCCCCGATGTGAACCGAGTCCCCCATATGGCGTAGGTCCTCATCATCCCGATGCGCGTTCAGGCGCCGTAACGGCGCCCGTACTCTCAGCCCAGGCGAGAGGGGCGGTCGTGGAAATCCGGTGGGGCTGACCTTGCGAAAGCGACGGTGCGACGGCGACGAGAGCCGCTCCGGCGCCCGCACCGTGATCATCGGCGCGGGCGACGCCGGCCGTTCGGTGGCCAGGGCGCTGCGGCTGACCGAGGGCGCCCTGACGCCGGTCGGGTTCATCGACGACGCCCCGTCACGCGAGACGGTCCTCGGCCTCCCCGTGCTCGGCGGCACCACGGACATCGCCGGCGTCACCTGGTCGATCCGCGCGCAGGTCGTGATCGTGGCGATCCCCTCGCTGCCGCCGGCCGGCGTCGCGCGGCTGATCGAGAGGGCCTGCGCGGCCGGGCTGGACGTGCGGTACGTGCCGCCGGGCGCGGCCGCGGCGACGGAGCCGCTGCGCCTGCTCGGCAGGGACGAGCTGATCGTGGCGGGCACGCGGGCGCGGCGGTTCGTCTCCGGGCGGCGGGTGCTCGTCACCGGCGCGTGCGGCACGGTCGGCGCCCGGCTGTGCCGCAGGCTGCGCACGCTCCGCCCCGCGACGCTCATCCAGCTCGACAACGACGAGGACGCCCTGGCGCGGCTGACCGCCGAGAGCACGACCGGCCGGGCCGCCCTGGTGGACATCAGGGAACGTCCGCAGGTGGAGGAGCTGTTCGAACGCACACGTCCCGAGCTGGTGCTGCACGCCGCCGGGTTCAACCACGACGCCAGGCCGCTGGAGCGGCAGCCGTGCGCGGCGGTGCGGACCAATGTCCTCGGCACGCGCAACCTCGTACGCGCGGCGGTACGCCAGGACGTGGAGCGCTTCGTCCTCGTCTCCACCGACCAGGCGGCCGAACCCGTCTCGGTGCTCGGCGCGACCCGCCGGCTGGCGGAGCTGGTGTTGCAGGCCGAGGCCGGCGGACCGACGTGCTTCGCGGCGGTACGGGTCGGCAGTGTGCCGGGGGCCGGTGATTCTCCCCTGGACGCGATCGCCGGGCAGCTCGCCGCAGGGCGGCCGATCACGGTCGCCCATCCCGACGCCACACGGCATCTCATGTCCGCACGTGAGGCCGCCGAGCTGGTCCTGGAGGCCACGGTGATGGCCGAGGACGCGGAGACGTTCGCGCTCGACACCGGCCCGCCGGCCTCGGTGCTGGAGGCGGTGGGCGCGCTGATCGACGGGCTGCGCGTGCCGGACGCGACGATCCGGTTCACCGGCCTCGCTCCCGGCGAACGCCTGCGCGCCCGGTCGTTCGCCGACTCCGAGGAGAGGGTACGCACCGCCCATCCGTTGATCTACGCGACCCGCGCCACCGCGCCGGCGCACGGCCGGAACGAACCCCTGGTCGCGCTCCTCGACGCGGCCGCGCGGGACGCCGACGACGAGGTACGCGCGCTGATGCGGCGCATCCTCCCGGAGTACCGGCCGCGCGGCGAGCGCCCATGACCGAGCGAAGCGAAAGCATCGACAGGCACAGCACCCCGCTCCGTGTCGCCCTGGTCCTCGACCGGTTCGAGGGCGGGCCGGCGCGTGCCGCGCTGACGGCCGCGCTGGCGCTGGACGCGGAGGCGTACGCGCACACCGTGGTCAGCGCTGAGGCCGGCGGCCTGGACGCCTGGGCCCAGGAGTCCGGCGTGGAGGTGGTGCGCGCGGCCGGCCCGCGCGCGTTGGAGCAGGCCCTGGGCGGCGGCGCGTACGACATCGTGCACACCCACGAGGGGACGGCCGGGCGGCTTGCCGCCGCACGCGTCGGCGTCGCCCGCGTCGTGCACACCTGGTACTCCCCGCCCGCGCCCACTCTCGCCGAACGCCGGGCGGCCCGGCACACCGATGTGTTCCTGGCCGTGGGTGCGCGGACGGCCTCGCGCGCGCTCCGCCTCGGGCTGGCCGCGCCCGAACGGCTGAGGGCCATCTGGCCCGCCGTGGACCTGCCGAACCTCGCGAGCACCCGGACGAGGGCGCGGCGGATCCTCGGTCTTCCCCTCGGCGCCCAGGTGGTCGGCGGCATCGGCCCGGCGCACGGAACGCGGCGGCCGGATGTGTTCGCCCGCGCGATCGCCCGGCTGCCCGGAGGCGTCTACGGCGTCTGGGCGGACGGCGACGGCGGCCCCGCCGCGCGGCTTCCGGGGCGGCTGAGCCGGCGGCTCACCGAACGGCTCGGCGGTGAGCGGCTGATGTGGCTGGGCCGGCGTGACGACATCGCCGACCTGCTGCCCGGCTTCGACGTGCTCGTGATGACCGGCCGCCATGAAGGTGTGCCGTACGCCGCGGTCCAGGCGGCCGCGGCCGGCGTGCCGCTCGTGGCGACGGTCGCGCCGAGCGGACCGGACATCATCTTGGCCGGCGAGACCGGTCTGCTCACCGCGCCGGGCGACCCCGGACAGCTCGCCGACGCGGTCGCGTACCTTCTCGACAACCCGGCGGAGGCGCGCCGCATGAGCCGCGCGGCACTGACGCGGGTGGCCGACCGGTGCAGTCCTCGGTCACTTTCGGTGATTTTGCATGCAGTTTACCGAGAGTCGTCGTCGCACTTCGATTGCATGTAGACGCGCCAACTTCAAGCTTAGTTTACCCTCAGTGACCACATGACCACCTCCGGCCAGCAACCCTGTCTTTACCGCCGCCTGCCTGGACAGTGGCGTCGTACAGGGTGACGGTCGACAACGTTGGTTCATGTTTTTCCAAGACGGGGGTCTGCAATGATCGACGGACAATCACGCTCCTCACCCTCTGCCACCATCCCTCCCCGGTGTTACGGGACGGTGGCCGGCCCCGCTGACGCGATGGTCCCGCCGACCCCGGCTCCGGCTCTGCCGGGGGCGGACCCGGATCTGTGGCGGCGGAGGATTTCGCACGACATCCGTCATGAGCTCGGCACCATCATCATGCTCGCGTCCGCCGTGTCCGTCTCCGACGACGTCGGTCCGGCCAGCCGCAAACGCGTCGACGCGCTCCTCGGGGAGACCCGCTGGCTCGACCACCTGCTGCGCCGTCTCGACGAGCATGACGACCGGCCCGGCGGCCTGCCGAGTCCCGAACGCGTCCGGGTGGACGAGCTCGTCGGCGAGATCGTCGCCGGACTGCGGCTGGCCTCGATCCGCCGGGTCGGGTACACCCCGGGCCCGGCGTGGGCGCACATCGAACCCCTGGCGTTGTGGCGCGCCGTACGCAACATCCTCGACAACGCGTGCCGGGTCGCCGGGGAGTGCGTCGAGGTGAGCGTGGCGTGTGAAGACGGGTGGACGGTCGTCCAGGTCGATGACGACGGGCCGGGGTTCGGCGGTGGGGCCGGGGGGCTCGCCTCGCTCGGGCTGGGCATCGTGCACGACCTGGTCTCCGGTTACGGAGGGGGGCTCGAGGTCACCCGGTGCGAGATGGGTGGCGCGCGAGTACGGATCCTGCTGCCCTCGGCGGCCGGCCTGTGAGAGTGATGGTCTGCGACGACCACGCGGTGTTCGCCGATTCGCTGGCTCTCGTCCTGGCGGAGGCGGGCCACGACGTGGTCGGCGTGGTGTATTCCCCCGAAGACGCGTTGCCCCTGCTGCGATCGGCGCCCGCCGACGTATGCCTGATCGACCTGCAGTTCCCGTGCGGCTCGGCACTCGACAGCCTGCCCGACCTCGTACGCTCCGCTCCGGGCACGAAGTTCGTGGTGCTGTCGGGCTCGATCGACGCCGAGCTTCTGGACGCCGCGCTGGCGGCGGGTGTACGCGGCTTCGCGCACAAGGGCCAGCAGGCCGGCGACATCGTCGCCATGCTGGCCCGCGTGCACGCCGGTGACGTGGTCGTCGACCCGATGACCGGCACCAAGATGCCGCTGCGTCCGCGCAGCGAGGCGCAGCGGCTGGCGCACTACCTGACGCCGCGCGAACGCGAGGTGCTGACCCGGCTGGTGCGCGGCGAGAGCACCGCCACACTCGCCCGCACCATGCAGATCACTCGGAGCACCGCCCGCAGTCACGTGCAGAGCGTGCTGACCAAGCTCGGCGTGCACTCCCAGCGCGAGGCCGTCATCGCCGCGGCCCGCTATGGCCTCGTCAGCGTCAATACCGGCGAATGGCTGCTCGGTTAGCGGTCAGCCGCAAATCATTTTTAAAACCGCCTTTTCCGCCATTGAAGCAATGAGTCCCACGCGTGCACATTCGTGCGCGGTGTAAGGGATGTACGATCAGTAAAATTCACGGGTGGCAGCTGGTCTAACCGCTGACCTGCACCCTGCCTCCCGCGACTGAGCAGGCGGGCGACGGGAGACGTGGTGAACACACGAGCGGCCACCACCGACGTTCGGGGGAGGAAGCGGCGTTCCCTCCCCGGCCCGGCGGCCGATGTGTCCACGCCGCACACCGGATGAGCAGGTACGAACGCTGGAACGGCCTGCTGTCCCTGCTCGCGAGCCGTGGGCGGCTCAGCGTCGAGGAGGCGGCCGGGGAGCTCAGCGTCTCCGCCGCGACCATCCGCCGTGACTTCGACCAGCTCGCCCAGCAGCAGATGCTCACCCGCACGCGCGGCGGTGCCGTCGCCCACAGCGTCACCTACGACCTGCCACTGCGCTACAAGAGCGTCCGCAGCGCGTCGGCGAAGCAACGCATCGCGACGGTCGCCGCCGACCTCGTACAGACCGGAGCGGTCGTCGGCATCAACGGCGGCACGACCACGACCGAGTTCGCGCGGGCCCTGGCCACGCGCGCCGACCTGCACTCCGACACCGCCTCACCCGCGGTCACCGTGGTGACCAACGCCCTCAACATCGCGGGCGAACTCGTCGTACGCCCGCACATCAAGATCGTGCTGACCGGAGGCGTGGCGCTCCCCCAGTCCTACGAGCTGGTCGGCCCGCTCGCGAACGGCGTCTTCGACCAGGTGACGCTGGACGTGGCGTTCCTCGGCGTCAGCGGCCTGGACATCGAACGCGGGGCGACCTGCTCCAACGAGGACGAGGCGAGCATCAACCGGCAGATGGCGGTGCGCGCCGAACGCGTCGTCGTGGTCGCGGACGGCTCCAAGCTCGGCGCGCGCGCGTTCGCCAGGATCTGCGGCATCGGCGAGGTGGACATTCTGGTCACCGAGGCGGACGCGGACGCCGGCGCCTACGAGGAGGCCGGCATCAAGGTCCTCCGCGCCTGACCTCCCCGGTGAGCCGTCAGCCCCAGCGTGAGGCCGGCCGTTCCTGAAGCTCGCCGTCCACCTCGAGGTCGACCTTCTCGTTCCAGAAGCAGACCAGGTCGCGGACGGGCTCGGCCTCGCGCAGCGGCGCCTCATAGGTCCACGCGACGTCCTCGGAGCCGTGGCTCCAGTAGCTCGCCTCGCCCTTGTACGCGCAGTAGCTGGTGGTCTCGGACGGCTCCAGCGCGCCGAGGCGTACGTCCTCGCGCGGCAGGTAGTAGCGGACCGGCAGGCCCGTCTCGAACAGCATCACCGGGCGGGCCGACTCGGCGAGGACCTCACCGTTCGCGCTCACCTTCACCCGCCGCGAGCTCTTGAGGATGTCGATGCGGCTGTACGGGTCGTGCGGGTGCCCGAAGACCTGCTCGTCCTCCTCGTACCAGGCGTCCATGGCGTTCCAGTAGAGGGCGACGAAGCCCTTGAGCCACGGCGCGATCGGCTCGGGGTAGCCCCAGACGGCGTTCTCCGCCGTACGCCCGCCGGCTGAGACCGTCCAGTACGCGGCGTCGCCCTTCACCGGACAGTGCGTCGAGTGGTCGGTGCGCGTCAGCAGATCGGTACGCACGTCGGTCTCGGGAACGTAGTAGACGGGCAGGATCCCGGTCTCGAACAGCAGGTGGGCGCCCGTGGTGTCGACGATCGTCTCTCCGCCGAACTCGGCCCGGATGCGCTTGTGCGCCGGCTCGAAGTACAGCAGGTGCGCGGGGGCGTTCACATCTCCGTTGAACGCTCCCGCGGGACGGCCCGACAGGGGTGCTCCAGGCAAAGTGAGGCTCATGGCTGGGGCAACCCCGGCGGCCCGTGGCGCATTCCGCGACATGTGCGGCGGCCGGAACCGGCCTTGGCCTGACCGGCGAACGCGGGTTACGGTCTAAGACGCGGGAGGGGAAAAATGGCTCAACGGCGAGTCAGCGGACCGGTCTCCGACACAGAGTTGATCTACAGTCCGGACACCTACGTGCGCTCGGTGCCGCACGACGCGCTCACCCGGTTACGGCGGTCCACACCCGTCGTCTGGGTCGAGGAGAGGCCGGTCGACGACTGGCCCGCCGGCCCCGGGTTCTGGGCGGTGCTGCGCCACGCGGACGTACGCCACGTGCTCCGCAACCCCAGGCTGTTCTCCTCCCAGCTCGGCGCGACGCAGATCCGTGACGCCGAGGATCTCCACTACGTGTGCCGGATGATGCTCAACACGGATCCCCCGGAGCACTCCCGGCTGCGGCGGCTCCTCACCAAGGCGTTCACGCCGCGCGCGGTCGCGCGGCTGGCGGCGCGGATCGAGCAGCGGGCGTACGCCCTGGTCGACGCGGTGGCCGAAAAGGGCGAGGCGGACTTCGCCAAGGACATCGCCGCCGACCTGCCACTGCTCACCCTGGCCGACGTGTTCGGCATCCCCGAGTCCGATCGGTGGCTGCTGTTCGACTGGTCCAACCGCGTGATCGGCTACCAGGACGCGGAGTACTCCGCCGGCGCGGCGTTCGAGGCGTCGAGGGCGACCGACATGGCGCGGCGCGCGATCGCGCTGCGCCCCTCAGACCCCGTGAACCCCCGGTCGCGGGCCGGCATGCCCGACCTGTACGCCTACGCGCACGAGCTCGGCGGGTACAAGCGGCGCCACCCCGGCGACGACGTCATGACCGCGCTCATGCACCACGTGGACGCCGATGACGGCACGGTCGCCGTCGAGGAGTTCGAGAACCTCTTCTGGCTGTTCGCGGTGGCCGGCAACGAGACCGTACGCAACGGCCTGCCCGGCGGGATGTTCGCGCTGCTGAAGAACCCGGACGAACTGGCCAGGCTCCGCGCCGACCGCTCCCTGATGGAGGGCGCCGTGGAGGAGATGCTCCGCTGGTGGACCCCCGTGATGAACTTCCGGCGTACGGCGACGACAGACACCGTCGTCGGCAACGTTCCGGTGCGAGCGGGCGAGAAGGTCGTCGTGTGGTTCTCGTCGGCGAACCGCGACGAGGAGGCCTTCGACCGGCCGTCGCGGTTCGACGTCGGGCGGACCGACAACGACCACCTGGCCTTCGGGCACGGCCCGCACTTCTGCCTCGGCGCCCATCTGGCGCGGCTGCAGATGCGCGCGATGTTCAACGCCGTGCTGGACCGGCTCGACGACATCGAGCCGGGTGGTGAGCCCATCCGGCTGCGCTCCAACTTCCAGAACGGCATCAAGCGCCTGCCGATCCGCTGGACGCCCCGTCTTTAGACGCCCTCGTGGACCAGGTGCTGGCTCATCCACAGCAGGGCGCTGGGCAGGACGCGCCGCCAGGTGCGTGGGTTGTGGCCTCCGCCAGGCACGAGGATCTTGTCCGTCGTCATCGGCGTCCGGCACGCCTGGAGGAACTTCCTGGCCTCGCCGTAGTCCCGCTCACCGTCCGGGCTCGTGGTGATCAGCACCGAGATCGGCGGCGGCGGGAGATGCTGCAGCCGCCAGATGAGGCTGTTGTCGTTCTTGACCTGCTTGCTGCCGGCGTAGAGGTCGCCGGTCTGCCAGTCCTGCCGCGGGTAGAAGTAGCCCGCCATCGACACCGCGGCGGTGAACCGGTCGGAGGCCTTCATCGCGAGCTTCACCGCGCAGTAGCCGCCGGTCGAGTCGCCCATCGCGCCCCAGGCGTGCGGGTTGCTCGCCACCCGGTACGTCGACAGGAGGGCCTCGGCGACGTCCTGCGTGTAGAAGGACAGCACCTGCGGGCCGCCCGGCACGTCGGTGCACTCGGTGTCCTTGGGCATCACCGACGTCGGCGACGGCCGCATCATCACGATGATCATGGGCTGGATCTGGCCGGCGTTCATCTCCTGGGCCGCCGTGGAGGGCACCTTGAGGCGTGTCACCAGCTGCTGCGGCAGGCCGGGAAAGCCGGTGAAGTCGTACATCACCGGGAAATGCCGCTTTTCAAACTGCTTCTGGAAGTACTGCGGCGGCAGGAAGACGTACGCCTGGGTGGTGAGGCCGGTGCGGGCGCCCTGGATCTGGACCTGCTCGATCTGCCCGTCGTGTGCCGGGTCGGGCTTCTTCTTGTCGAAGGACGTCGCCTGACGCGCCAGCGGCTGCCCGGTGCCCTTGGGCTTGGCGGAAACGATGTTGTTCGCCTGGATGTGCACCGGCTGGTGGTTGGTGCCCAGCAGATCGGACCAGGAGGCATAGAACAGGAAGTAATTGTTCACCGCCACCAGGAGCACCATCACCAGGGTCAACTGGGCACCCGCGAACAGCCCGATCCGGGCGAGCAGCATGCGGGGCCCTGCTCCGGCGAATCTCGGCCACCACCAGATCGTGGCCGCGCCCAGGCCCAGGGCCACCAAGACCAGAAAGGCGAGGAGAACCCCGCTCGTCAGTCCCACCGATGTCCTCTCAAGATCCGGCCCGTCCCAAACGGAAACGCACCAGGGTTCAGGAAGGGTCAGGGGCGCTGGATGAGTCGCCCCGGCCGGTTTACGGTATCTGTCAAACCGACCGCTCCGGTCCACTTAAGCGCCCGAGTCGCCGTAAAGGCTCCACACACCTCCCCATCGGGCGACACATATCCGGCCCACAGTGTCGTGGACGGCGGGCAAACGTCTGGTAAATGCGAGGTCAGCGGGCGGCTACTCCCGCTGGCGTAGTCATGATGTCCACCGGCGCACGACGTAGGACGTGCACCGAAGCTCCTAGGGTTCAGATGTGACCGGCGAACGCGGGACGACCAGATGGCGGCCGAGTGACCTGCCCGTCTTCGTCGTGCCGCTCGTCGCCGGCTTCTTTCAGCTCATGGGGTCATCGGGTGCCGAGCGTGGCATGGAATACCGGCACACGCCCCTCGACGTTCTGGCGTACGCACTGCTCGTCGCGGGGCCGGTCGCGCTGCTTTTCCGCCGTCGCCTCCCCACCGTCACGCTCGCCGTGGTCATGACGATCACCGTGCTGTACCTGCTGCGCGGGTACGTCTTCGGCCCGGTCTTCCTCAGTCCCGTGGTCGCGACCGTCTCCGCGGTGGCCGCGGGCCACCGCCGCTCGGCCTGGCTCATCGCGGCCGCCGGGCTCGCCGTGCTCGGCGGCCTGGGTGCCCTCACGCCGTTCGGCCCCTTCCGGCTGGCGTACTGGACGTTCGGCCACACCCTGATCGTCACGACCTGGCTGCTGCTCATCCTGACCGGCGCGGAGGTCCTTCGGATCCGCCGTGAACGCGCCGTCGAGATGCGCCGTACGCGTGCCGAGGAGGAGCGACGTCAGGCCAGCGAGGAACGCCTGCGCATCGCGCGTGAACTGCACGACGTGCTCGCGCACAACATCTCGATGATCAACGTGCAGGCCGGGGTGGCGCTGCATCTCCTGGACGAGCGTCCCGAGCAGGCGCGTACGGCGCTGAGCGCGATCAAGGACGCCAGCAAGGACGCCCTCACCGAGGTGCGTTCCGTGCTCGGTGTGCTCCGTCAGGTCAACGAGAGCGCGCCGCGCTCGCCCGCGGCGGGTCTGGCGCGACTGGAGGAGGTGGTCTCCCGCGCTCGGGTCGCCGGCATCACCGTGCGCACGGAGACGACCGGCGATCCGCGTGCGCTGCCGACGGGCGTCGACCTGGCGGCGTTCCGGATCATTCAGGAGTCGCTGACCAACGTGACCCGCCACGCCGGCCCGGGCGTGACGGCGAGCGTGCGCATCGAGTACGGGGACGACGAGCTGCTCATCGAAGTGGTGGACGACGGGCGCGGCCTCCCCGGCGACCTGCCGGGCGGCGGCAACGGCATCCCGGGGATGCGCGAACGCGTCGCCGCTCTCGACGGTGAGATCTCCACCGGACCCATCACGGACAGTGACGGCTTCCGCGTCTGGGCGAGGCTCCCGGTGCGCCATGTCACCGTGTACGACGTGGCGATGCCGGACGAGGTCGGGCCGCCCGCGACAGACGATACGAACCCATGAGAAGAGACCACGGTTGATCCGCGTACTGCTGGCCGATGATCAGGCACTTGTCCGTGCCGGATTCCGCGCGTTGCTCGACGCCCAGCCCGACATCGAGGTGGTCGGCGAGGCCGGTGACGGCGAACAGGCCGTCCTGCTCACCCAGCGGGAACGCCCCGACATCGTGCTGATGGACATCCGCATGCCCGTGCTCGACGGCCTGGCCGCCGCCCGCGAGATCGTCGCTGACGCCCGCCTGGCCGAGACGAAGATCATCATCTTGACGACGTTCGAGCTGGATGAGTACGTCTTCGAGGCGCTGCGCGGGGGTGCCAGCGGCTTTCTGGTCAAGGACACCGAACCGGCCGAGCTCGTACGCGGCGTACGCGAGGTCGCCGGCGGCGAGGCCCTCCTGTCACCGGGCGTGACCCGGCGGCTGATCGCGGAGTTCGCGGCCAGGGCGAAGAAACCACGGTCCTCGACCGCCCTGACCGCCCTGACCGACCGCGAACGCGAGGTCATGGCCCTGGCCGCCGAAGGTCTGTCGAACGACGAGATCGCGACCCGCCTGGTGGTCAGCCCGGCCACGGCCAAGACCCACGTGAGCCGCGCCATGATCAAACTCCACGCCCGCGACCGCGCCCAGCTCGTCGTGATCGCTTACGAGACCGGCCTGGTGCAACCGGGCTGGCTCGGCTGAGGCCTGCCGCACGCGTCAGAGGGCGCGCATCAGCAGGACGCTGAGGTCACCGATGCCGGCGGCCGACAGGTGGTCGGCCACCGCGTCGGCGGTGAGCCCGGGCGGCCGCACGGAGCCGCCCGGCCCGTACCCGCCGTCGGCCAGCAGCCGCCTGAGACCCTCCACGCCGGCCTGGCCGTGGCCCGTACCCCCGGGGGTGACACCGTTGATCGCCTTGCCGGTGACGTACAGAAGGACGTCGCCCGGGTCGAGGTCGACGGCCTGCTCCTCGAACAGGGCGTCGCGCACCGCTCCGAGCCGAAGCTGCGCCCCGGTCAGCGCCGTGAGCTCGCCCGCGGAGGTCAGCCGTAGTGGCGGCGGAGGCCCCGCCGACACGAGGGTGAGGCGCACACCTGCTCCCGGACGGCGTACGAGCTCGCCGTGGAGCAGCGTCATCAGCCGGGCATGGCCGCCGTCGCGGATGACCGCCCGGTTGAGACGCGTGACGGCCGCGGCCACGCCGTGCCCCTCCGCGGCGAGCAGGCGCAGGCCATGCCGTGCGAGGCCGGCCGCCTCCGGGGCGGTGCCACCCATGTCGCCGACGGTGAAGCGCCAGCGGTCCGGCGCCGCCTCGAACACCTCGAGCAGAGCCGGGCAGGCGTGCGCGTCACCGATGGGACGGCGCGCCAGGGCGTGCTCGACACCCGGAATCCGGGGCACGGTGGAGGCGGGCGGCGGCATGCCGGGCGGGAACGGTGCGGCCCCCGTGCCGAGGCGGAACCAGACGGTCTTGGACGCGGCGGCATACGACACGCCCCACTCGGCGGCGAGCATGACCGGCATGAGCAGGCCCCGGCCGCTCACGCGGTTGGGATCGTCGCCGTTGCCGGGCGCGGGCAGCACGCGGGTGGTGTCGCCGTCGATCACCTCGATCTGCACCGAAGCGCCGGCGGCCCGGCAGATGACCTCGAACGGGGTCCGCGCGTGGATGACGGCGTTGGTGGCCAGCTCACTCGTCAGCAGGACGGCATCGTCGATGGCGTCGTGGACACCCCAGCCGGCGAGGGTCTCCCGGACGAACCGGCGGGCCCGCGCGACCGCGGTCCGGTCCGCCGGGTAGGCCGCCCGCACCGTCGGATGCACGGCAGCTCCCTTCGCGAGTTGCGCCGCTCGCTCCACCTGTTCCGCACCCATCGTGACAGAACGCGGTGACACGGTGACGCATTGCGAGGAAAACAGTGGCCGCCGATCAACAATCCGTCACCGTGAGTGACGGGCCTTGATCGGCTAGCCGCCCGGCGGCCCGAACGAGTCGAAGATCGTCTTCGGAAGGCCGGCGAAGCGGTCCCACTGACCGGCCGGCCCGGCGACGAGGATGGCGTACTGCCGCCCGTTCGCGGTGAAGCCACGGTCGTAGCCGCGCAGGGTGCCGTAATCCCGGGTCAGCCAGGTGTACTCGAAATCGGCCGCGGACCAGCCGCGGGCGGGGAAGGGGCCACGCAGACGGAGCTCGCGGAAGACGGGCAGGGCGTTCTTGGCCTTGACCTCGCCTGCGAACCGCCTCCAGTGCTCCGCGGGATCGGCGACACCCCACGGAATGGCGTCCACCTGGACCTGCGCCCCGGTCGCACGCTGGACGAACTGGACGGACTCGGGTTTCACCATCTGCCGGATCCAGCCTGCGGGCAGGGCGATCGACGTGCCGCCCGGGCCCTGGACCCTGGACCATCCGGCCGGCGTGATGGCACTGCGGCTCGGCGTGGGGGTCGGTCTCGGCGGCGACGGCGACGGCGACGGCGACGGCGACGGCGACGGCGAGTCGGACGAGCCACCGGCCGCATGGCGCATCAGGAGCACGCCGACGACGGCGAGGACCGCGACGAGCACGACCATCGCCACGATCAGCCAGGGGCTCGGCCTCTTGCGCACCTCGGCGTCCGGTGGCCGCGACACCGAGGCGACCTCCGTGGCGGGCCGGTCCAGGTCCCTTATGGTCTCGTCGTCGACGTCGCGCTCGGGCAGCGGCGACCGCGCTGTCTCCTGCCACGTGTCGGCGGGACCGGGCGGCCGGGCGGGCGTGTCCCCGCGTGCGGCGCGCGCGAGGTCCGCCGCCGCCTGGTCGGCGGTCATGCGCAGCGCCGGGTCCTTGACCAGCAGCCCCATGAGGACCGGAGCGAGTGGGCCCGCACGGCGGGGCGGGGCGGCCTCCTCGTGCAGGACCGCGCTGAGCGCCGCCATGGCCTCGACGCGGTCGTGCGGGCTCCTGCCCTCGCAGGCGGCGTACAGCGTCGCGCCGAGCGCCCACAGGTCCGAGGCGGGGCTGGCCAGCTCGCCGCGTGCACGCTCGGGGGCGATGTAGGCGGGAGAGCCGAGGACGAGTCCGGTCTGGGTCAGGGTGGCGTCGCCGTCGATCCGCGCGATGCCGAAGTCGGTGATCACGACTCGCGTGGCATCGCCGTGGTGTCCTCCGGTGTCGAGGAGGACGTTGGCGGGCTTGACGTCACGGTGCAGGACACCGGCCGCATGGGCCACCCGCAGCGCCGCGAGCATCTGCGCGCCGATGTCGGCCACCCGCGACGGCGACAGCGGGCCGTCGTCGTCAATGATCTCCTGGAGCGAGCGGGCGCGGACGTACTCCATGACGATCCAGGGCCGGTCGTCCTCCTCCACGACGTCGTGGACGGTCACGATGCCCCGATGCGACAGCCGGGCGGCGGACCGCGCCTCCCGCAGGGTGCGCTCGAAGAGCACCTCGCGGTCAGAGCTCGACAACCCGGGCGGAAAGATCACTTCCTTGACCGCGACGTCGCGGTGCAGGAGGTCGTCGTGCGCATGCCAGACCCTGCCCATGCCGCCGCGACCCACCTGGCTCAGCAGGCGGTAGCGGCGCCCGAGCACCGAATCCTCCCCGAACGGCATAGCTGAGGACCATACCGATCGGCAGTGACGATCGGCCGCGTTGGCCGACTAATTCAGTGAAATGTCGCGAAAACGAACACGCCAAAAAGGACAAGCAGCACCGCGGCGACGATAACGATCGAGCGGATCGGATACGCCGCCACGCCCGCCTCACCTGCGTCTCCGACCCCGTCAGTCTCATCCGGAATCGTCGCCGACGCCGTTGACGGCACCTCGCCGACCATGGGACCGGCCGGCGGGTCGTCGACGGGCTCCACGACGCGCGTTCCCGCGTCCGGGTCGTTCACAGCCGTGATCAAACTGGCGGGCAGCCGCCGGGTCACCCCGTCCGGGGCCTCGGGCGGCGGGGCCTCGGCAGCCTCGGCGTCGGCGGTGAGGATGCGGTCGAGCATGCTCGCCACCTCGTCGACGGTCAGGCGCTCGGCGGGATCCTTGCGCAGCAGGCCGTCGATGATCGGCCGCAGCGGCCCGGCGTTCGGCGCCGGTTCGGGATCGTCGGTGAGCACGGCCACCAGGCTCGCCATCGCGTCCGGGCGCTCGAACGGCGACTTGCCCTCGACCGCGGCGTACATCGTGACGCCGAGCGACCACAGGTCGGAGGCGGGCACGGCGACCCGTCCGCGGGCCCGCTCGGGCGCGATGTAGGCAGGTGAGCCGATGAGCATGCCCGTCTGGGTCAACGTCGCGTCGCTCTGTGCCCGGGCGATGCCGAAGTCGGTGAGCACGGCCCGCGAGCCGCTGACCAGGACGTTGCTGGGCTTGACGTCGCGGTGCAGGACACCCGCCTCGTGTGCGACCCGCAGGGCGCCCGCCATCTGGCGCCCGATCTCGGCGACCTGAAGGGGCGGGAGCACACCGTCCTGTTTGATCTGCTCGTGCAGCGAACGGGCGCGGATCAGCTCCATGACGATCCAGGGCCGACCGTCCTCTTCCACCACGTCGTACACCGTGACGACACCGGGATGGCTCAGCCGCGCAGCGGTCCTCGCCTCCCGGAACGTCCGCTTGTGCTGGACTTCGCGCTCCTCGTCAGAGAAGCCGTGCGGAAGGATGACTTCCTTGACCGCGACGTCGCGGCCGAGAACCTCGTCACGGCCGTGCCAGACGGTTCCCATGCCGCCACGGCCTACCTCGGTGAGCAGGCGATAACGCTGCGCAAGAAGGGGGTTTTCCGGCATAGTTCGCCCACGATACCCACCGCGAGGCCCTTCGTTGGCCTGACGCACACCCAATCACCGGTACAAAGAAAGAATATGGTGCGCGACCTCAGGAGCGAGATGACGACGAAGGCGGCGGGTGCGGGCCGGCCATGGGGACGGCGGGTGGTCGAAGCCGTGCCGACCGTCCTGTTCTGGTACCTCCGCGTCTCCGGAGTCCTCTCTGTCCTTGCTTGGGTCTCTTACGGGCTCATTGAGTGGATGTTCAACGTCTGGGTGTTGCGCTCCATCAACTACTTCGGCTGGTACCCGAGCCTGCCGTACGGCCTGCTGCTCATCCTGGTGTCGGTCGGCGTGCGCCGCCGCAAGAAGGCCGCGTGGCGGATCAGCGTCGTGCTGTTCCTGCTGTTCTTCGCGGTGTGGGCGCTGGCCGGGCTGTCCGACTGGGGTGGCTGGGGCGAGCTGATCACCGCGGCCGCCTTCGGCATCGTCGTCGCGCTGCTGGTCGCCGCGCACAAGGAGTTCTACGCGCTGCCGGACCGTGCCAACCGGCGGCTCGCGCTCGTGGTGTTCTCCGTGCTGCTGGTCGTCGGCGGCGTCATCGGCACGAACCTCGTCTTCCTCACCGACCGCGACCCGCGCGGCCCCGCCTGGACCCACCTGGTCTACGCCGGGCTCCAGACCCTCCTGGGCGCGGGCGACAACGGCTGGGACCTCAACGTCAACGTGCCCGCCTGGGTCGACGGCATTCTCGGCATCCTCGGCAGCGGCCTGCTCGTGGTCACCGTGTGGGCGCTGTTCCGGCCCGGGCAGCGGCTCGCCGTGCTCACCCCGGACGAGGAGCTGCCCGCCCGCGCCCTTCTCGCCGAGTGGGGCGACCGCGACTCCCTCGGCTACTTCGCCCTCCGGCGCGACAAGGACGTCATCCTGTCCCCGAACGGCCGGGCCGGGATCGCGTACCGGGTGGAGGGGTCGGTCAGCCTCGCCAGCGGTGACCCGCTCGGCGACCCCGAGGCATGGGACGCCGCCATCACCGCCTGGCTCGCCGAGTGCCGGGCGCACGCGTGGATCCCCGGCGTGCTGGGCGCGAGCGAGCGCGCCGCGGCGGCGTTCGGCCGCTGCGGGCTGGACGCCCTCGAACTCGGCGACGAGGCGATCCTGGACCTGCGCGACTTCAACCTCGACGGCCGCGACATGCGGCAGGTGCGGCAGGCCGTACGCAGGGTCGAGCGGGCCGGCTACACGGTGCGCATCCGGCGGCACGGCGCGATCGGCCGCGAGGAGATGACCGAGCTGATCGCGGACGCCGACCGCTGGCGGGACGGCCACACCGAGCGAGGGTTCTCGATGGCCCTCGGACGGCTCGGTGACCCCACCGACGCACGCTGCGTGATGGTCGAGGCGTTCGACGGCGCGGGCCGGCGTCGCGGGCTGCTGAGCTTCGTGCCCTGGGGACGGCCCGGCCTGTCACTCGACCTGATGCGCCGCGACCGCGACGCGGAGAACGGCCTGAATGAGTTCATGGTGGCCAAGCTCGCGGAGAACGCCGCGACCGTCGGCGTCACCCGGGTCTCGCTCAACTTCGCCATGCTGCGGTCGGTGTTCGAGCGCGGCTCCGCGATCGGCGCCGGGCCGATCTCCCGGCTGGCGTACCGGCTGCTCTCGGTGGCGTCGAAGTTCTGGCAGCTGGAGTCGCTGTTCCTGGCCAACGCCAAGTACAACCCGGTGTGGACGCCGCGGTTCATGTGCTTCCCGCAGAGCCGCGACCTCGTGCGCATCGGGCTCGCGGCCGCCCGTGCCGAGGGCTTCCTTCCCACGCTGTTCAAGCCTCGGCTCGACACGCCGAGCCCGTCGCCCACACTGGTCGAGCGGATCAAGCAGATCGAGGAGGCCGCCGACGCGTCCCGGCTGCCCGCCCGCCGCCTGTCCGAGCAGGAGCGCGTACGCCACGACAAGCTGGAGCGGCTCCGCGAGGCCGGCATCGACCCGTACCCGCTGGGTTTCGACCGCACGGCGACGGCGGCCGAGGTGCGCTCGCGGTTCGGCACGCTGCCGCCGGACACCCACACGGGTGAGACGGTGGCGGTCGCCGGCCGAGTCGTGCTGGCACGCGAGCACGGCAAGCTGATCTTCGTACGGCTCCGCGACGAGTCCGGTGACATCCAGCTGATGCTGGCGGCCGACTCCGTCGACGCCGAGGCGCTGCGGCACTGGAAGCAGCTGATCGACCTCGGCGACCAGGTCGGGGCGCGCGGCGAGGTCGTCACGTCACGGACCGGGGAGCTGTCGCTCCTGGTCACGTCCTGGACGCTCACCGCCAAGTGCCTGCACCCGCTGCCGGCCGCGTACATCCCCGGCTCGCTGAACGAGGAGAGCCGCCTACGCCAGCGCTACGTCGACCTCATCGTCAATGACGACTCACGCCGGATGCTGCGGATGCGCGGCGACATCATGACCTCCCTGCGCGACGTCCTGCGCGAGCGCGGCTACCTCGAAGTCGAGACGCCGATGCTGCAACCCGTGCACGGCGGCGCCGCCGCCCGGCCGTTCACCACGAAGATGAACGCCTACAACCTCGACCTGTACCTGCGGATCGCGCCGGAGCTCTACCTCAAACGGCTGCTCGTCGGCGGCGCCGGCAAGGTCTTCGAGATCAACCGCAACTTCCGCAACGAGGGCGTCTCGGCCCGGCACAACCCTGAGTTCACGATGCTGGAGGCGTACGAACCGTACGGCGACTACAACACCATGGCGACGCTGACGCGCGACCTCGTGATCGCGGCCGCGCGCGCCGGCATCGGCGGGACCGTCGTGGAGCGGGAGGGCGTGGAGTACGACCTCGCGCAGCCGTGGGGGGAGATCACCGTGTACGACTCGGTCTCCGAAGTCCTGGGCGAGCAGGTCACGCCCGCGACCTCGCTGCGCACGCTCCAGAAGCACGCCGACCGGATCGGGCTCAGCTACGACCCCGAGTGGGAGCAGGGCAAGCTCACCCAGGAGCTGTTCGAGACGCTGGTGGAGTCAACGCTGCGGTCCCCGACGTTCGTCCGCGACTACCCCGCGGCCACCTCGCCACTGACCCGGCCCCACCGCGAGGACCCCTGCCTCGCCGAAAAGTGGGATCTGATCGTCTTCGGCTTGGAGCTCGGCACGGCGTACTCCGAGCTCATCGACCCGATCGTCCAGCGCCGCAACCTGACCGAGCAGTCACTTCTGGCGGCCGGCGGCGATCCCGAGGCGATGGACCTCGACGAGGACTTCCTGCGCGCCCTGGAGTACGGCATGCCTCCGGCCGGCGGTATGGGCATGGGCGTCGACCGGCTGATCATGACGCTGACCGGCCGGAACATCCGCGACACCATCCCGTTTCCGCTGATGCGGCCCGGCTCCTGAGCGCGGGCGCGCGCAGCACGCGCCCGACGCCACTACAGTCGTGAGGCGTGAGTGACTCTGATCAGAACGTCACACGGCCGACGGCCGGCGACGTGGAAGGCTACGACGACCTCGTCGACTTCGACGCCGATGGTTTCCTGCAGGAATGGCAGGAGGCCGACCGCGCTGCGGTGGACCTGCTCCGCGAGGCGCTTCCCGACATCATCGAGGCGTCGGTCCCGACCGACGCGCTGGCCGAGGCGGCGCAGCGCGTCCGAGCCAACCTGACCGAATGGCCGCACCGCCACCTCGCGGCCGCGGCCGACTGGGGGCGCGAGGTCCCCACCGACGACGAGACCCTCTGGATCCAGGCCGCCGGCGCGCTGGTCTCGATGAACGGCGAGTCGGGGCTGGGCAGCCACGAGGAGAACTCGCTGCTGACCCTCCAGCACGGCGACTGGGCGGGCGCGGTGATCGGCCTGGTCCGCGCCGGCGTCGGCACGCGCTCGTGGCCGGAGGACCTCTTCCAGCTCGCCGACAAGTGCCCGGAGATCGAGGGTGCCTACGAGGCCGAGGACCGTGAGCCGATCGAGTTCGCGTTCGGTCTCATCGTGCCGGTGTGGGAGGCGGTCGGAGCCCTGGACGAGCACCGCCGCCTCACCGAACTCGGTCAGTGGGGCCTGCCCCGCGCCCTCGCCTGGGCCTGGGACGGCTCCATGGCCGAGGAGTAGCCCGGGTCAGGCTCCCTTCAGCGCAGCCCGTGCCGGTCCGCCCATGCGGAGATCGCGGCGGCGATCTCCTCCGGGCGGTCCTCCGGGGCGTGGTGGCCTGCCCTGCCGCAGGGGACGGTCTCCAGCGCGGCGATGTTGGCCGCGCACCAGCCGGCCAGTTCGTCGCTGATGAGCAGTGTGGGCGAGCCCTCGAAGGTCATGAGCAGCTTGGGTACGTCCGTGCTGCTCGCCAGCCACTTGTCGTACGCCTCGATGCGGGCGACGAGCTCGGCGGGCTCGCCACCGAGCGGCAGCTGACGCGCCCACGCGAGGACGGGCCGTCGGCTGTCCCGGGTCGGATAGGGAGCAAGGTAGGTCTCCAGGTCTTCCTCGGCCACCGGGGTGAGCACGCCGCCGGTGAACGCCTGGCGGACGAACAGATTCTGCTCGAGCACCATCTCCTCGCCGGTGCCGGGGGTGCGGATGGTCTGGGAGCGCTCGCGCGCCTGCGGTGACAGGTCCTCCCAGGCCATCGGCTTGACGATGCTCTCCAGGAACGCGACGCCGAGCGCCCGTCCGGGGTGCCGGGCCGCCCAGTCGAAGGCGAGCGCCCCGCCCCAGTCATGGCCGACCAGGACGACGCGGTCCAGGTCGAGGGCGTCGAACCAGGCGTCGAGGTAGCGGGCGTGGTCGGCGAAGGTGTAGGGGAGGTCGGGCTTGCCGGAGCGGCCCATCCCGATCAGGTCGGGCGCGAGCAACCGCCCCTGGCCCGTACGCGGCAGCACGTTCCGCCACAGGTGGGAGGAGCCCGGGTTGCCGTGGAGGAAGACGAAGGCCGTTCCGGACCCTGAGTCCTCGTAGTGGACGCTCGAGTCGAGCACGTGTATCTCGGGCATGTTTCCTTCTCCTAGGGATCGAGCGGGGCGTCCAGGAGGGTCGTCAGGTCGCGGACGAACGCCGCGGTCCGCGGATCGTCCCGGCCGCCCAGCGGGGCCAGGAGCCGGTCCACCAGCTTCTGGACGGTGGCGATGGCCGGACGTACGCCCTGACGGCCGCGGTCGGTGAGGGTGAGCCGCACGGTGCGGGTGTCCTTGGTGTCGCGGGTCCGCTCGATGAGGCCGTCGGCCTCCAGCGCGCGGGCCAGCTTGGACACGTACAGCGGCTCGAGGCCGGTGTGGTCGGCCAGCTCGCGCTGGCTGGGGCGCAGCCCGGCGTTCTCCATGCCGGACAGCGAGGACAACATGACGTACTGGGCGTGCGTCAGGCCCAGTGGCGCCAGCGCGCGGTCGACCGCGACCCGCCATCTGATCGACAGCCGCCAGACCAGGAAGCCCGGGGTCGATCCCTCCAGTGCCTCAGCCATGAAATTTAATGTACATGGCTACTATGTACATGGCTACTGTTTTTAGCCGTCTTGACGCAGGTCCGCGAGGAGGGTGGGCAGCAGCCATTCCTCCCGTGCCGCGCGGTCCTCGCGGGCCATCGCGACCGGGAGGCGTTCGTCCCAGGGGGCGGTCGTACGCGTGCCCTCCAGCGGGTCACCGGAGCCGGTCTCCAGCGCGCCCAGGTAGTCGTCGGTGCCCATGCGCCAGGGCAGCGCGGCGTACCGCTGGGTCGCCGCGGCGGTCATGCGGAGTCCAGGCCAGTCGAAGTCGGTGCGCCAGTGGATCCGCGCACCGGCCGCGGCGCTGAGCAGCCGGTCGCATGCCGTCGACAGGTGCCCCTCCGTGCAGACGAGCGGAGGGCAGCCCGACCCCAGCTCGGCCGCTGCCGCGCGGAGCACCACCGGGCTCTCGCAGACGAAGATCCGCGTCCCCCGGGGCGTGACCGGCCCGGTCATCAACTGCTGCAGGGTGAGCCGGAACGGGATGCCCTCGGCGGCGGCGTCGTCCAGCCACCGGGCGACGGTGTGGTCCTCCCGCGCGTGGAAGCCGAGCACGAGCACCTGGCTGGCCAGGTCATCGGTGAGCACGCCGGCATCGTTCCAGATCCGGAACTCGGCCGCCCGCCCGCCCGGCGACGGTGCCCCCTGCCAGAGCAGGAGCGCCCGCATCACCAGGCCCGCCAACGGGGTGCCGGACAGCGCCGTCGCGTCCCCGGTCGCCCACTCGGCGAGCACGGGCAGCGGCACGTGCCGGGCGGGCAGCCGGTCGAGTACGGCCGCCGCCCAGCCGAGAAGATCACCATCGCCGCGCCGGACCAGCCGGCTGACCGTACCGTCGCGGCTGAGCCCGCCGAGCCAGCCCGTGAACCATCCCTCGCCCCCGTACCGGCACCGCATGGCCGCCTCCAGCGCCGACCGCGCGTCGGCGGGCGGGCCTGGTCGGTCCAGCCAGGCCAGCGCCCTTCGCAACCCCACGCCGTACGCCCCGCGTAGCGCGGAGTCCAGCTCCACCAGTGACACGCCGGGCCGGCTGGAGCGCTCACCCCGGCCCGTGACCCGCTCGACGACGCGCAACTCCTCGTCGGAGGGATAGGCGAGCGCGATGGAACCGGTCACCTCACCGCCGGTCCGGTCCAGCCTGCGGCGGGCAGCGGCCAGCAGCCGCCGCCAGTCCTCCCCGCGCAGCTCCTCGAACTCGGCCATGGAACTCAGTGTGCCGCCAGCCCACCCATCGGCGGACACCGCCGCACATCGAGCCCCGTCCTCCACGCCGCGTCCGTACCCAGGGTCCACCTCCCCCAGTCGCATGCGCGCGTGGCACGATCGGCCTTTCGGTGAAAGGAGCGCACCATCACTGACGAACGCCCGGTCGAGTCGCTGCCGTCCGCCGCGGCCGACACCGCCACCGTCGCGAGACTCACCGACCTGGTCAACGAGGTGTACGCCGTCGCGGAAGAGGGCCTGTGGGCCACCGGCGCGAAGCGGACGAACCCCGAAGAGGTCGCCGGATTCATACGCGCCGGGCAGATCGCCGTAGCCCGGCTCGACGGACGCCTCGTCGGCTGCGTGCGGATCCACGAGGTCAACGACACGACGAGTGAGTTCGGCATGCTCGCCGCGGACCCGGTTCACCGGGGCCTCGGCGTCGGCCGGGACCTCGTACGCTTCGCCGAACGCAGGGTCCAGGACGCCGGACATGACACGATGCGGCTGGAGCTACTGGTCCCCCGCGAGTGGTCGCATCCGTCGAAGGAGTTCCTCGCCGACTGGTACGGCCGCCTCGGATACACCGTGACCGGCGTCGGCGCGGTCGAGGAGTCCTACCCGAGCCTGGCTCCCCTGCTGGCCACGACCTGCGACTTCGTGATCTACGAGAAGGACCTCAGGGCCTAGCGGCCCGTTCACTTCATCTGGTCGAGCAGCGTTCCGAACGCGCCCTCGGCCACGACGGGAATCCCGTATGAGCCGGCTTTGCGCGCCTTACCCGACAAGGAGTCCGGGTCGGCTGCGACCACCAGCGACGTCTTCTTGGTCACGCTCGAACCCACGACGAGACCCGCCGCCGACGCGCGCTGCTCGAAGAATTCACGCGGCTCCGACATCTGGCCCGTGAAGACCACGATGTCGCCCTTCTCGAGCGTGAACCGAGGCACCTTCGTCTCGCGACTGGGCCGTCGTTCGGCTGCCCCGGAGACGTCGGATCCGCTCAGGCCCAGGAGTGCGGCGACATGCCGGATGTCGTCCAACTCAGCCGGCGTCACCTCGCCGTCCTCCCACGCGGCCTCCACCAACGCTGCGAGATACAGCCGGTGGGCCGCCACCGCCGACGACCGGTCCATCCCGAGTTGAGCGGCGACCGCGATGAGGCTGTCCGCCTCGTTCACGCTGATGTAGCGATCGAGCAGCGCTTCATCCAGGACGGCGAGGTAGGAGTCGACGACGGGATCGACGGCGCGCGGAAGCCGATCGGCCAGCCGAGACAGGAAGTCGCCAGGAGCCGCAGCCGCCTTGTGGCCTCGGCGCACCGGCGAGACGTTGGACGGTGCGAGCTCCGGCCAGGGCAGCGCCGCCACCTGCCGCGCGCGCTCGTCCCAGGACGGTGGCGTGCCTTCCTTGGCCAGGTAGTGGGCGAGCAGCCCGGCCGCCGCACGAGCATCACTCAGGGCTTCATGCTGCCCGGTCAGCGCGACGCTCGCCGCTTCGCAACACGCGGCAAGCGATCTCCTGGATCCTGGCAGGAATTCGACGGCCATTCGCATCGTGCAAAGCCCGTGGTCCCCGGCCAGAGGAGGGTAGACGCCCATCCGCCCGTACTCGGCGGCCAGGAACCTGGCGTCGAACGGCAGGTTGTGCGCCACTATCGTGCGCTCCGAAAGCAACGATGCCAGCGTGGCGGCGATCATCTCGAAAGGCGGGGCCTGCCGGACATCGACGGCCCTGATGCCATGAATTACGGCAGGGCCGAGGTCGCGCTGAGGATTGACCAGGGTCGCCCACTCGCCGGTGACTCTCCCGAACGGGTCCAGGTGAAGCACGGCCACCTCAATGATCCGGTCGTGTCCGCCGGCGTACAGACCGGTGGTCTCGACGTCGACGACCGCATAACCCCGCATGGTTGCTCCCTCGAATGACCGGCACTGCGGACGACCCCGCCCAGGACTAGACGCGGGTTTCCGTGCACTGGAGTACCGGGAGTCCCATTCGTCCCTTGCGCCCCTCTCCGCGCGGCCGCGATCTGCGGGCATAGTGGGCCCTGTGACGACGTCGATCGAAGAGCTCACCGGGCGGTTGCGGGAGTTCGCCGCGGCCCGGGACTGGGAGCGGTTCCACACGCCGAAGAATCTCGCCATGGCCCTTGCCGGTGAGGCGGGTGAGTTGCTGGCCGAGTTGCAGTGGCTCACGCCCGAGGAGTCCGTCGCGGTCATGGCGGATCCGGAGGCGGGTGCGCGGGTGCGCTCGGAGGTCGCCGACGTCACCCTCTACCTGCTCCGCCTCGCCGACGCGCTCGGGATCGACCTCATCGAGGCCGCCCACGCCAAGCTGGACGAGAGCGAACGCCGCTACGACGCCGCCACCTACCGCGGCACCGCCCGCAAAGCTCCCCCGCTCTCGTGATCCACGCGCGGCTTCTGGCGGCCGGGGTGACCGTCGGCGTCGTCGCGGCACTCGCCGTGGGGTGCCGGCCCGCGGATGACGGGTCGCCGCCGACCCGTGGGACACGCGCGGCGCGTGTCGTGCCGCCACCCGTCAACGCGAGGTTCGACTACCAGATCGGCGCGCCGTACCCACCGGCCCGAGGGGTACGCGTCGTCTCCCGCGACCGCTCCAGCGCGCCGGCCGCCACCCTCTACAACATCTGTTACGTCAACGCCTTCCAGGTCCAACCGGAGGAACTGGGCTGGTGGAAGGACGCGCACCCGGACCTGCTCCTGCGCAGAGCGGGCGGTGGGCTGGTCGTGGACGACGACTGGAATGAGGCGCTCCTGGACGTCTCGACACCCGCCAAGCGGGCCGCGCTGGCATCGATCGTCGGCGGCTGGATCGACGGCTGCGCGCGGCACGGCTTCCAGGCGGTGGAGCCGGACAACCTCGACTCCTTCGAACGGTCGGCCGGTCGCCTGACCCCGTCCGACAACGCCGCGTTCGCGACTCTCCTGGCTCGCCGGGCCCATGCGGAAGGGCTGGCGATCGGGCAGAAGAACACCACGGAGCTGCTGGCCCGGCGCGCGAGCATCGGTTTCGACTTCGCCGTCACCGAGGAGTGCGGCCGGTACGGAGAGTGCGGCCAGTACGCATCGGCGTACGCGAACCGTGTCCTCGACATCGAGTACCGGGTGAAGGACTTCACGGCGGCCTGCCACCGCGAAGGAGCGACGCTGACCGTCGTCCTCCGTGACCGGGACGTGAGCCCGCCGGGCAGCCCGCACTACCTGTTCAGGGCCTGCTGACCACGATGAGGACCTCCAACGTCCTGGGGCCGTGGACTCCCTCGACGCGGTCGAGCTCGATGTCGCTGGTCGCCGACGGGCCGCTGATCCAGGTCAGCGGGCGGGACGGGTCGAGACGTTCGAGGGCCTCCGGGACGGTGCGGACGATCTGGTCGCGGCGGACGACGCACAGGTGGTAGTCGGGAACCAGGGTCAGCGCGCGGCGGCCCTGGTCCGGGCCGGCGTCCAGCACGATCGTGCCGGTCTCGGCGATCGCCACCGCGCAGCCCGTCACCACGCCGTCCAGGGCGTTCAGCTCGGCGGGGGTCAACGGCGGGTCGTCGCGTACGGCCTCCGCCTCGGCCAGCCATGAGTCGGGGATGCCCGACGGTACGGCCAGGCGGCGTGCCCGGCGGCGGGTCAGTGCCTCGGCCACGGCGGCCGCCACGTCGTCCACCTCGCGGACCTCGGCCTTGTAGTCGACCAGCCGGTCCACCAGCAGCTCGACAACGTCCGGGCCCGAGCGAGAGTGGTCGTAGTCGCGCGGCACCGGAACATCCTCGTCGCGTGGCACGTCCGCCAGCGCCGACCGTACGCGGGCCAGGATCTGGTCCTTAGAGCTCATCGGCTCGCCGCCCACCACTGCCGGAACGACTCCTTCGGCGGTACGGGCACGTCGCGGGTGTCGGACCAGGCCGACAGCGGGCCGGGCAGCCGTTTCGGGGTCCAGCGGCGGAACCGGCCGGCCGAGCGCTGGGCCACCGCCAGCCACCGCGGGGAGTCGAGGACGCGCCGGGCCGCGCCCATCGCGAGCCGCTGTCCGACGTGGCCGTGCGTGACCGCCTTGGCGCGCAGGTCGAGCAGCACCTCGGGAATGTTGATCGCGACCGGGCACACCTCGTAACACGCGCCGCACAGCGTCGAGGCGTACGGGAGGGACTCCTCGAGCGGGCCGGCCATCCCCCGCAGCTGCGGGGTGAGGATGGCGCCGATCGGGCCGGGATAGACCGATCCGTACGCGTGGCCGCCCGCGCGTTCGTACACCGGGCAGACGTTCAGGCAGGCCGAGCAGCGGATGCAGCGCAGCGCCTGCCGGCCGACCTCGTCGGCCAGCACCGACGTGCGCCCGTTGTCGAGCAGCACGAGATGGAACGTCTGGCCCTCGGTCGCGCCCGTCCACATCGAGGTGTACGGGTTCATCCGCTCACCCGTGGAGGAGCGCGGCAGCAACTGCATGAAGACCTCGAGGTCCTGCCACGTCGGCACGAGTTTCTCGATGCCGACCACCGAGATGAGCGTCTCGGGGAGCGTGAGGCACATCCGCCCGTTGCCCTCGGACTCCAGCACCACCAGAGTCCCCGTCTCGGCGACCGCGAAGTTGGCGCCCGAGATGCCGACGCGCGCGGACAGGAAGCGCTCGCGCAGGTGCAGGCGGGCCGCCTCGGCGAGGGCGCGCGGGTCGTCCTTCAGGTCGGGAGGCGCGGGCCGGCCCCAGTCCGCCATGTGCTCGAGGAAGATCTCCCGGATCTCCGCGCGGTTGCGGTGGATGGCCGGTACGAGGATGTGCGACGGCCAGTCGTCGCCGAGCTGCACGATCAGCTCCGCGAGGTCGGTCTCGTACGCCCGGATGCCCGCGTCGGCGAGCGCGGCGTTCAGGTCGATCTCCTGGGTGGCCATCGACTTGACCTTGACCACCTCGGTCTCGCCGGTGGCCTTCACCAGGTCGGTGACGATGCGGTTCGCCTCGGCGGCGTCGGCGGCCCAGTGCACGGTCCCGCCGGCGGCCACCACGGCGGCCTCCAGCCGCTCCAGGTACACGTCGAGGTGCCGGAGCGTACGGTCCTTGATCGCCGCGCCGGCCTCGCGCAGGGCGGCCCAGTCGGGCTGCTCGCCGACGACCGCCGCCCGCTTGGCGCGGATCGTGTGCGTGGCCTTGCGCAGGTTGTGCCGGAGCTGCGCGTCACCGACCGCGACGCTCGACGCCTCAGGGAAGCTCGGCATTCCCACGAAGCTGTTCATGAGCCCTTCTTCGTCGGAGGAGCGACCAGGGTGCTCTGCTTGTCGATTCGCTCGATTCGCTCGATTCGCTCGCTCATCGATCGGCCTCCGTGGCAGCGAGGATCTCCGCCAGGTGCATCACCCGTACGCCCGTACGCTGCCGCGACAGCGCGCCGCCGATGTGCATCAGACAGGAGTTGTCGGCGGCGCAGAGCACCTCGGCCTGTGTGTCGAGCACGCCCCGCACCTTGTCCGAGCACATCGCGGCCGACACCGCGGGGTTCTTCAGCGAGAACGTCCCGCCGAAGCCGCAGCACTCCTCCGCCCCGCCGAGCGGCACGAGCGTCAGCCCGCGCACCGACGACAGCAGGTCCAGCGGACGCGAACCGACCTTCAGCGAACGCAGCGAGTGGCAGGTGGGGTGATAGGTGACGGTATGCGGGAAGTAGGCGCCGACGTCGGTCACGCCCAGGACGTCGACGATGAACTCCGTCAGCTCGTAGACGCCGGCAGGCGGCGTGATGCCGAGCGAGGGATACCACTCGCGGATCATCGCCGCGCACGAGCCGGAGGGCACCACGACGGCCTCGTAGTCGTCGAACACCGCGCCGAAACGCCTGGCCAGTGGCCGGGCGTCGTCGCGGTATCCGGTGTTGAAGTGCATCTGGCCGCAGCAGGTCTGGTCCGGCGGGAAGTCGACGTCACAGCCGAGTCGCTCGAGCAGCCGGACGACCGCCTTCCCGGTGCCGGGAAAGAGCGTGTCATTGACACAGGTGAGAAAGAGCGCGACCCGCATGATTTCAACCTAGCCCGTAGATCCGTTGCGCGGTCGCCCCGAGTACCTCGAACCGGTCACCGGGCGACAGCGCTTCCTCGGCGAGTGTGCGTACCTGCTCGGGCGTCGCCGCCAGCGTGCACACCGGCCAGTCGGAGCCGTACATCGTCCGGCTGGGCCCGAACGCGGACAGCACGTGGCGCGCGTACGGCAGGATCTCGCCCGGCTTCCAGTCCGGGCCCGCCTCGGTGACCAAGCCGGACAGCTTCACCGCGACGTTCGGCAGGGCGGCCAGGTCGGTGATCCAGCTCGCCCACGGCTCCCACATGCCGCCCGCGATGTCCGGCTTGCCGGCGTGGTCGAGGACGAAGGACACCTCGGGCAGCCGGCGTGCGATGTCCAGAGCCGCGGCCGCCTGCGGCGGCTTGACCAGCAGGTCGTACACCAGCCCGGCGGCGCCGACTGCCGCGATGCCGCGGACCACCGGCGGACGCGTCAGCCACTCGGGGTCCGGCTCGTCCTGTACCTGGTGCCGGATGCCCACGAGCGATCCGGCGGACCGCAGCGCGGCCAGGCGCTCGGCCACGTCGGGCGCTGTCAGGTCGGTCCAGCCGACCACGCCCGCGACCGGCGCCGCACAACCGCCGAGCAGTTCGAGCGTCTCGGACTCGTCCATCACCGCCTGGACGACGATGCTCGCCTCGACCTCGTCGGCCGCGGCGTAGCGGGCGATGTCGAACCGGCCGCGGATCGGGTCGGCCCACGGCCCGTCCATCCAGGCGTACTCACGCGTGGCCGTGTCCCAGAGATGATGGTGCGCGTCAACGTAGATCACAGGACCTCCTCCGTCGGCCCTGTGATCAAGATGCTGTGCTCCATGGTGCCCTCGCTTCGCTCGGTCACAGGTCGTCCCAGAGGGCGTCGGGGATGTCCAGCTCGAACAGGTCGGCGTTGTCGTCCACCTCGGCGGCCGACCGGCAGCCGGCGAGTACCGAGACCACGGCCGGATGCCGGAGCGCGTACCGCAGGGCCGCGGCGCGCAGCGGCACCCCATGGCCCGCGCACACCTCCTCGAGCCGGGCCACACGCGCCAGCAGCTCTGGCGGTGCGGGCCGGTAGTCGTACGTCGTGCCGCCCGCGAGGAGGCCGGAGTTGTAGACGCCGCCGACCACGACGGAGGTGCCGCGGCGCGTACAGGCCGGCAGCAGGTCATCCAGGGCCGACCGGTCGAGGAGGGTGTACCGCCCGGCACAGAGCACGACGTCGAGGTCGAGGCGTTCGACGAAGCGGGTCAGCATGGCCGTCTGGTTCATGCCGGCCCCGATCGCGCCGATGACGCCCTGGTCGCGCAGTGCGGCCAGGGCCGGATACGCCGTCGCGTAGACCTCCTCCTCGTGGTCGTCCGGGTCGTGCAGGTAGACGACGTCCACGCGGTCGACACCGAGGCGTTCGAGCGACCCCGTCAGCGACCGCAGGATGCCCTCCGCGGTCCAGTCCCATGCGCGGCGGAGCGGTGGCGGGTCGGCGAACCCGGCCGGCTC
>JAOPYG010000191.1 GCA_025964685.1 Actinoallomurus sp. | reverse complement strand
ACTCCCTGACCGCGCTGGCCGCGGTCGCGGGCGCGACATCGCGGATCGGCCTGATGACCAATGCCGTGCTGGGGCCGACGTACGCCGACGCCGTCCTGGCGAAGATCGCGATAACGGTCGCGCAGCTCACGCCTACCATCGCCCGGCTCGATGAGGTCGACCGCTTGGCCGATGCCGTGCTCTGAGGTGCGGGATCAGTCGACCGTGCCCCAGGTGATGCGCCAGCCAGAAGGTCGCGGCGTCGGGGTGCCGGTCTTTCCTCCAGGTATGGAGCACCAGCCGGTGCGCGTGCCCGGGCAGCTCATCCAGACGAGGTTCCGCGACGGCCGCGGCTCGGCTTTTGGGGCGGGACGGTCCCGCCGATCGGCCCGGGACGCTTGACCGTGGAGCGACAGCGCGGCGGTGTTGGACGACCGTTTGGCGCGGGCTTTCGCGGGCGGTGGGATCGGACCGGCCGCTCTGGGCGGCGCCGTTCCGGCCGCCTCGGGCCGAGGCGGCGACGCGACCCGCTCGGTCGCGGCGGGCACGGCGATGAGAACCGCTGCGAGCATGACCAGCAGCGATGCCGCGGAGCGCGGCCTGACCCGGCGGGGACGCCGCGCCTCGTGACGCCCGCCCGGAGACTCGGCCGGTGGAACGGACACCGGCGGAGGCGCCGGGTCGGTCGTGTCGAGCCGGGCGACGAGGTGGGCGGCGGCGGGCCGGTCGGTGGGATCCTCGCTCACCGACGCGTCGACCAGCCGCCGGAGCGGGGGGTCCAGGACGTCGGTGTCGAGCGGCTGAAAGCGGGCCGGTCCACCGGCGGGCGTGCGGAGATAGGGGCTGTGGCCGGTGGCGGCGTAGGCGATCAGGCAACCCCAGCCGAAGACGTCACATCGTGGGCTGGGAGATGCGCCGGTCAGCAGCTCGGGCGCGAGCCATCCGGGGTTGTCGGCGAGCGCGCCGATCTCGGCCGGCTCCCCCGAACCCTCCTCGGCGACGCCGAAGTCGATCACCCGAACGCCGTCCTTGGTGACGAGCACGTTGGCCGGCGTGAGGTTGCCGTGGACGACGCCCGCGTCGTGGACGGCGGCGAGCGCCCGGGCGAGATCGGCCGCCAGCGCCGTGACCATGGGTGATGAGAGCGGGCCCTTGACGTCGACGATGCGCTCGAGCGAAGGGCCCTCGACGTGCTCGCCGACGAGGAACGGCGGTGTCTGGTCGGTGCCGTCCTCGAGCAGCCGCGACGTGCAGGCAGCCGGCAGCCGGCTTGCGCAGGCCGCCTCGGCGCGCAGGCGGGCGCGTACCGGCTCGGGCTCGGTGGTCCCCGGGTGTGCGGTCTTGATCGTGACCAGCTCGGCCCCGCGGTCGCGTGCCAGGTAGACGAGGCCCGCTCCGCTGGATCTGAGCCGGCCCGCCAGCCGATGCCCACCGATCGCCACAGGATCGTCGACCTGCAGCAACTGCGCGTCGGCGGGCAGAATGTCATTCTTGAAAGCCTGCAGTATCGCTGGTGTCTTCACACACGCCTCTTTCGACCGCGTCGATCTCGGAGGTCTGGGGATGCTCAGATACTGCTACGCAACGAAGTCATTCGCAAGCGGAACGTCGTCAAAGGCACGAATGACTGCTGGAAACAGCCGGTTTCCGGGCATCGCCCTCCACGCTCAGCCGGAGTCCGGATCGGGCTGGCATCGGGGACACCAAACCGTGGTCCGGCCGGCGGCGCGGCCGTGGGCCAGCGCGGTGCCGCAGCGGGGACAGGTGGGGTGCGGGCCGTCGCGGTGCCCGGTCAGCCAGGAGCGGCGGCCGGGGACGCGGCCGGTCGGGATGGCGTCGCGCAGGACGCGGCGCATCGCCCGGTACAGCTCCCCGCGCTCGGCCTCGGTGAGGCGGTCGCCCTGCCGTCGCGGGTGGATCCGGGCTCGCCAGCAGATCTCGTCGACCAGCAGGTTGCCGAGTCCGGCGAGCGCCGACTGATCCATCAACGTCGCCTTGATCTGACGCCGGGCCCTCGTCACCCCGTCGAACTCGCGCCGGCCGACCGTCAGGGCGTCCGGGCCGAGGTCGGCGAGCAGACGGTCGGCCGCGTCCTGATCGGCGGCGAGCCAGATGCCCCGGAGCTTGCGCATGTCCCGGTACCGCAGTTCGCCGTTTGTGAGGACGAAGGTCACCCGGTCGTGACGGTGGGGCGGCGTCTCGCCGGTGTCCCAGACCATCGAGCCGGTCATGCCGAAGTGCAGCAGCAGCAGCGGGCCGGACAGCGGCACGAGCAGCCATTTGCCGCGGCGCTCGGGCTCGCCGAAGGACCGTCCGGTGAGCGTCTCGGTCAGTTCTCCGGCGCCGACGCCGCGCAGCACCCCCGGATCGGCGACGCGCACGGCGGTGATCCGCCGGCCGGTGCCGTACTCGGCGACCACGCCACGGAAGCCTTCGACGTCGGGCAGTTCAGGCATTCGCCGTCAGCGGCGACGGCGTCGCGGGCGGGTCAGCCGGTCGTAGGTGACCGCGGTGACCACGCCGTAGGCCAGGTGGGGCACGAGATCGGAGAGCCACGCCCCCGCGGGCCACTCACGGGGGTCGGTCAGTCCCAGCGCGGTCGCCGGGAGGTCACTGCTCACCAGGGCCGCGACCGTCAGCGCCAGCGCGCTGGCCGCGATTCCGCCCCGCGTACGCGGGCCTCCGGTCAGGCCGTACGCGGCGCCCACGCCCAGGCCGACGCCGAAGCCGAGCAGTGCGGCCAGCCCCTGACGGCGGTTCGACGCGGCCTCCTCGTGGCCGAGGTCCAGCCCCGCCCGGTCGGTGATCTTGGCCACCAGCTGCTCCGGCAAATCACTGCTCGGACGGCCGCGCAACGCCATGTCGGCGTAGGTGACGGCGTTGAGAGCCGTGGTGCCGGCGGCGCCCGCCAGCAGTCCGGCGATCATCCGGTCCTTCATCACGCTTCCCCCCGTGGACGATGTCCCTAGGACAGCGTTGTGCCCCCGGAAGCCGGCGTCTCACCGGCGCCGGTTCGCGGGCCGCGGGCCGCGGCAGACCAGCGGCACCGCCGGCGTACGGAACGCGGTCGGCCGGGAGGCGGCGTTGGCCTGCAGCTGCTCGGTGACGAGGTTCTCCAGCAGCTGCGGGGTGACCCTGATGCCGAGGTGCTCGGCACACGCCATCGCGAGATCGATCTGCCGAGCCACCTCGGCGGTACGGTCCGGGAACTCCGCGTACAAGCGGGTGCGGACGGCTTCGAGAGGTTCGGTGCTTTCTCGGCGGATCGTCATACGGCCACCCCTCGCCCGGGACACACCGTCAGCGGACGCTGCCGACGGACGAGATCCCGCGCTACCCGCGAAAGCGGTGACTAATCTCGATCCCAAGAATTTCGCACCGGACAACCATCCGCTTCGGACCGAGAACCCTCAGCGCGTGTCGTCCTGCTCCTCGGCCTGGCGGACCCCCTCGTCGTCGGGAGGCAGCGCGTCGGGATGCCCTACGTCGACACCGGGGACGCCCGTACCGCCCGCTTCGTCCTCCTGCCGTGCCATCCCCTCTTCTTCCGGCGGAACGGTTCGGCCGCGGGCATCGGAGTCCCGCGTCACCGGTGCGAACGCGCGGTCATGTGTCTCATCCGGCTCGTGTCCAAGGTCGTCGTTTTCGGTCATGGGCCCCGCCCTACCCCCATCAACCGCCGTTGATTCACCACGGCCACACGCTGGCGAGATTTGGCGGTGATCTTGGACGGGGGCTGTTTGTCCCAGGAAGGGCCGGGTAGCGCGACCTGTGTACCCGAACACGATGAGTGGAGGTACGCGATGAGCAGCGTAACCGAGAGTGTTGACGTCAACGTTCCGATCCGCACGGTCTACAACCAGTGGACCCAGTTCGCGGAGTTCCCGGAGTTCATGGAGGGCGTCGAAGAGGTCGACCAGGTCACGGACACGATGACGCACTGGCGTGTCACGGTGGCCGGGGTGACCCGGGAGTTCGACGCACAGATCACCGAGCAGATTCCGGACGAGCGTGTCGCCTGGCACTCCGTCGACGGGCCCGACCATGCCGGCGTCGTCACGTTCCACCGCACGGGTGAGGACACCACGCGTGTCACCACCCAGATGGACGTCGAACCGGAGGGGTTCGTGGAAAACGTCGCCGACAAGTCCGGCCTGCTCAAACGCCGGGCCAAGTCCGACCTCAAGCGGTTCAAGGAGTTCATCGAACGCCGCGGTCGGGAGACCGGGGGCTGGCGGGGGAACGTCGACCGTCCGGAGCCCTGATCCATGTGGTTGGCAGGGCCGTCCCGCGACGGGGCGGCCCTCGCCGTGAACCGGGACCAGGCGTACGCCGAGTCGCGGCGCCGGGTGACCCGATCGTGCAGCGGCGACCGACTCTTGACCGCTTCCCCCCCTGAGAAGGAGTCATGACCGCCAGTCTCACCGACATGGCCCGCGCACCCTGGATGACCGGGGGCGCGTGCCATGACGAAGACCCCGAACTGTTCTTCCCGATCAGCGCGAGCGAGGCCGGCGCCGACCAGATCCGGCAGGCGACCTCGATCTGTGACGGCTGTCACGTCGAGGCCGAGTGCCTCCAGTACGCGCTGGTCAACCGCATCAAGCACGGCATCTGGGGCGGGCGCACCGAACAACAGCGCGAGGCCCTGATCAGAGCCCGGAGCAGGCGCCCGCAGGCGCGACTCTCGCGGCGATAGGCGTCCGCGCACTCCGAATGCACCGCACGCGTACGGGTAGGGCTCGCGGTGCGGGCGTACGTACGAATGAAGGGAAGGAGCAACGGAGATGACCGCCTTCGGATACACCATGATGTGCGAGCAGGCGCCTCCCGACCAGCTCGTACGCGACGTCCAGTCGGCCGAGCGCGCCGGCTTCGACTTCTCCGTCATCAGCGACCACTATCAGCCCTGGCTGAATTCGCAGGGCCACTCCGGCTACGCGTGGTCGATCCTGGGCGCCGCGGCCCAGGCGACCGAGCGGATCCCGCTGATGACCTTCGTGACCTGCCCGATCATGCGGTATCACCCCGCCGTCGTGGCACAGAAGGCCGCGACCGTGCAGATCCTGGCCGGCGGGCGTTTCCGGCTCGGGCTGGGCGCCGGGGAGAACCTCAACGAGCACGTCGTGGGTGAGCGGTGGCCCATGGCCGGCGTACGCCACGAGATGCTCAGCGAGGCGGTCGATGTGATCTCCGCGCTCTTCGACGGAGGCAACGTGACCTACCGGGGCGAGTACTTCGACGTCGAGCAGGCGAAGCTGTGGGACCTGCCCGAGACCCGGGTGCCGATCGGCGTCGCGGTCTCCGGCAAGGAGTCCTGCCGGCTCGCCGGCGAGAAGGCCGACGTCATGATCGCCACGGAGCCCAAGGCGGAACTCGGCGAGATGTTCGACGCCGCGGGCGGCGCGGGCAAACCGCGGGTCGGGCAGATCGCCGTCGCGTACGACACCGACCGCGACGCCGCGATCAAGCGGGCTCACGAGCAGTTCCGCTGGTTCGGCCTCGGCTGGAAGGTCAACGCGGACCTGCCCGGGCCGCCGGCGTTCGAGTCCGCCACGGAGTTCGTGACCCCCGAACAGGTCGCCGAGCAACTGCCGTGCGGGCCGGACGTCGACGAGCACGTCACCAAGATCAAGCCGTTCATCGACGCGGGGTTCGACGAGATCGCCCTTGTGCAGATCGGCGCGGAGCACCAGGACGAGTTCATGGGCTGGGCGGAGCGCGAGCTCCTGCCGGCCCTGCGCTCGCTGTGAGACAGAGGGAGGCTGACATGACAGAGCGTGATATCCACTCCGAGATGGAGGATGAGGGCATCCCGGACCTGCAGGACGGTTATCCCGAGCAGTACTGGGCCGAGGATCCCCAGCGGGCTCCGGTGCCCGGTGACCGGCCGATCGCCGTCGACGACTTCGGCACCACCGCCGAAGAACGGAGCGAGGGCGAGTCGCTGGACGGCCGGCTGAGCCGGGAGGAGCCCGACGTCGGTCAGCCGGGTGCCGCGAACACGACACCCCGCGAAACCGGGCGGCTCGTCCAGCAGGACGAAGGGATGCGCACCGACACCGAGAGCCAGGAGATCGCCACGGACGTCGGGCAGGACACAGGCGGTTTCACCGCCGAGGAGAGCGCGATGCGCGTGGAGGACGAGGGCTGACGCGTACGGCATGAACCGGGGCCGTTCTCACCCGATGGAGGGTGGGGGCGGCCCCGTTCCGTCGCGACTTGGCAAGCGGTCGCGGCGTGATGTGGATTACA
Organism: Actinoallomurus sp.; assembly: GCA_025964685.1. Classification (GTDB taxonomy): domain Bacteria; phylum Actinomycetota; class Actinomycetes; order Streptosporangiales; family Streptosporangiaceae; genus Actinoallomurus. The sequence goes on along the minus strand of JAOPYG010000191.1, from coordinate 8,792 downwards.
TCCGGAGCTGGCCGACAGTGGTCCCGTCGTCGCCTTGACAGCCCTCGTCACTGCGCTGTTCACCAGGTTGTTTCGGTGTCCCTCGGAGCGGTCCGACCCCCCGGCCGTCACGCCGTCTGGCAGCCGACTTTGCCGAGGCTTGACCAAACTGCCGCGCATGAGCCGCCGGTCCGCGTCTCACGAAGCCTCAACTGCGTTCTGACAAAAGCAGTGATCATGCTGAAAGATCGACCGATTTTTGTGCTTCATGTCCTGATGTGTCATATGCCAGGATTCGCTCGTCGTACCCCTCCCGCCGGCTCTGAGGAGACCCCCCATGCGACGACGCGTATCCGGGACCATCGTGGGCGGGCTGCTGCTCGCTCTGGTCCCTTTCCTCTCCAGCGCGGCCGGAGCCGCGCCCGCCGTCCCCCATCCGTTCCACCACTCCTGCGCCACCGCGAAGGCGGGCTACGCGAGCTGCACCGCGCTCGTACGCAATGACGTCGCCACCAGCGCGAAGTCGCTCCGGGCCGAGGCCGTCGCCCCGTCCGGTCTGTCGCCGGCGAACCTGCAGAGCGCCTACAAGCTGCCCTCGTCCACCGCGGGATCCGGCCAGACGGTCGCGATCGTCGACGCCTACAACGCCCCGAACGCCGAGGCGGACCTGGCCACGTACCGCAGTCAGTACGGGCTTCCTGCCTGCACGACCGCGAACGGCTGCTTCAAGAAGGTCAACCAGACCGGCGGCACGTCCTACCCGGCGACCGACGCCGGCTGGGCGCAGGAGATCTCTCTCGACGTCGACATGGTCTCCGCGGTCTGCCCGAACTGCAAGATCGTGCTGGTCGAGGCGACGTCCCCCTCCTTCGCCAACCTCGGCACCGCGGTGAACACCGCGGCACGGCTCGCGAACGTCATCAGCAACAGCTACGGCGGCTCGGACGCCTCTGACTCGACCTACGGTTCGTACTACAACCACCCGGGCAAGGCCATCACGGTCAGCTCCGGCGACGCCGGCTACGGCGTCGAGTACCCCGCCTCCTCGCACTACGTGACCGCCGTCGGCGGCACCTCGCTCAAGACCGCGAGCAACACCCGCGGTTGGACCGAGACCGCGTGGAGCGGTGCCGGTAGCGGCTGCTCCAGCTACAACACCGCGCTGACCGGCCAGTCCGGTCTTACCGGCTGCTCCAGGCGCGCCGTCGCCGACGTCTCCGCCGTCGCCGACCCGGCCACCGGTGTCGCCGTCTACGACAGCACCCCCTACCAGGGCCAGAGCGGCTGGATGATCTTCGGCGGCACCAGCGTCGCAGCACCGATCATCGGCGGCGTCTACGGCCTGGCCGGCAACGCCGCGAGCGTCGACAACAACTACCCCTACTCGCACAGCGGGTCGCTGTTCGACGTCACCTCGGGCAGCAACGGCACCTGCACCACCACCAAGTGGTGCAAGGCCGGCGCCGGCTGGGACGGCCCGACCGGCCTCGGCACGCCGAACGGCACCGGAGCCTTCTGAGTCGACCGAACCGAACGGGCCCGCCGCACTCTCGCGGCGGGCCCGTTTCGCCGTGGTCCGGTCGCGGAATATCCCGTTGTGCCGTGAGGTTCGTGAAAATGAAAATCATTTCACGAGGAGAGCAGATCATGGCACGCAACCAACTGCGCCCGGTCGTCAAGCTCCGCTCCACGGCGAGCACCGGGTACACGTACGTGACGCGCAAGAGCCGCCGTAACGACCCCGACCGGCTGGAGCTGCGCAAGTACGACCCGGTCGCGCGGCGGCACGTGACGTTCCGCGAGGAGCGATGACCTCACCGGCGGGAAGCGGCACGCCCCTGCCGGACACGATGACGCCCCTGCTCGAGCCGGGGCGTCACTGAGGCTTCAGAACCTGTCGGTCTCGTGGCCGTAGCCGAGGGCGTCCATGACGTCCGGAAGCCCGGCATACTCCCGCTCCGGCAGGTCGGCGAGCGCCCGGATCGCCACCTCCGGCGCGCCTTCGTCCGCGACGTGTGCGGACAGCCGGTCCGGTCCGGCGGGATAGCGGACACCGGCCAGGATCTTGGCGAACGCGCTGCGATTCTCGACGTCGGCGGTGGTCATGCCGGGCGGCGTTCCCACGGCGCGGGACGTACCGGCGGCCGTCGGATCTCGTCCGGAGTCGGTCTCCACCGGCTCAGGATCGTTGCCCTGTTCGGCGTGGGTCGGGCCGTTGCCGCGTACGAGTCCCTCGGTCTCGTGCTGGAGCCGGTCATCGAGCCGTGCCCCGTGCTTGGCGCTCTTTTCAGCCATCGGCGCTCCTTTCCATCACGGCTACCGCCGTACCCCTCCGACACAGATCATTCATCCGATCCGTGGTCGGCCGGAGAGGCGGAACGTTTCCCGTCCGTCGTGGGCAAACGTTTCCCGTCCGTCGTGGGCACTCGTAGAGTTCTGAACATGGGCATGGTGAACACGGTCGGACTGGTGCTGCATCCGAAGCGGGATTCGGAGCCGGCCATCGAGGCGATCATCAAGTGGGCCGCGAGCAGGGACGGAACCGTCCTTGGCCTGCCCGACGAGATCGGGCGGATCGACTGCAGCGCGGTGGCGGTCCCGCCTGAGGAGATGATCGAGCGCGCCGACCTGCTCGTCAGCCTGGGGGGCGACGGCACGATGTTGCGCACCATGCGGCTGGCCGCCGGGCCGAGCACGCCGGTGCTCGGAGTGAACCTCGGCAGGCTGGGGTTCCTCGCCGAGATCGACGTCGCCGACCTCGCCGGGGCGCTGACCTCCATCGATGGCCATCGGTACCAGGTCGAGCCGCGGATGGCGGTGTGCGGCGAACTGCCCGATGGGCGTGTCGTGACCGCCTTCAACGACATCGCGCTGGTCCGGATCCCCGGTGACGGGCTGGCGGCGCTGGCCGTCTCCGTCGAGGGCCATCCTTTCGTGCGGTACGCCGCGGACGCGGTCATCGTGGCCACCTCCACCGGTTCGACCGCGTACAGCTTCTCCGCGGGTGGGCCGATCGTCTCCCCGACCGTGGAGGGTTTCCTGGTGATCCCCGCGGCCGCCCACTCGGCGTTCAACCGGGCGATCATGCTTTCGGCCGATGAGGGAGTCACGCTCGAACTGCTGCCGGTCTCCGGTGATCTCGCGGTCGAGGTGGACGGCAGGGTGGTCGCGCACCTGTCCGCCGGTGACCGCCTCGCCGTCACCGCCCTGCCCGCCGCGGCCCAGGTCATCCGGCTCGGTGGCACCACGTTCTACGAACGGGCCCGCCGCAAGCTCCGCGTCAGCGGCAGCGCCGAGGTCGACTAGCGTCCAGGACGGAGCTTGACTTCGGCGGCGCACCGGTAGACCGTGAAGGGACTTCGCTCAGGCGGAAGACGCCGAGCGGCGGGTCCAACAGCGTGGCCCTCACTACCAGACCAATGTCAGGTGAGGGCTGCCATGCAACCAGCGAGCACGTTCCCATGCAGGTTCTTGCGAACCAGCGAAGCCACGTAGCAACGCGTGTCTGATCCGACCAAGACACAAGTGTTCCTTCGTACTTCTGCCGGAGACCAGCCATGCCTGCTCGAATTGACTATGACGACGGCCGCGCTGAGGCGCTGCTCGGCGAACTCCAGACATTGATTCAGGGAGATCCGCGCCGCGAGGACATTCGCTCGGAGCTCGTGCGCATGCACATTCCGATCGCCCGCGGCATCGCCCGCCGCTACGCGCAGTACGACGAGCCCGTCGAGGACGTGCAGCAGGCTGCGATGCTCGGCCTGGTCAAGGCCATCAACCGCTACGACGCGACCCGAGGGGAAAGGTTCCTGGCCTACGCGGGCCCGACGATGACCGGCGAGGTCAAACGGCATTTCCGGGACCGCACCTGGCTGCTCCGCATGCCGCGCCGCCTGCAAGAACTCCGGCTGGCCATGCGCGACGCCCGGCGCGACTTCTCCCGTGAGCACAACCGTGCCCCCACGGTGCCGGAGATAGCGAAGATCCTGGAGATCAGCGAAGAAGAGGCCGTCGAGGTGCTCGGCGCGTTCGACGCCTATCGGCCGATGTCGCTCGACACCCCGATCGGCGACGAAGACGGTGCCGAGACCTACGGCGACCTGATCGGCGAGGATGACGACGCGATCGAGGTGGCCGTCGACCACATCGCCGTACGCCCGATGCTGGACCGGCTGCCCGAGCGCGAACGCATGATCCTGCTGTACCGCTTCTACGGCAACAAGACGCAGACCGAGATCGCCGAGCTGATGAACCTGTCGCAGATGCACGTGTCCCGGCTCATCAGCCGGACGCTCGCCGAGTTGCACAGCCAGCTGCTCAGCGACGCCTGAGCGCGGTCAGCTCCCGCGGCCTGGAGCCCGCCCCACCCGGGCGCGGCTCAGGAAAGAGGCCGCCGGCCGGTCAGGACCTCGCGGACTCGGCCGACCGGCCGGGACGCGAGCGGCGGAGTGGGCATCCCTTCGTCGTCCCGCAGTCCGATGAGGAACTCCTGGAGTGCCTCGATCGCGTTGTGCCGTGGCGCCCAGCCGAGTTCCTCGCGTGCGCGGGTGGAGTCCATGATCGGAAGGTGCAGGACGGCGTCGAACAGGCCGGGCGAGGCGGGGAGCAGGTTCAGCCGCCACCCGGCCGCCACGGCGGTCCGCGCCACGGCGGCGGGCACCCGTACCGGCCGAGCGCCCAGCAGCTCGGCGAGCTCCGGGGTGCCGATCACCGGGTCCGCGGCGATGTTGAACGCCCCGCGGGCCTGTCCCAGCGCGGCCAGGCGGTACGCCTCGGCGGCGTCCGCGGTGGTCAGCACCTGGAACCGCAGGCCCGGAACGTCCGGGACGATCGGCAGGAGACGGGCGTCGACGTTGGGCATCAGCGGGCCGCCGAAGATGCGGCGCTGTTCCTGCGCCGCCTCACGCTTGAAGATGAAGCCCGGCCGGAGCCGTACGACCCGGGACTCCGGATGCCGGGCCTCGAAGACGTCCAGGAGCCGCTCCACATAGGCCTTCTCCCGTGTGTACGACGCACCGGGCCAGCCGTCGGTCGGCCACGACTCGTCGACGGCCCGATCCTTGGGGCCGGGGGAGTAGGCCCCGACCGACGAGCCGTAGACGAGCGACGGCACGCCGGCCGCGGCCACCGCCTCGAACACCCGGCCGCTGCCCAGGACGTTGGTCCGCCAGGTCGCCACCGAATCGTGGGTGGGCTGGAACGCCCAGGCGAGGTGGACGACGGCATCGGCGTCTCGGAACAAGGGCACAAGGTCGCTCGTGGTGACGTCGGCCTCCGCCCACTCGGCCTTCGGCACTTCCAGCTCCGGCATGCGCCGGGCGAGGCCGAGCACCGACGTGACGGCCGCGTCCGCCGCCAGCGCCCGCACCGTGCTCGAGCCGACATTTCCCGTGGCGCCCGTGATCACGATCCGCATGATGGTGCGCTACCCGCGATAGAGCCGGCCAATGGTCCTACGGACGTGAGAGTTGCCGTCGCGCCGCCGTCGTACGGTGGCGATGTCTTCGCCGGCAGCTCGGCGATGCCAGGGTCCGCGCCCTCGGGCGGGCCGGCTGGAAAACATTCGCGGCTTGTTGCATGAACCGTCCGAGCGCGGGTAATCGCGGGCCGGGAGGTAATGACAATGGTTCCGTTGATTCTGGTTCTGCTGCTGGCACTCATCCTGTTCGGTGCCGGCTTCGCGCTGAAGGCGCTCTGGTGGATCGCCGTGATCGTGCTGGTGGTCTGGCTCCTCGGATTCATCTTCCGTGGTGCCGGAGCCTCAGGTGCGCGCGGTCGTTGGTACCGCTGGTAGCTCGCTGACGCAAGGGCCCGCCACGTTCGTGGCGGGCCCTTTTCATGCGCCGACTGTGACGATTGCGATCCGTAGCGGTCATCTGACCAATGGTTTACATCCGCGGGGCGGATCGCTGAATTCAGAACGACATCGGCCATGACAGTTGCTGTCAGAGCTGGTTATTACGCCTATTGACCCATTTGCCGTCTCTCGTTCATCTCGCCGCATCGCGCCCGCCCCTCCCGCGAGTCAGTCTCCATCGTGCCCCGCATCCCCCTGCCAGACGGGAGCGCCCCGATGCCCGACATGACCCGCCGACGCCTCTTCGGCGCGGCCGGCGCCGTGGCCGCCGCCACGTTCGCCGCCGAGTTCCTTCCCGCCAACGTCAGACGCGCGCTCGCCGAGACGCCCGAGCGGATGGCCTTCTCCCTCAGCGACATCCAGCACGTCGTGATCCTGATGCAGGAGAACCGTTCGTTCGACCACTACGACGGCACGCTGCCCGGCGTACGCGGCTTCTCCGACCCCAAGGCGATCAAGCTGAGCACCGGAAAGTCGGTGTTCTACCAGCCCGACACCGTCAACGCGGCCGGTTACGTGCTGCCCTTCCACCTCGACACGCACACGACCAGTGCCCAGTCGATCCCGTCGACGAGCCACGCCTGGAGTGTGCAGCACCAGGCGTGGAACAACGGGAAGATGGACAAGTGGCTGCCGGCGCACCGCAGCGCCGACGGTGCCAACGGGCCGTACGTCATGGGCTACCACACCCGCGAAGACATTCCCTTCCAGTTCGCGCTGGCGGAGTCGTTCACCATTTGCGACAACTACTTCAGCTCCGTCATGGGCCCGACGTGGCCGAACCGGCTTTACCTCATGAGCGCCGGCATCGACGCGGGCGGCACCAAAGGCGGTCCGGTGATCAGCAACGCCGACCCGACGCCGTACGCCTGGAAGACCTATCCGGAGGCACTGACCACCGCCGGAGTCACCTGGAAGGTCTACCAGGAGAGCGACGACTACGGCTGCAACATGCTGGAGTACTTCGGCGCGTTCCAGAACGCCTCGACGAGCTCCACCCTGTACAAGAGCGGCATGGCCGTCTCCTCGGCGGGCCAGTTCGAGTACGACGCCGCGCACGACAAGCTGCCCGCGGTGTCGTGGATCATTCCGACCAGCACCCAGTCCGAGCACCCGGACTACATGCCTGCGGCCGGCGCGGACTACGTGGCCAGCAAGATCGACGCCATCGCCTCCAACCCGGACGTGTGGAAGAAGACGCTGTTCATCCTCAACTACGACGAGAACGACGGGCTGTTCGACCACGTGCCGCCGCCGGTGCCCGCGGCGGGGACCGCGGGGGAGTTCGTGAAGAGCCTGCCGATCGGGGGCGGCTTCCGCGTACCGTGCCTGCTCATCTCCCCGTGGACGATGGGCGGCTGGGTGGCCACCGAGAAGTTCGACCACACCTCCACCCTGCGCCTGCTCGAGCTGTTGACCGGCGTGAAGGTGCCCAACCTGACCGCCTGGCGCCGCTCGACCTTCGGCGACCTGACCTCGGCCCTGGGTGTCGCCTCGACGGCGAGCCCGCCCCAGCTCCCGGACACCAAGAGCCAGCTCGAGGAGGCGGAGAAGGAGGTCGAGACCCTGCCGGCTCCGAAGCTCCCCGGCAAGACCCAGACACCGCCCAAGCAGGAGACCGGGTCCATCCCGCGCCCGCGCGTCTGATCACCTACCGAGCTCGCCCGCGCCCTGTCCCGGGCACGGGCGAGAGTCCGCTCGTGCCTGGTCAGGGAGTGTGCCAGGGGTCCTCGTCGTCGGGAAGCCGCTGTGGCTCGGGCGAACGCGGAACGGCCGGGTCGCCGGTCGCCTCGGCCGGGGCGGAGCGCCGTCCGGGCAGGGGCAACGGTAGGCCGCTGGCCGCGGGCGTCGGCGTCGTCAGCGGTGTCCGCCCAGGTGTCGCCCGAGCGGAGGGCGTCGCCGTGGCCGTCGAATCGGCCGTCGGGGTCGCCTGCCCGGAGCCCGGTGAGGTGGGTGCCGGCCGCGCGTGGCCACGGACCGGATGAAAGGACGTGCCCCGCGCCGAGCCGCCCTGCAGGGTGTTGGACAGCGGGCGGCCGGTGGCCAGCTCGAACGCGGTGACGATCCCCATCACGGCGAGGAAGACCCCGCCCGCCGCGCCGCACAGGACGTACCACTTCGGCCCCGGACGCTTCGCCGGTCGTTCGGGACCGGGCGGAGGGCCGGAGGGTGCCTCGTCCCCGCCGCCACCTGCCCCTGTGCGTGCCGGTATCTTCGCCGCGATCTGTTCTTTGCCGCGGTCGAGGAAGTGCTGGTAGAAGGTGGCTCCGATCGTGGACAGTACGCTCACCGCGCCGGCCCCGATGAGGGTGCCGCCCACGCCGAAGTACGAGGCGGCCACCGTCGCGGTGACCGTGGCGCCGGCACCGGCGATCAGTTGTGTGACGCTGAGCTCGGGTCTGTGCTGGCCCGGCATGCTCCCCCCCAGTGCGGCCGGCGTACGGACCACAACAGCCAACACCGGACGGCCGCCGAACGGCCGGGGTTTGGCGCGGCCTTGACGCTCAGCTGCCCTGCGTATCGCCGTGCCAGGTCAGCTCGGACGCGTCGGCGGACCACAGCCGGCGCCGTAGATCGCCGGGGAAGGGGTTGAGGTAGGTCTGCTGGGCGGTCCAGCGCAGCGGCTCGCCGGCCGCGTGCCGTGCCAGTAGCACGATGGGCACGTCGACCGGCACCTCACCGCGTTCGTGGGCCTGGGTCCGGTCGAGCACCGTGAGCCTCAGCGAGTCAAGGCGTTCACCGATCTGCCGGAACGCGCGGTGCATCGCAGGCGCCAGGTCTCCCACAGCGCGCCTCATCAACCCGCTCGAGCAGCGACGCCGTCGTGTTGGTTCGCCGAATGTCGGGGTAGCGCTGACCCCTGAAGGTGGAGAGGAGTGAACGACATGACTCAGCAGACCAGGCCCCTGGCGCTCGTGACCGGCGCTTCCAGCGGGATCGGGCGCGCGCTCGCGGA
>JAOPYG010000455.1 GCA_025964685.1 Actinoallomurus sp. | reverse complement strand
AAGGCGTCGAGTCGCTGCACGGCGTCGGCCTGATCTTCAAGGCGATGACCCACGCCTCCGGCGTGGTGCCGCAGATCTCGGTCGTGCTCGGCGCCGCCGCCGGCGGAGCCGCGTACGGCCCGGCGCTCACCGACATCGTCATCCTGTCCGAGGGCGGCCGCATCTTCGTGACCGGCCCGGACGTCGTACGGTCGGTGACCGGCGAAGTGATCGACATGGCGGGGCTGGGCGGTCCCGAGCCCCACAGCAAGCGCAGCGGCGTCGTGCACGTGGTGACCAAGACCGACGCCGAGGCGCTGCTCAAGGCCCGGTGGCTCACGACGCTGCTCGGCCACCAGGGCCGGATGCGCCCCGAGGAGGTCGCCGAGGTCGACCTGGGCGGCATCCTGCCGGAGAACCCTCGGCGCGCCTACGACATCCGCCCGGTCGTCGCCGGCCTGCTCGACGACACCACGGAGTCCATCGAGCTGCACCCCAAGTGGGCGCCGAACATCACCACGACCCTGGGCCGGCTGGGCGGCCGGACCGTCGGCGTCATCGCCAACAACCCGATGCGCCTCGGCGGCTGCCTCGACTCCACCTCGGCGGAGAAGGCGGCACGGTTCGTGCGCATGTGCGACTCCTTCGGAGTGCCGCTGATCGTCGTCGTCGACGTCCCCGGCTACCTGCCGGGTGTCGGCCAGGAACACGACGGCGTCGTACGCCGCGGCGCCAAGCTGCTGCACGCGTTCGCCGAGGCGGTCGTCCCGCGCGTGACGCTCGTGACCCGCAAGACGTACGGCGGCGCGTACATCGCGATGAACTCCCGTTCCCTGGGCGCGACGAAGGTGTTCGCCTGGCCGACCGCCCAGGTCGCCGTGATGGGCGCGGTCGCCGCGGTGCGCATCCTGCACCGGCGCAAGCTGGCCGCCGCACCGGAAGAGGAGCGCCACGCGCTGGAGGAACAGCTCGCGGCCGAACACGAGAAGATCGCCGGTGGCCTTCAGCGCGCCCAGGACCTGGGCGTCATCGACGAGGTCATCGACCCGGCGAAGACCCGCCGCGCCATCGCCCAGGCGATCGCCGAAGCGACCCCCGCCCGCGGCGCCCACGGCAACATCCCCCTCTAACGGCGTCCCGGGCACCGCCCGGAGACCGCCCAGGTACGGCACGCCCCGTCCAGGTCAGCCCTGGACGGGGCGTTCGGGTTCTGGCCACGGCTTGCTGTCAGGGCACTAGGGCGTACCGACCTGCTGGGACGGCAGGAGCGCGGCGACGGCCTTTCGGATCGGTGCGAGATCGACATCGGCGGCGATCGATGCTTCATCGGGCGGCTCGTTGAGGGGGTCTCCGATGCCGAGGAGGGCGTGGAAGAACGTCGGGAAGATCCGCGACCGTACCGCCGTCCACCGTCGCGGTACGTCGCGGTAACACCGCGACCACGCGCGGCACCTGCCGGTAAGGGCGCGGCGGAGCGGTCCGCGGTCAGCCGGCCGCGTGCAGCCAGCGCACCGGGGCGCCGTCGCCGGCCCTGCGGAAGGGCTCCAGCTCGTCGTCCCACGGCTTGCCGAGAAGGCGGTCGACCTCGTGCTCGAAGGTCGCCTTGCCGGCCAGCGCGTTGGCCATCGCGGTGCGCAGGCGGTCTTCTGGGACGTGGACGTCGCCGTTGGCACCGATCACGGCCGTGAAGGCGCCGAGGGAGGGGGTGACGCTGTAGCGGACGCCGTCGCATCCGGGCGTGGCGTCTTCGGTCACCTCGAAGCGCAGCAGGCGCCAGTCGCGCAGCGCCGACACGATGCCGGCCGCTGTGCCGGGGCGTGCTTCCCAGCACAGCTCGGTGCGCATCGTCCCCGGAGCCGCGGGCTGATCGCTCCACGGCAGGGAGACGGGTACACCAAGGACACCTGCGGCGGCCCACTCGATGTGCGGGCACAGCGCAGGTGGCGCTGAGTGGACGTAGAAAACGCCACGTGCGGACACCGGACCTCCTGGGAGCGTTGCGAGGTTCGTCTTCCCCAACGTCCTCGCATCCAGGCGGACAGATGACCGCCCGGTCATTGTGCCTCATCCACACCACTCGCACCAGACCGCATCCGCCGTCGGCATGAGTCCGTCGCGGCGGATCTGCCGCGCAGTCGTGCGCGGAGACCGGTTCCGGCCGCGATGATGACGGCGAACCAGGGCACATAGTCGCCGAACCGGTCATAGGGCGTACGGCCACGCGACGGTGAGACCCGCACCACGGCCGACCCACGCCTCGGCGTGTCCAGCCACGCCAGCCGGCGCCCGCGCGAGTCGTACGCCGCCGAGACGCCGGTCAGCGCGGCCTGCACGACCGGCCGCCCGGTCTCCGCCGCCCGTACCGCGCCGAGCGAGGCGTGCTGCGGCGGCGCCCAGCTGCCCTGGAACGTCGACGTCGCCGACTCGTACACGATCATCCGGGCCCCCCGGCGGACGACCTCACGTCCCAGGTCGGGAAAGGTCGACTCGAAGCAGACCAGCGGTCCGAACGGCACGCCCGCACGCATCATCACGACGCCCGTGCCGGGCACGCGGTCCTGTTCGGCCGCCTGGCTGACGTGGGTGAGCCAGCCGAGCGCCCCGCGCAGCGGGATGTACTCGCCGAAGGGCACCAGCCGGTTCTTGACGTACCGGCCCCGCATCCCGTCCGGGCCGATGAGCACCGCGCTCTTCGAGATGCGCCCGGAAGCGTCCCGCGCGTCCTCGTTGACGAGCAGTGGGCCGTGCGCGCGGGCGAGCGCGGCCAGCCGGGCCACCAGGTCGGCCCGCCGGCGCAGGTCGAAGCCCACGCTGCTCTCTCCCCAGACGACTAGGTCCGCGCGGGGCAGCGCCGCCGTGATCCGCTCCCCCGCGGCGAACCGCGGGCCCGGTCCGTCCACGACGCCCGGCTGCACGAGCGCCACCGTCAACGGCCGGCCCACCGGCCGGGTCCACGGGGTGTACGCGATCGGCCCGGCGGCGGCGACGGCGACGGCGGCGAGCAACGGGAGAAGCGCGGCGCGCGCCGA
>JAOPYG010000424.1 GCA_025964685.1 Actinoallomurus sp. | reverse complement strand
AGGGCGGAAATCTGCAGAGCTGGGCCTACGTCATCGAGTGGCCGATGTTCGCGATCTTCGTCGTGGCGATGTGGGTCCGGATGGTGCGCGACGAGCTGCGCGGCGAGAGCGACCCGGGCACGATCGTGCCGGGGCGTGCCGCGCCGTGGGTGGAGATCGACGATACGGACGACGAGGAGCTGGCGGCCTACAACCGCCGTCTCGCCCGGCTCAACGACGAGACCACGCGCCACTGACGGCGCCGGCCCGATGGAAGGACGACCCGTGCAAGGAGCGGTGACCCGTTACCGCGTCATGGCGTACGTGACCGGCACGCTGCTGATCATTCTGTTCTTCGTGGCCGTCCCGCTGAAGATCTTCGCGCACGACGGGACGCTCTCGAACCTGGTCGGCCTGCCGCACGGCGTGGTGTGTTACCCGCTCTACCTGCTGACCACCTTCGACCTCTACCGCCGGGTGCGCTGGCCGCTGAGCCGGGTCGCGCTGATCGTGCTGGCGGGCGTGGTCCCGTTCCTGACGTTCTACGTCGAGCGCAAGGTCGTCGCCGAGCTGCGCGACCGCACCGAGCCCGCCCCCAACGTCGCCTGACGGCAGCATCCCGGCCTCGAACCCCATGGACCGGGATACGACTCAGCGATATCGTTGACTCCGTCAACGTAATCTTTGAGGTGGGCAATGAATACTGCCGTCGCCGGACCCGCGGTTCCACCTGATCGGATCAGCGCCGTCCGCGCCTTCAACCCGCTTCTACACGAAGCTCATCGGCGTCGTCGGTGAGGGTCTGCTGGAGACCCCGTACTCCCTCACCGAGGCACGGGTGATCTTCGAACTGGCGCAGCGCGACCGGTCGGAGGTCGCCGGCCTGCGCCGATCGCTCGACGTCGATGCGGGCTACGTCAGCCGCATCCTGTCGCGCTTTCACGCGGACGGGCTGATCCACCGCGAGCGCTCGGCCGATGACGCCCGCCGGCAGGTGGTCGGGCTGACCGACCGGGGGCGCGCGGTCTACCGCGAACTCGACGCGCGGTCCGGCGACCAGATCGGGCGGATCCTGGCGGACCTGTCCGAAGAGGACCAGCGCCGCCTCGTCGGGGCCATGGGGGCCGTCGAGGCGATCCTCGGCGATCGCCGGAGCCCGGAGCTGTGCGTGCTGCGGGCCTTCGGGCCGGGGGACTTCGGCTGGGTGGTCCAGCGCCACGGCGCGGTGTACGCCGCCGAGTACGGCTGGGACGCGACCTTCGAGGCGCTGGTCGCCCGGGTGGTCGCGGACTATGTCGAAGGCGGGCGCGAGCGCGGCGACGCCTGGATCGCCGAGATCGACGGCGAGCCGGCCGGATGTGTCTTCTGCGTGCCGAAAAGCGAGCGCGTGGCGCAGCTCCGGCTGCTCCTGGTGGAGCCGTCGGCGCGCGGCAGGGGGATCGGCGAGCGCCTGGTGGAAGAGTGCGTGCGGTTCGCCCGGCGGTCGGGATACGACGAGCTGGTGCTGTGGACCAACGACGTGCTGGCCGGCGCGCGGCGGATCTACCAGCGCGCCGGCTTCGAGCTCGTCGAGGAGGCACCACATCACGCTTTCGGCCGGGACCTGGTCGAGCAGACCTGGCGGCTGACGCTGTAAAAGGGCATCGGCCCGCGGCGGCGTATGGTCCGCCGCGGGCCGATGCGGTCGTGTAGGCGCCCGGTGTCAGGGGGTCTCCGGATCGCCGGGGGACCGGCGTCGCCGGGCGGGGGGCGCCGGGCCGACGGCATCGGGGACCGCCGACCCGGCCGGTGCGGCCCGGTGCCGTGGGGGCGTACGGCGCCGGCGCCTGGAGGACAGGAAAGGGCGGACGGCGAGGGGTGTCGCCATGAAGCGGATGGGGGGAATCATCCGCCGGCGTCGTTTCGCCGTCTCGACCCTCATCGGCCCTCCTCGAATCGCACACGATGGCCAGGGCGGAGCGGCCCAGGCGTCATCACATGGTGTTGCGATTTCGTTACTGTGAGTACCCGCCGTTGATGACGGCGTAAACCCAGGTCAAGCAAGAAATGTGATCGGGTGTACGCGAGGCAAAGATCATCCCGACTGGCCCATGCCCGTGCCGGGGATCAGCCGTCGACGGAGGCGGCGTCCGTACGGGAGGGTGCGGTCCGTACGGCCCCTCCTGAGGGGGCGGCGGCCCACTCGGCCAGCAGCCGCAGCCCGCGCTCGGAGGGGGAGCCGGGCTCGGCGGTGTACAGACCGAGGCTCTGCTCCGGGTCGTCGGTGACGGTGAGCGCCTCGTACTCCAGGGTCAGGTCGCCGACGACGGGGTGCCGCAGGGTCTTGCTGCCGTACGCCTGGCGCAGCACGTCGTGCTCCTCCCACCAGCGCCGGAAGTCGGAGTCGAGGCGCGCGAGCTCATCGGTCAGTTCGGCGAGCAGCGGGTCGTGCGGGAACCGGCCGGCGTACAGGTGCAGTGACGCGACGGTGGCGCGGCCGGCCGCCTCCCAGTCGGCGTACAGCTCGCGGGCCCCTTCCTCGAGGAAGACGTAGCGGGCGTAGTTGCGCTCCCGGTGCGGTAGCGCGCCGAAGTCGGGGAACAGCGCGTCCGCCATGCGGTTGCCGGCCAGGACGTCCAGGCGTCGGCCGATGACCACGGCCGGGGTGTCGTGCAGCGCCTCCAGAACCCGGTGCACGCCCGGGCGCACCCGCTGCGGCGGGATCGGCCGGCGCGGCGCCCGGACGGGCCTGGCCACCGCGTACAGATGGCCGCGTTCGGTGTCGTTCAGGCGCAGGGCGCGGGCCAGTGCGTCGAGCACGGAGTCGGAGACGTTGACGTCCCGGCCGCGTTCGAGCCGGATGTAGTAGTCCACGCTCACGCCGGCGAGCTGGGCGACCTCCTCGCGGCGCAGGCCCGGGACACGGCGGGCACCCGACTGCGGGGACAGGCCGGCCTCGGCCGGAGTGATCCGGGCCCGGCGGGAGCGCAGGAACTCCCGCAGCTCCGCGTTGCCTCCCGCTCCGGAGGAATGGGCGTTCATGCTCCCCAGGGTAGGGCGGCCAGGGGTGGCCGGTCACGGGAGCATTCAGGCGGCCAGGTCCCGGGTCCCCCATGCCTGGCGGGCGACCCGGAGGAAGTTGCCGCCGAGGATGCCGCCGATCGTCTCGTCCGGGTATCCGCGGGCTGAGAGCGCGGCCGCGAGCGGGGAGAGCGCCTCTGGGGAAAGGAAGCGGATCGGTCCCCAACGCCGGTAGCTCTCCGGGAACAGTTCCGCGTTCTCGGCGAACTCGCGGTCGAAGTCGGTCTGGTCGAAGGGGAAGTCGGTGCCGATGCCGACGTGGTCAGGGCCGACGAGCTCGACGGCGTAGTCCAGGTGACGGATCAGGGCGTCGATGCTGATGTCGTTGGCCCCGAGGAAGATGCCGACGCCGGTAATGCCGATCACCCCGCCGGTCGCGGCACAGGCCCTGGCCTGTTCGTCGGTGATGTTCCGTTCGTGCTCCCACACCGACCGCATGCACGAGTGGCTGTAGATGACCGGCCCGGTGGAGACCTCACACAGGTCGAGCCCCGTACGGACGCTGCTGTGCGATCCGTCGGGGACCATGCCCACCCGGTTCATCTCCCGCACCATCGCGCGTCCGTACGCGGTGAGCCCTTCGTCGTCGGTGTCCATGCACCCTGACCCGGCCGCGTTGCGGTAGTTGTACGTCGGCACCAGCGTGCGCACGCCCAGCTGGTGATAGCGCTCGACCAGCTCGAGACGGCCGTCCAGCGGGTTGGCGTCCTCCAGGTCGAACGCCACGGCCAGCCGGCCCGACGCGTGTGCCGTGGCCACATCGGCCGCGGAGGCGGCGAGCAGGAAACGCTCGTCCCCGGCGAGCTGCCGCCGGAACGATTCGAGGATCCCCAGCGTCGAGTCCGCGTCGTTCGGCGCGTAACCGACGTTGACGGAGACGAAGCTCGCCCCGATCTCCCGGAACCGCAGGAGGTCACCGACATCGGCGGCGGGTGTCAACGGCAGGCAACAGTGCTGATCCCACAGCAGCGGCAGCGCGTCGGTCAAGATCATCCTCCAGCCTCAGGGGAACGACCACCGTAGCTCGCCGTCACGATCTATGGGTGGCCGGTGAAGAGGCGCCCTCAGCAGCCGCATGCCGCCGCGGAGACCGGTGCGGTGAGTGGATCGGCCGGTTCGATGACACGCCCGGCCGGGGTCTGGACGGCGAACCCCTCGCGCACCCAGTACTCATAGCCGCCGGCCATCTCCTTGACCTGGTAGCCGAGGAGGGCGAAGGCCAGAGCGGCACGGGTCGCACCGTTGCAGCCCGGGCCCCAGCAGTAGGTGACGACCGTGACGTCGCGCGGGACGACGCGGGATGCACGTTCGGTGATCTGCGCGGTCGGCAGGTGGACGGCGCCGGGCACGTGGCCCTGGTCCCAGGCTTCGACGCTGCGGGAGTCGATCACGATCAGGCCGGGCACTCCGGCCTCCAGGTCGGTGTGCACGTCGGCCACGTCGGTGCCGAATGCCAGGCGTGCGGCGAAATGGGCGGCGGCCTCGGCGGGCGCCGCGGGTGCGGTGGAAAGGACAGCGGACATGCCAACGATGTTCGCGCGCGGTCCCTCACGTCACCAGCGGCGGGAATGTCGCTGATCGATAGGATCCCGCCATGCGGATGGTTCCGGAACGTGGAAGGACCGTCGCGGTACTCGCGTACGACGGCATGTCGCCCTTCGAGACCGGGATCGTCACCGAGGTGTTCGGACTGCCACGGCCCGAGCTGGAGGTGCCCTGGTACGACCTGACCGTGTGCGCGGAGCGGCCCGGCCCGCTGCGCATCGTCGGCGGCGCGACCATCGACACCCGGTACGGCCTGGACGTCTTCGCCTCCGCCCAGACCCTGATCGTCCCGGGCATCAGTGACGTACGGGGCGAGTGCTCGCCCGAGCTGGTCGCGGCGCTGCGCCTGGCGCACGGCCGGGGCGCCCGCATCGTCTCGATCTGCTCAGGAGCGTTCGCGCTGGCCGCCGCGGGGCTGCTCGACCACCGGCGTGCGACAACCCATTGGCAGTACGCCGGGCTGCTGCGGCGCCGCTTTCCTCGTGTACGGGTGGACCCCGACGTCCTCTACATCGACGACGGAGACGTGCTCACCAGCGCCGGCAGCGCGGCGGGCCTGGATCTGTGCCTGCATCTGGTACGCCGGGACCACGGACCGAGCATCGCCAACGCGGTGGCGCGGCGGCTGGTCATCGCGCCGCACCGCGAGGGAGGGCAGGCCCAGTTCATCGAGGCGCCGATGCCCCATGACCTCGACGACGACCGGATCGCCCAGACGATGACCTGGGTCCTGTCCGACCTCCGGCAGGAGATCACGGTCGAGAGCCTGGCCCGCCGCGCGCACATGTCCACGCGTA
This sequence comes from Actinoallomurus sp., assembly GCA_025964685.1. Classification (GTDB taxonomy): domain Bacteria; phylum Actinomycetota; class Actinomycetes; order Streptosporangiales; family Streptosporangiaceae; genus Actinoallomurus. Next base: position 2,092 of record JAOPYG010000424.1, on the reverse strand, counting down.
CGTACCTGCGTCACTTCGCGCGGTGTACGGGGACCAGCCCCATCCGCTGGCTGATCACCCAGCGGATCCAGGCCAGCCTGCCCCTGCTGGAGAAGACCTCCCTGCCGATCGAGGAGATCGCCCGGACCGTCGGGTTCGCCAGCCCGGTCACCTACCGGTCCCACTTCGTCCGCGCCATGCACACCTCCCCATCGGTGTACCGCCGCGCCTTCAGCGGGCCTGTGACGACTAACCTGTCGTGATCAAACAGGTGGAGAGGGAACGTCACATGATGATCGCTCCGGCGTTGGCCGAGCTTCGCGAGGTCTGCCAGCCGTACGCGAAACTGCAGAGCCGCAACGGCGAGCATTGGGCCGGCCGCCTGTACATGCGGAGGGTCTCACTCCATGCCACCCGCCAGCTCGTACGCACGCGGGTGACACCCGACGCCCTGACGTGGTCGATGGTGATCTGCGGTGTGGCCTCGGGGGTCGCCCTCCTCATCCCTGGCCTGGCGGGGGCCGTACTCGCGGCCGTTCTGTTCCAGCTGTTCTTGCTGTTCGACTGTGTCGACGGCGAGGTGGCCCGGTGGAGAGGGCAGAACAGCGCGACGGGAATCTACCTCGATCGGCTGGGCGCCTACCTGGCCGATGCGGCCCTCATGGTCGGGGCAGGTTTCCGAGCGGCCCACGGCGGGTCGAACCTGTGGGTGTCCGTTGGGCTCGCGGCGGCGCTCGGAGTCGTGCTGCTGAAGGCTTCGACCGATCTCGTCGACGTCGCGCGCGCTCGGCGTGGCCTGCCTCTGCCGGACGACGAAGCAGCACGACCTCGCTCCACGGGCCTCGCCTCGGCCCGGCGGCTGGCGTCCGCGTTCAAGATCCACAGGGTCACCAACGGCATCGAGGCGTCCCTCGTCCTCCTGGGAGTCGCCGTCGTCGACGTTGTCGTCGGTGGTCAGGAGACGACCCGGGTGGCGGTCCTGGCCATCGCCGCGATCACCTGGGCGATGGTCGTCGCTCACCTGACCTCGATCCTGTCCTCCTCACGTCTCCGCTGACACACGGCCGGCTCAGTAGCGGGCTGAGCTGGTGAGCAGCATTGGCCACACCGGGAGCTCGATGCCGTCCACGGTCGTCCCGCCGAAGCCGAGTATCGGCCCGGGGCCGGCGGTGATGGCGGCGGGGAAGCCGAGCGACGGCGTCGACGGTTCGTCGAGAGCGGCGAGTTGCCCGGGCGCGAGGGTGATGTCCAGCGAGGCCAGGTTGGCGCGCAGTTGCTCGACCGTCCGGGCGCCGATGAGCGTGGAGGTGACCGCAGGCCGGCTGCGTACCCAGGCGAGTGCCACCTCCGCCGAGCCGACGCCGATCTCGGCCGCGACCCGCGCGACCGCGTCGATGGCGTCCCAGTCCCGCTCGGTCGGGTCGCCCATGCGGCCGGCGCGCGGGCTGTCGGCGGGCGTGCCACCGTCACGGACGTACTTGCCCGACAGCTGGCCGCCGCGCAGGGGGCTCCACGGCAGGACGCCCACGCCGAGTGCCTCGGCCATCGGCAGCAGCTCGCCTTCGGGGGTGCGCTCCAGGAGCGAGTACTCGATCTGGAGCGCGGTGACCGGCGCCCAGCCGCGGAAGTGGGCGATCGTCTGGCTCTGCGCGGCGACCCACGCCGGCACGTTGGAGAAGCCGACGTAGCGGACCTTGCCGGCGGTGACCAGGTCGTCGAGCGCCCGCAGCGTCTCCTCGATCGGGGCGCGGCGATCCCAGCCGTGCAGCCAGTAGAGGTCGACGTAGTCGGTCCGCAGGCGCCGCAGCGACGCCTCGAGCTGATCGATGAGTGCCTTGCGGCCGGCGCCGCCGCCGTTGGGGTCACCGGGGTGGAGGTTGGCGAAGAACTTCGTGCTGAGCACGACGCGTTCGCGCAGGCCGGGCCGGGCGGCGAAGAAGTCGCCGATGATCTTCTCGGAATGGCCGTTGGTGTAGGTGTTGGCGGTGTCGACGACGTTGCCGCCGCGGTCGAGGTACTCGGCGAGGATCGCCTCGGAGGTCTCGGGGCTCGCGCCCCAGCCGTCGTCCTCGCCGAAGGTCATGGTGCCGAGCGAGAGCGGACTGACGCGCAG
>JAOPYG010000406.1 GCA_025964685.1 Actinoallomurus sp. | reverse complement strand
TTCAGCAGCAGGAAATTGCCTGTGCCGTAGGTGTTTTTGGCCTCGCCAGGCTGCAGACAGACCTGGCCGACCATCGCCGCGTGCTGGTCGCCGAGGATTCCAGTGATCGGCACCTCGCCGCCGAGCGGCCCGTCGGGCGTCGTGACACCGTATGGCTGACGCGGCGACGACGACGCGATGGACGGAAGCATCGTCCGCGGGATGCCGAAATACGACAGCAGCTCGTCGTCCCAGTCCAATGTCTCCAGGTCCATCAGCATGGTCCGGCTGGCATTGGTCCCATCGGTGACGTGCACCCCGCCCCGCGAACCGCCGGTCAGATTCCACAACACCCAGCTATCCGGCGTTCCGAACAGAGCGTCGCCGCTTTCGGCCGCCGCGCGAACGCCGTCGACGTTCTCCAGGATCCATTGGATCTTGCCGCCGGAGAAGTAGGTAGCCGGTGGCAGCCCGGCCTTGGTGCGGATGACGTCGCCGCGGCCGTCACGGTCGAGCGCCGAGGCGATGCGGTCGGTCCGGGTGTCCTGCCAGACGATCGCGTTGTAGTAGGGGCGCCCGGTGCGGCGGTTCCACACCACGGCGGTCTCGCGCTGGTTGGTGATGCCGAGCGCCGCCAGGTCGGCGGCGGTGAGGTTCGCCTGGTGCAACGCGGTCTCGATGACGGATCTGGTGCGCTCCCAGATCTCGGTGGGGTTGTGCTCGACCCAGCCGGCCTGGGGGAGGATCTGCTCGTGCTCGAGTTGGTGCTTGCCCACCTCGTTGCCCGAGTGATCGAAAATCATGAAACGGGTGCTCGTGGTGCCTTGGTCAACGGCTCCGACGAAGTCGGCCATGTGAAGGTCGCCTCTTTCTTTCGTGCTCTGAGTGGGGGGATCAGGCGTTCTCGAGCTCGGGGTCGATGGGCACCCGGCCGGGCTCGGTCTCGCCCGGGGGCAGGAAACGCCCGATCAGAGCCTGGTACAGCCCCGCGCCGACCACGCCGCCAATCAGGGGGCCGATGATGGGTACCCAGAAGTAGAGGCTGCCGTACTGGTCGCGGAAGGCCGTGCCGTACCCGGTGAAGAACGAGGCCAGCCGCGGGCCGAAGTCACGGGCCGGGTTGATGGCGTACCCCGCGTCGGTCCCCCAGGCCATGCCGATCGCCACGACGATCAGGCCGACGATGAACGGGGCGAGGTTGGCGGCGGGCGAGGAGTTCTTCAGGTCGGTGACGGCGAGGATGAGGAAGAGCAGGATCGCGGTGCCGATCACCTGGTCGCGGAACGCGCCCCAGGTGTGCACCGGGAGCGCGCCGTTGCCGGGCAGCGTGGAGAAGACGCCCTGGGTCTTGATGGTGTGGCCCGGGTCGATCTTGGCGAGCACCTCGGTGTAGTTCCAGCGGACGATCAGTGCGGCCACGAACGCGCCGAGGAACTGCGCCAGCGCGTACGGCGCGACCTTCCGCCAGGAGAAGCCCTTGAAAACGGCGAGCGCGACGGTCACCGCCGGATTGAGGTGGGCGCCGCTGATCCGGCCCGCCACGTAAACGCCCAGGGTGACGCCGAGGCCCCACGCCCACGCGATGCTGTCATGGTCACCGATCCCACCGGCCACGACCTGCGCCACGACACCGGCGCCGAACAAGATCAGGATCAGCGTCCCAGCGAACTCGGCGGCCAGTTCGCCGGCCAACCCTGGGATCTTCAATCGCTCTGCCACGTCTCCTCCTTGATGACGACGCCCGTACGGGCGTCACGAGGCACCGCCCGTGATGAGGGGTTTCACCTCTCACGGGCTGCCCGGACGGTAAGTCGGCGCAGGGGGAGGGTCAACAGACATGTGCCGACATTGTCGAACGCCGCCCTGCGTTGCCAGCTTCGGCCGGCTCCGTGGGGACGTGCCGGGGCCGGCCGGACCGCTACGAGGGGCGCTCGAGCGACTACACAGCCTAACAATGCCGACATTGTCGTACATGTGCCGACATCGATATGCTCCGCAGCGTGCCAGGTCCGGTCCAGTCCATAGAGCGCGCGGCGGCGATCCTGCGGCTGCTCGCCCGCGGGTCCGGCCGGCTGGGCGTCAGCGAGATCGCGGGCTCGCTCGGCCTGGCCCGGGGCACCGCGCACGGCATTCTGCGCACGCTCCACGGTGTCGGCTTCGTCGAACAGGACGGGGAAACCGGCAAGTACCGGCTGGGCGCGGCACTGCTCCACCTCGGCACGAGCTACCTCGACGTCAACGAGCTGCGGTCCCGTGCGATCAACTGGGCCGACGCCCTCGCCGCGCGCAGCGGCGAGGCGGTGCGGATCGGCACACCGCTCGACGGCAAGGTGCTGGTCGTCCACCACGTCTTCCGGCCCGACGACACCCTGCAGACCCTCGACGTCGGGGCGCTGCTGCCGGCCCACGCGACGGCGCTCGGCAAGGTCCTCCTCGCGTACGACGCGGGGGCGGCGGCCGCGCTGACCGGACAGCTCGAACCGTTCACCCGGCGTACGAAGACCGTTCCCCGTGACCTCGCCAAGGCGCTGGCGGAGGTGCGTGACATGGGGTGGGCCGCCGAGATGGAGGAGATGACGGTCGGAGAGGCGGGAGTCGCCGCTCCGATCCGCGGTCAGGGTGGGCTGGTCGTCGGCGCCATGGGAGTATCCGGTGCCGTCGAACGCATCTGCGGCCCGGGGGGACGACCGAATCCGACGCTGGTGACCTACGTACGCGACGCCGCGCGCGCGGTCTCCCGAGATCTGGGGGCCTCCCGTTGGTGAGACGCGCGGATCCCGGCAGAGCCACCTTGGAGGTGAGGATGCGATGGTAGAGCGCTACGTGATGTCGGTCGATCAGGGCACGACGTCCACGCGTTGCATCCTGTTCGACCATGCCGGGCGCCTGGTGTCGGTCACCCAGCGTGAGCACAAGCAGCACTTTCCCAAACCCGGCTGGGTCGAGCACGACGCCATGGAGATCTGGCGCAACCTCGAGCGCATCGCGCCCGAGGCGGTCGCCCAGGCCGGCGCCACACCCGACCAGGTGGCGGCGCTCGGCATCGCCAACCAGCGCGAGACCACCGTGCTGTGGGACCGGCACACCGGCCGGCCGATCGGCCACGCCGTGGTCTGGCAGGACACACGCACCGACCGCCTCGTCGACGAGCTGGCCGCCCACCCCCGCGCCGACATGGTCCTGGAGCGCTGCGGCCTGCCCCTGGCGACCTACTTCTCCGCCCCGCGCGTCCGCTGGATGCTGGACAACCGGCCCGGCCTGCGCGAACGCGCCGAACGCGGCGACGTGCTGTTCGGGACCATGGAGAGCTGGCTCATCTGGAACCTCACCGGTGGCCCCGAGGGCGGCCTGCACATCACCGACGTCACCAACGCCAGCCGCACGCTCCTGATGAACCTCACCACGCTCGACTGGGACGACGAGCTGCTGACATTCTTCGGCGTTCCGCGCGCCATGCTGCCGCGGATCCGGCCCTCGACCGAGACGTACGGCACCGCCCGGCAGGTGCTGCCCGGTGTGCGCATCGCCGCCGCGCTCGGCGACCAGCAGGCCGCGCTGTTCGGGCAGACGTGCTTCGCGCCCGGCGAGGCCAAGTGCACGTACGGCACCGGCGCGTTCCTGCTCCTCAACACCGGAAACGAACCGGTCCGCTCGACACACGGCCTGCTCACGACCGTCGGCTACCAGATCGGCGACGAACCGGCGGTGTACGCCCTCGAAGGATCGATCGCCATCACGGGCGCGCTGGTCCAGTGGTTCCGGGACGGGCTGGGGATCATCAGCAGCGCCCCGGAGATCGAGACGCTCGCGCGCACCGTGGACGACAACGGCGGCTGCTACATCGTGCCCGCCTTCTCCGGGCTGTTCACGCCGTACTGGCGCAGCGAGGCCCGCGGTGTCATCGTGGGCCTGACGTCCTACATCACCAAAGGACACCTGGCCCGTGCCGTGCTGGAGGCCACCGGCTGGCAGACCCGCGAGGTCGTCGACGCGATGAACGCCGACTCGGGGCTGGCACTCAAGGCGCTCAAGGTGGACGGCGGCATGACCGCCGACAACCTGCTGATGCAGTTGATCGCCGACGTCCTCAACGTGCCGGTGATCCGGCCCATGGCCGCCGAGACCGTCTCGCTCGGCGCCGCGTACGCCGCGGGGCTCGCCGTCGGCTACTGGCCCGACCTGGAGGGACTGCGACGCAACTGGCACCGGGCGGCTCAGTGGCTCCCGGCGATGGACCCCGCCCGGCGCGCCGTGGAGTTCGGCAACTGGCACCGGGCGGTGGAACGCACCTTCGACTGGATCAAGCCGGACGGCTGACCGTCACTGCTGCGATCGGTCATCCTCGGGCCGGCCGGTCCAGTCGAGGCAGAGCACGACGGCGTCGTCGGCGAGCTCGGCTCCCCCGTGGTAGTCCAGCAGACCGCGGGTGAGGGTGCGTACCGCCTCCGAGGGGTTCTGCAGGCGCGTCTGGCGGAGTGCGGCCGCGAGGGCCGACACGCCGTAGGTCTCCCCGCGCGGGTTGGCGGCGGCGTGGAATCCGTCACTGAAGATGACAAGGCGGTCACCGGGCTCCACGGTGAACTCCTGCTCGGTGTACTGGGTGTCCTCGAACATGCCCAACGGCAGCTGCGCCTCCATCTCGACGGGCTCCACCGAGGTGCCGCGCATGCGGAAGATCTTCGGCGAGCCGGCGTCGATCACCGCGACGTGTCCTGTGGGCAGGTCGAAGCGCAGCAGCAGCGTGGAGACGTGCCGTTGCCCGTGGTGCAGGTTGTAGAGCGTCTCGTTGGCGAGAGTGGCCTGGTCGACCAGGTCGGCCCCGGACCGCCGGGCGTTGCGCAGGGCGCTCACGGTCAGCTCGGTCAGCAGGGCGGCCTCGGCCCCGCGGCCCATGCCGTTGGTGACCGAGACGTTGAGGTGGTCCGCGGCGGCCGACCAGTCGAAGTTGTCGCCCCAGATCGAGTAAGCGGGTTCGAGCTGGCCGGCCAGGTGGTATTCGTCACACACGCGTGAGCGGCCGGGCAGCAGCTCCCACTGGATCTCCGCGGCGAGGGTCAGCCGGCTCCGCCTGCGGGCGCGGCGGTAGAAGTCGGTGCCCGCATCGGCGATCTTCAGCGCGCGGGACAGCACGACCGCGATGTCCCAGAGTTCCTGCCGCGTCGCGGCGTCCGGCTCGTCCGGCAGCGAGACCGTGAGGACGCCGCTCCGGTCGCCCAGCACCGCCAGCGGCAGGTGGATGTCCCAGGTCTTGCCCTCGCGCGGCGGCCGCAGCACTGCCTCCTGCGCGGCGAAGGCCCGCCCCGCGGGCGTCCCGTCCATCCGGAACGCCGGCCGTTCGGAGACCAGCGGGATGAGGAAGTCGAGCCGGTAGTCCGCGAGGAGGAGCTGCACGGAACTCGCGCCGTAGGCCTGCTCGATGGCCGCTACCGCGGTGCCCGCCAGGGCATGCGGCTGCGCCTCCCAGATGGCGCGCTCGGTGGTGCTGCACTGCTCTTCGGACATGGTCTCGTCTCGATCGGTCGGTCGGATCGCGTCACGGTAACGCGTGACGACGCACGCGCGATGGGTGACGGCGGGGTATGGTGGCCGATGTGGGTGATTCATCGCAGCTGTCGCAAAGCGCTGCTGCGATCGATGTTGCGGCCGAGGCGATGGTCCGGATCTGGACCGGGCCACACGGCTCCCCCGGCGTGCCGATCCCCGCGACTCAACTGCGCGTCCTGTTCGTCGTCGAGCAAAACGGAGCCATCAACCTCAGTGGTCTGGCGAATGAGCTCGGCGCGCTCTTGTCGTCGGCCAGCAGGCTGTGTGACCGCCTTGAGGCCGCTGGGCTGATTGTACGCGAATCCGGTCAGCAGTCCCGGCGTGAGATCGCGATCCGGCTGAGCCCCGACGGTCAGGCGCTGCTGGAGCGCGTACGCCAGGAGCGGCAGGAACAGATCCTCAAGGTGCTCGCCCAGATGCCCGCCGGGGCCCGCCAGGCACTGCTCACCGGTCTGACGGAGTTCAGCGCCGTCGCGGACGGACACGGCAGGGGCGCCGAGCCGGGCTCCTTCTCGATGCCCGCCTGACCGCAGGCCGGTCGACCAGCGCGCCGTAGCGTTCCGTCTCGCGTTCAGCCATCAAAGCTCCTCCCAGCATGGGCGGATCCGGTGGACGACCTCCGTCAAGCGCCCCGTCATAGGGCGGTGACCGCATCTGTTGCCGGAGGACAACTGTCTTATAGCGGCAACTATATCCGCGGCTTCACGCGCCGCACCCCGAATCGGCGACACATGAGGGTCACGGCGCCACGACCTGGAACATCAACAGGCACGTGTCGTCCTTGCAGGCGCTGTCGCGCAGCATCTCGGCGAGCACACTGTCGGCGATGGCGTCCAGACCGCCCGTCGCCCGGGCGAACGCCCGCGCGAGCCGCCTTCTCGACCAGCGACGGGGGCGGTCCGGTCGGGGTCAGGTCCTCCGGCGCCACCGATCGTGGCCCGCAGGGACGCGCCGCCGCCGGTCAGGATCAACCGGGCACCAGGGTGATGCTCGCGCAGCGCCCGCGCGACGGTGACGAGAAAGCCGGCGCGCTGCTCGGCGACGACGCCCAGCCGCTCCATGGCGGCCGCGACGGCCGTCAGGGCGGCCACCGGATCGGTGACCGGGCCGAGGTGGATCGGCCCGCTCACGGTGGCGGGTTCCGCGATGACGTCCGTACGACGACGACGGTGGCGTCGTCGCCCCCGCGCAGCGCGTCGCGCCAGATCAGGGCGGCCAGGATCGCGGGATGGTGGTGGTCGGTGCCCGGATAGTCGGCCGGATCCCAGCGGCTCGTGATGCCGTCGGTGTGGAGGACGAGCACGGCGGGTGCGATCCAGTCCGCGGAGACCAGGCGGTGGAGCCGCGGGCGGGCGGCGACGCCCACCCCGTGACCGGCGCCCAGGATCCCGGGACGGGAGATGAGCGTCTGATCGGCGCGGGGACGGAACAGCCGGCCGGTCACGTTGCCCACGCCCGCGAAGCTCAGCTGCCGCGACCAGCCGTCGATCTGGGCGATCGCCGCAGCGGCGCCCCGCGTGACCCGCAGGCCCTCGTCGATCTCCCGGAGCAGCCCGGCGGAGCCGAGGGCGGGCTGCTGTTCGAGCAGTTCCAGTGCCGCCTGGCGTGCCTCCGCCGCCTCGACGCCGTGGCCCAGGCCGTCGACGACGCCGACGGTCATCCGGTGGGTCTCCCAGGCCAGCCCGAAACCGTCGCCGACCGCGGACTCGTCCGGGTGCGGGGTGATGACCCCGCCGACCTCGATCAGCCCCGACGGCTCCGCCGCGGCCGGACCGACGCGCGCCAGGACGACGGTGCCCTGCCCGACCCGGCTGTACAGGTCGAACTGCGCCGCTCCACGCCGGCACGCGCCGAGACCCGCGCCCAGCGAGGAGCCGGTGCTGAAGTCGTCGGTCATCGAGGCCGCCACGTCGGCGATGCCGGGACCGCGGTCCACCGCGACGATCTGCACCGCGCCGCGGCCGGACACGTTCATCAGCAGCCGGCCGCCGACGGCGTGCCGTACGAGGTTCGTGGCGAGCTCGGTGGCGAGGAGTTCGCAGGTGGCGAGGTCGGCCGCGTCCAGGCCGGCGGCCAGGGCCGCGGCCGACGCGGCTGCGGCCGCACCGTGCACCTGGCTCTCGTCGGCCACCGTGACGTCCCACGCCTCGGTGACCATCATGCGGCCGGTCATGGGACCTCCTTCGTCGGCCTCATGACCAAGGTGCTGTGCTCTTTGGTTCCCTGCCGCCGAGCCCCAGGCCGGGCGACCGCGGCCTCGCGTACGGCCTGGCGCACCCCGGCGATGTGCACGTCGCTGCCGATGGGCGGCCGGGTCACGTGATCCGGGGTCATCGGTCGCTCTGATCTCGGGTATTCGCCAGGATCACCAGAGCGTCTTCCAGCGAGCGCGCGGTGTGCGGTCCGCGAAGGCCCAGCCCCATCTCCACCAGCATGATCGCGACCGATGGGCGCATCCCCGCGACGACGGTACGGCCGGCGAGCAGGTTCGTCGCGGCGGCGATCTCGGACAGGACGCGGGCGAGGAACGAGTCGACGATCTCCACTCCGGAGATCTCAATGATCACTCCGCGCGCGCCCGCGGCGGCCGTCCCGGTCGGATCCCGCTGAAGCGCCGGCGCGGACCGGACGGTCAGCTCCTGCTGGATGGCCGCGATGAGCACGTCGCCCATGCGGAGTACCGAGACCCGCTCCGCACCGGTGCGCGCACTCAAACCGCCCCCACGACGGTGACGCCCAGCTTCTCGGTGATGTCCAGGATCGCCACCGCGGCGTCCTGGTCGACGATCGCCTGCAGCAGCGTCTCCGTCATGACCTGGGTACGGGCGCTGTCCAGGGTGCCGATCAGCGGCACGGCGACGACCCGGTCCCAGAGCTTGATGACCGGCGTGGACAGCTCGAGCAGCTGCCGGTCGATGACCTCGGCGCCCTCGCTCAGCGCGATCTCCATGACCACGACCCGCCGAGTGCCCAGCAGCTCCACGACCGTCGCCGGAGCCGAGCCGTTGTACCGCACCGAAGTCACGCGCGATCTCCCTGATTGTCGGTTGACCCGGTCGACAGGCGACATATGACACCCCGTACCTGTCCGCTGGGCCGTCTCTGGCCCAGCGAGGTCACCGACGAACCGTTGCGTGTGCGTTGTCGACGTCGCGCGGCCAGATCACAAAAAGCTTGCCTAGCGACAATCGTAGCGAAAACGCCCCTAGCCCGCGCGTCAGGTCGAACGATGCGCCCAGCGTCCGACGCTACGGCCGATCAGAACGTAGGCCACCACGGCTCCGACGGTGTTGAGGATGACGTCGTCGGCATCGAACGCGCGGCCGGTGATCATCGTGCCCTGCACCGTCTCGATGCACAGCGAGACGAACCCGACGGCGAGGAGTATGCGCAGCGGGCCGCGGAACCGGCTCGACAGGACGGGAAGCAGGACACCGAGTGGCATCAGCAGGACGAAGTTGCCGCCGATCTGCATCAGCGCCGCCTTGACACTGGGCTGATCCAGGTAGAGCCGCAGCGTCTGTCCGGGGTGGGTGTTGTCGTGCACGTACTTGCCGGCGCCGGGCTCGGGCCGGAGCGTGAGACGGGAGATCACCAGGGCGAAGACCACGACACCGGCCAGTCCGAGGAGGATCCAGAGGCCGCGGATCAGGTAGGCGGAGAAGGGCCGCGAGCCGCTGCCGGTGCTGCCGCGACGCTTGACGGAGGTGGACGGCATGCTCGCCTTCCCTAAGGGGATCACACTGCTCGGCTCGCTGAGACGCCCGAAGTCGGTGGGTCTCGACCGGTGCGTGGGTAGGGGGCACATCGTAGCCATCCCGGTAGCCCTACGCGCCATCCCCCTGGCGCCTGTCCGCGTACGAAGTGGGCCTGGTCAGGCGGGTTCTGTCAGGTGGTGTCCAGCCCGCCACGCAGGGTCAGACGAACGTCTCGTCGACGAAGCACCAGCGCCAGTCCTCGCCCGGTTCGAAGGAGCGGACGACGGGGTGGTCGTCCACTGCCGCGTGCGCACGGGCGTGGCGGTTGGGCGAGGAGTCGCAGCAGCCGATGTGGCCACAGCTCAGGCACTCGCGCAGATGCACCCAGCGAGAACCGGTCTTCAGGCATTCTTCGCAACCCGCTGTGGTGTGCGGGATCACGGTCGGCGGCAGGGCGAATACGTGCGCACAGGTCTCAGGCATCGCGCGGCCTTCCCTCGTTGTTCGGGCCGGCCCGGCGGCCGGCGGCGCTCACCGCAAGCGTCTCACCACGACCCACCGTCCCACCACCGAGCCTCTCGATCACGGAACGTCCGGCGGCGATGGGTGGCGGGTCCTGGATCCTGGCGACCCAGGCCGGTGATATCGACCTGCGGATCCCCAAGCGAGCACGAACAGCATCCACCGCGGACGGCCACTCTCCATCCGTTCAGTATCATGGCGCCGCCTCGGCGACGGGCGGGCGGAACCGGTTCCGGCCACCGGCCGTAGCCGCCGGGGGCGCGTACGTGAGAGGGTCCGGTACGAAGGAGAACGCCATGACGCTGACACTCGACCTGCACCCGATCTTCCGCAACGAACGCGAGGTGGACCGCGCCGTACGAGCCATCATCTTCAAGGCCGTGCAGACGAAGGCCGAGACCGTCGAGATCATCCCGGGGAAGGGGTCGGGCAAGCTCAAGCAGCGTGTCCTCGCCCTCCTCCGGCAGGCCCACATCCGGCGGCTGTACAAGCGCGTCGAGACCGACGAGACGAACACCGGTCGCGTCCTGGTGCACTTCAACTGACCCCGGGCCGAGGGTTCCGCTGGACGTACCTCAGCGGACGTGTCGCCGGCCGACGATCGCCAGCACTTCGCGCAGGGCGTCGGCCGCGCGGCGTACGGCCTCTTCGGGCACCCCGGTGAGGACCTCCAGGTGGGCGCGGCCGGAGGCGTCCAGCGCCTTCGTGACGACCTCGCGTCCCTCTTCGGTGAGACCCACCCAGCGGCTGCGCCCGTCGCCGGGGTTCGCGCCGCGTTCGACGTGGCCGGCGACGGCCAGGCGCTGCAGCACGTTGCTGATGCCGCCCGAGGTGAGGAACAGCGAGCGCGACAGCTCGCTCGGCGTGAGGCGATACGGCTGGCCCGTACGGTGCAGGGCCGCGAGCACGTCGAATTCGGCATAGGTGAGGCCGAGCTCGCTCAGCTCGGCACGTATCGCCTGCTCGAACACGCCGCCGACGCGCGAGATCCGCTTGCTCAGCTCCAGGGCCGCCACAAGATCCGCCGGGAGGTCGGCCTCCCAGGCCGGCACCAGGGCGTCGACCTCGTCGCGGGTCCCTTTGTCACGCACGGATCCACGATACTGCTCATCCATATAGCTTTCTAAAAAGCTTTTCCCTAAGGTAAATCGTCATGAGCCTTCTTCTGCGCGGTGGTGTCGTGGTGGACACCGAGCCGACCCCGTTCGTCACCGGCCATGCCGACGTGCTCGTCGAGGGCGGCGTGATCGCCGCCGTCGGCACCGGCCTGTCCTCGCCGCCGGACGCGGAGGTGATCGATGCCACCGGCCGCATCGTGCTTCCCGGCTTCGTCGACACGCACCGGCACACGTGGCAGGCCGCCATCCGCTCGATCACGCCGGACATCTCCTTCGGCGGCTATCTGGAACGTGTCCTCGGCGGGCTCGCCCCGCGCTACCGGACGCAGGACGTGTACGCGGGAAACCTGGCAGGCGCGCTCGAATGCCTGAACTCCGGGATCACCACGCTGCTCGACTGGTCGCACATCCAACTGACGCCCGCGCACACGGAGGCGACGGTCGAGGCGTTGCGGGCGTCCGGCATCCGGGCGGTCCTGGGGTACTGCTACGGCGGCCCGGACGGCCCCGAGGGGCTGGCGGCCGAAGGCCGGCGGGTCCACCGGGCCTATTTCGACCGCGCCGACCCGCTGCTGTCGATGGCGATCGCCGCCCTCGGCCCCGAGATCGCCGGAGAGACTCTCGCCTCACACGAATGGCGTCTCGCCCGCGACCTCGGCCTGCCCGTGACCGTGCACATGGGCGGCCACGGCGCGGAGAGCGCCGAGCGGGGACTGGCGTTCCTGCGGGAGAACGGTCTTCTCGGTCCGGGGACGACGTACGTCCACCCGAACCACTACACCGACGACGCCCTGAAGCGGATCGCCGACAGCGGCGGCACGGCGTCGGTCTCACCGCTCATCGAGGCCGAGCTGGGCATCGGTTACCCGGCGACGGGCCGGGCACGGGCGGCGGGCCTCACGACCGGACTGAGCGCCGACACCGTGGCGAGCGGCCCGGGCGACATGTTCAGCCTGATTCGCGCGGCGTACACCCTCGAACGCGCGTGCGGTGCGGACTTCACCACCCGCGACGTGCTGAGGATGGCAACGCTCGAGGGGGCCGAGGTGGTAGGGCTCGGCGAGGTGACCGGCTCCCTGCGCGTGGGCAAGCAGGCCGACCTCGTGCTGCTCCGCACGGACACCCCGGTCATGGCCCCGGCCCACGACCCGATCGGCGCCATCGTCCTGTCCGCCGACACGAGCTGCGTCGACACCGTCCTGGTCGGCGGCCGGGTGGTCAAACGCGACGGCCGCCTACTCCACCACGACGTACCGGGCGTCCTGACCGCGCTGAGGGAGTCGGCCACCGCCCTCACGGCGTGAGCCGTTCCGCCCCTACGCGGGATCCCCCCTGTACGTTCTTCATCGCCGGGAGCACGCACCACCATGACCGAGGAGTCACCGTATGCGCGTCGGATTCGCCCTGCCGCAGTTCGGAGCACCAGCCCACCAGGCCGACCAGATCGCCGACTTCGCGCGGAGCATCGAGGCGATGGGCGGCGACGGCCTGTGGGTCGGTGACCGGCTGCTCGCGCCGGTCGAGCCGACCGTGGGGTACGGAGGCGGCACGACGATCCCCGAGGAGTTCCACGCGGTGCTGGACCCGTTCGTCCTCCTGACGATCGCCGCCACGGTGACCGAACGCGTCCAGATCGGAACGAACGTCCTCAATGCTCCCTGGTACCCGCCCGCCATGCTCGCCCGTTCGTTGACCAGCATCGACCAGCTGAGCCGCGGGCGGCTCCTCGTCGGCCTCGGTATCGGGTGGTCGCCGGAGGAGTACGAGGCGGCGGGGATACCGATGAGCGAACGCGGCGCGCGGCTGGACGAGTGCCTCGACGCGCTCGACGCGTTGTGGACCACCGATCCCGCCGAGTACCACGGCGAGCACTGGACGGTTCCCGCCACTCACGCGGAGCTCAAGCCGGTGCAGACTCCCCGGCCGCCGCTCTACCTCGCCGGCTTCGCCCCCAAGGCGATGGAACGCGTGGCGCGGCGCGCCGACGGGTGGCTCCCGGTCCACCGGCCGGGGGCGGGACGGGAGTTCGATCCCGAGGCCTTCATCACCACCCCGCTGAACCGCATCCGCCGGCTGGCCGAAGAGCAGGGCAGGGACCCGCAGGAGATCGGCACCGTCCTGCGCGTCTACCCCACCGAGAAGGGCACGATCGAGCAGACCGCCGACGCCCTCCTGCGAGCCGAACAGGAGGCCGGTGTGGACACCGCCTTCGTCGACCTCTTCGCGCTCGCCGACAGCGTGGACCACATGAGGGAGCTCGCCGAGCGCGTCCTCGACCGCGTGCGCTGAGGAGTCAGCGCCTGGTCCAGGTGAGCGGAAGAGCCTCGACGCCGTAGATGCCCTCGACGCCGCCGAGCCGGGCGGGCCCGTCCGGCGCGAGCCCGGGCATCCGCGGTGCCAGGAAGGTCAGGGCCTCCTCCAGCTCCGGCGGGCGCCGCGCGCCGGTCGTCCAGCAGCGCCTCGACGTACTCAGCCACCTCCGCGCACGCGCGCTCGATCTGGGCCAGGTCGGTGGACGGCGAGCGCACGTCGAACTGGCGCTGCACCGCGTTCGACCACTCGTGCAGCCTGGGCGCGTCGTGCAGAGGCGCGCCGAGCACCGCCGCGATCGTCATCGACGGATACGGCCTGGCGACCGCCGCGACGAAGTCGTGGCGGTCGGCGTCCTCGTCATTCGCCCGCCTGTCGTCAGGGGCGCGCGTCCCCGGCACTTCCACTCAGTGGAAGCATCGCCGTCGGCGGTGAGGCGGATGTACTTCATTCGTCACTAGGAATCGGGCCTGACCGGGCGCATGGCCTGGCCGCAACCGAACTCTCCGAAGGGAGCCCCGGCGATGACGGCTTCCGCCGAAACGCCTCGCCTGTCACCGCGAACGATCGCCGCCCGCGTCGAGCGCATCGACGTGTGGGCCCTGTCGTACCTCTTCATCGGGATCATCGGCACGGGTTTCCTGTTCACGTTCTACGACATCTTCGACATCAACGTCTCGTTCGTGCAGACGTGCATGCAGATCAAGCCCGGCTGCTCGCCCGAGAAGGCGCTGGACGCCCTCACCGTGCCGGTCGTGCTCAACCTCGCCGGCTACGTCATCGGCACGCTCGTGCTCAGTCCGATCGCCGACACCATCGGGCGCCGGAACATGCTGCTGATCACCATGCTGATCACCGGAGCCGGTTCTCTCTACAACGCCCTGGCCCCGGGATACACGCACTTCATCATCGCCCGGGTGATCACCGGCATCGGCATCGGCGCCGACCTCGCCATCGTCAACACCTACCTGGGCGAGGTCGCGCCCCGGCGCGGCCGGGCACGCTATACCGCCGTGATCTTCACGATGTCGGCGCTCGGTGCCTTCTTCGGCATCTGGGGCGGGCTGCTGCTGACCACCGAGTCGGAACACTGGCCGCTGGGACTGCCGTTCGCGCTGGCCGGCCCGTCGTTCGAGAACGGCTGGCGCTGGATGTACGGCATCGGCGCGCTGCTGGCGCTCATCGCCATCCTGCTCCGCGTCGAGCTGCCCGAATCACCCCGCTGGCTGGCCGGACGCGGCCGCCTCGAGGAGGCCGACGCCGTCGTCACCGCCATGGAGGAACGGGCTCGCAAACACGGCCCGCTGGCCGAGCCGGTGCCGGTGGACGAGGAAGACGCGGAGCCGGTCCGGCAGATGCCCGCGATGTCGACCTACCGCGAGCTGTTCACCGACCCGCGGTACGTACGCCGGATCATCGTCCTGCTGCTCATGTGGTTCACCGCGTACGTGACCGTCTACGGCTTCTCCAGCGGCTTCACCTCGGTGCTCACCGTGCTGAAGTACCCGCCTCCGGAGGCCGGGGTGATCACCGCCATGGGCGTCTTCGGCTTCATGATCCAGGGCGTGTTCACATCGCTGTTCGTGGAAAGGCTCCAGCGGCGGCACTGGCTGCCCATCGGCGCCGTGCTCACCCTCGTCGGCGCGGTGCTGGTCGCCGAGGCCGGCACCACCATCGCGGTGGCCTTCATCGGGTCCATGCTGATCTTCTTCGGCTTCAACGTGTGGGTGTCGCCGGCGTACGCCCTCACGTCGGAGTCCTTCCCCACACGCGCGCGTACGACCGGCTTCGGCCTGGTCGACGGCATCGGGCACCTCGGGGGCGGGATCGGCGTGCTCGCCATCGCCCCGTACGTGAAGCACATGTCGGTGCTCGCGGCGCTGCTGCTCATCTCGGCGTTCCTCGTGGTGGCGGCGGTCATCGCGCAGTTCACCGAGCACACGCGGGATAAGGAGCTCGACGTCATCTCGCCCTGATGCGTCAGCGCGGCCCGGACTCGTCGCCGTCGGCGGCGGTCTGGGTTGCCATCTGGACCGTCTGGGCGGGCCCGGCGTGGGCAGGGTCGGCCTCGGCCGGCAGTGCCTGTGCCGTGGCCATCACGCCGGTCGCGGTGGCGGTGGCGGTGGCGGTCGTCGGCGCCGTGGCGTCGCGCGGGCCGACCGCGGCGGAGAGCACCTGGGCGTTGGGCAGCCGGAACTCCCCGTTCGACGCCTCGAGGCGTACGTAGGTCAGGCCGATCTCCAGCACGGTGCCGTCGAACTCACCGCCGAGCGGCCCGGACCACAGGTGGACGTCGTCGCCGACCACGAACGGCTTGGACAGCAGCAGGATGATGCCGGCGAACAGGTTCGCGAGCGTCTGCTGCGCCGCGATGCCGACGAGCACACCGGTCAGCGCACCGCCCAGGACGAGCTGGCCGACGGGCAGGTCCAGAAGCTGCAGGGTGAGCACGAGTGTGGCGAGCCCGCCGACGAGCACGATAAGCAGCCGCACCATCGTCGCGTGCGCGTTGCCGACGCGCGGCATCAGGATGTCGCGCGCCCGGCGGGACAGACCCAGCGTCGCGCCGAACCCGAAGATGAAGAACGCCGCGGCACAGCCCGCCGCGATCAGCTCCAGTGGAAGCTTGTCATTGACATCCCGGGCCTGCTGGCGCGCGAGAACCGATCCGATCATCGCGAGCAGGGCCAGCAGCAGCGCGAAAATCGACCGCCACGGGCGCGCATGTCTTCGTACCTTGGCCACCTGCTCCGCCAACTGGTCGACCATCTGCGTCTGGTTCACCCTCATTCTCCTCCACGGCGCTTCGGTCGGACACCCCGAACACGCTACCGGCGTCACATCATGCCGCCGCTTCCCTCCCCCGTGCTCATCCACAACTGCGGACACTGGCCTCCCGTGTGCCCTGCCGCCTCGTAGAGTGGCTGAATGGCTGCCCCCGAGTTGCTCTCCGATCGCGAAGACGGCGACGCGTCCCAGGTGCTGCGCCGGATCTTCGGCTACGACGAGTTCCGCGAGGGGCAGCGCGAGATCATCGAGCATGTCGTGGCCGGCGGCGACGCGCTCGTGCTCATGCCGACGGGCGGCGGCAAGTCCCTGTGCTACCAGATCCCCGCGCTCGTGCGAAAAGGCACCGGTGTGGTGATCTCACCGCTCATCGCGCTCATGCAGGACCAGGTCGACGCGCTGCGCGCCCTCGGCGTGCGCGCCGACTTCCTCAACTCCACCCTCGACTTCGACGAGCAGCGCGTGGTGGAGGCGACGTTCCGCGCCGGTGAGCTCGACCTGCTCTACCTCGCGCCGGAGCGGCTGCGGCTGGAGTCGACGCAGAAGCTGCTCGACGCGGGCGACGTCGCGCTGTTCGCCATCGACGAGGCACACTGCGTCTCCCAGTGGGGGCACGACTTCCGCCCCGACTACCTCGCGCTGTCCGCGCTGCACGAGCGCTGGCCGGACGTGCCGCGCATCGCGCTCACCGCGACCGCCACCCCGGCCACCCACGCCGAGATCGCCACCCGCCTGCGGCTCGAGGACGCCCGGCACTTCGTGGCGAGCTTCGACCGGCCCAACATCCAATACCGCATCGCGCCGAAGGACGAGCCCAAGCGCCAGCTCCTCGAGCTGCTGCGCAGCGAGCACCCGGGAGACGCGGGCATCGTCTACTGCCTGTCCCGCGCGTCGGTGGAGAAGATCGCCGCCTTCCTGGCGGACAACGGCATCACCGCGCTGCCCTACCATGCGGGCCTCGACGCCCGCACCCGCACGGCCAACCAGGCGCGTTTCCTGCGCGAGGACGGCATCGTCATCGTCGCGACCATCGCGTTCGGGATGGGCATCGACAAGCCGGACGTACGCTTCGTCGCCCACCTCGACCTGCCCAAGTCGGTGGAGGGCTACTACCAGGAGACCGGCCGCGCCGGGCGTGACGGCCTGCCCTCGACGGCCTGGCTGGCGTACGGCCTGCAGGACGTCGTCCAGCTCCGCAAGATGATCGACACCTCCGAGGGCGACGACGCCCACCGCCGCCGGCAGGGCCGGCACCTCGACTCCATGCTCGCGCTGTGCGAGACGGTCGAATGCCGGCGCGTCCAGCTGCTCGCCTACTTCGGCCAGGAGGGCAAGGCGTGCGGCAACTGCGACACGTGCCTGACGCCGCCGGAGTCATGGGACGGCACGGTCGCCGCCCAGAAGGTCCTGTCGACGGTCTTCCGCCTCGACCGCGAACGCCACCAGCGCTTCGGCGCGGGTCACATCGTCGACATCCTGCTGGGCAAGAAGACGCCCAAGGTCGCCCAGTTCGACCACGAGACCCTCAGTGTGTTCGGCGTCGGCGCGGAGCTGAGCGCGGCCGAGTGGCGCGGCGTCGTACGCCAGCTGCTGGCCCGCGGCCTGCTGGCCGTCCAGCCGGACCACGGCACGCTGGCCCTGACGGAGGCGAGCGCCGACGTGCTGCGCCGCGAGCGCGAGGTCCCCATGCGCCGCGAACCCGAACGCACCCCGAAGGCCAAGCTCGCCCGAGCCGCGAAGTCCGCCGCCGCACCCGCGGAACTTTCAGAGGAGGCCACGGCGACCTTCGAAGAACTCCGAGCGTGGCGCTCAGCGACCGCGAAGGAACAGGGCGTCCCTCCGTACGTCGTGTTCCACGACAAGACCCTCCGCGAGATCGCCACCCTGCTCCCGTCCACGCTGGAAGCACTCGGCACGGTCAACGGCGTCGGCGAGAACAAACTGGCGAAGTACGGCCAGCAGATCCTCGACGCCCTCGCCCCTTGACACGGGCCCGCGGGGGCGACATCGACGACAGCCGGCGCGGCGGGCGGCCGCCATCGCGGACCGTGGGTCGCAGCCGTCACGGACCGTCGGTGGCCGCCGTGGCCCAGGGAGCTCCCGGGAGGCGGCGGCCTCCGCCCGGTGATTGGAAACGGTGGCGGTCTGGACGCTGTCATGCCGGGCCGCCCGCGCTCGCGTAGGGGCCCGCAGCGCCGACGGACCACCCCCACGCCTCGGCATGACGGAGTGTGACCGCCATGTCTCTGATCAGCCGGAATGGCCCAGGGTGCCGGTCGCGCGTACCGCCGGTGCCCGGTTTCAGGCTAGGAACCGAACGTCGGGTTAAGGCGTTGAAAGTCACAGCGGTGCTCGTATCCCCGGGCCGCGATCTCGTGGATTATGAACGCCGGATTATTCGTTCTCCCGGAGTCGATCCCTTCTTCGGTGGCGGATGGTCGCAGCAGCCCGTAACTACTGTGGTCCTCACCCGGAGGAGATCGGTACATGACATCCCGAGTCGACAGCTCGGCCGAGGCCGCACGCGGCAGTGACTACGCGGTCCTGTGCCGGCAGGTCAAGAACGCCGGGCTGCTGGACCGCCGCCCCGGCTACTACACGGCGAAGATCACCGCGAACACTGTCCTGCTCCTGGCCGGCGGCACGGCCTTCGTGCTGCTGGGTCGCTCCTGGTACCAGCTGTTCGTCGCGGCCTTCCTGGCATTCGTCTTCACCCAGATCGCGTTCGTTGGGCACGACGCCGGTCATCGTCAGATCGCCGGCTCCCGGCGGATCAACGACCTGTTCGGCGTGGTGCACGGCAACCTGCTCGTCGGCCTGAGCTACGGCTGGTGGGTGACCAAGCACAACCGCCACCACGCCAACCCCAACCATGAGGGCCGCGATCCCGACCTCGGTGGGGGCAGCGTCCTGGCGCTGACGGCCGGCCACGCCGAGGCCAGGCGCGGGGTGCCTGGGCGGGTCCTGGCCCGCGCCCAGGCGTTCCTCTTCTTCCCGTTGCTGCTGCTCGAAGGCCTGCACCTGCACGTGGCGAGTGTCCGCGCGCTGATGGGCGGTCCGCCGCGCCGATCCCGGATCGTCGAGGCGCTGCTGCTCGGCGGTCACCTGGTCGGCTATCTCACCGCGTTGTTCCTCATGCTGTCACCCCTGCAGGCGGTGGCCTTCATCGTCGTGCACCAGTGCCTGTTCGGCCTGTACATGGGCTGCTCATTCGCGCCCAACCACAAGGGCATGCCGACCCTGACCGATGAGACCAAGCTCGACTACCTGCGACGGCAGGTGCTGACCTCCCGCAACATCCGCGGCGGCCGGTTCACCGACTTCATCCTCGGCGGGCTCAACTACCAGGTCGAACACCATCTGTTCCCCAGCATGCCGAGACCTTCCCTGCACCGCGCCCAGGGCCTCGTACGCGACCACTGCCGGCTCCACGGTCTGCCGTACGTGCAGAGCAGCCTCGTGGGCTCCTACGCCCAGGTCCTCCGCCACCTCCACACGGTCGCGACCCCACTGCGCGCCGAATAGCCGATCAGCCGGTCAGTTCGGTCAGGTCCTCGCCCGTCAGCCGGAGACCCGCCGCGGCGATGTTCTCCTCCAGGTGGTCCGGCGATCCGGTGCCGGGAATGGCGAGCATGACCGGTGAGGTGGCGAGCAGCCAGGCCAGCGCCACCTGAGCGGTCGTCGCCCCGTGGCGTGCGGCGACCTTCTCGAGCCGGGCCGTGTCGACGGGCCGGTCGCCGCCGCCGAGGGGGAAGTACGGCGCGTACGCCACGCCGAGTTCCTCGCACTGCCGGAGCAGGTCGGCGTCGGCCGGGTGGTGGACGTGGAAATGGTTCTGCACGGCGACGACCGGAGCGATCGAACGCGCTTCGGCGAACTGCGCGGCGTCGACATGGCTGACGCCCAGATGCCGGATCAGGCCCTCCTCCCGCATTGCGGCGAGTACGGCGAACCGGTCGGCCAGTGACTCTCCGCCGGGCGCCGTCATGCCTCCGATCCGCAGGTACACCAGGTCCAGCCGCTCCACCCCGAGCAACCGCAGGTCGTCCTCCACCAGGCCGCGCAGTTGCTCCGGCGTCGCCTGACCCGACGGAATGCCGTCGGGTCCGCGCAGCGGGCCCACCTTGGTCGCGATCACCAACTCCTCGCCGTACGGGGAGAGCGCCCGGCGGACCAGGTCGCTCGCGCTGACGCCGCCCCACTCGTAGAAGCCCGCCGTGTCGATGTGGTTCACGCCGAGCTCCACCGCGCGGCGCAGCACCGCCATTCCCGTACCCGGGTCGCGTGCCGGTCCCCCGAACACGCCCACGGGGAGGCGCATCGCGCCGAAGCCCATCCTGTTGATCCTGAGATCGCCGCCGAGGGTGAGGTCACCGCTCGCGGCCGCCGTTGTGTTCGTCATGCGGCCCACCCTGCTGTGTACGCCGTCGGAGGACCATCGGCTGGCAGCAAGCTGCCAACCGTAAACTTGGGGCATGCCGAACGATCAGGTCATCACCGTCCGCGGGGAAAAGGAACTCGCCGCGCGCGCGGGTCATCTGTTCGCGGGCGTCAACGAGGAGTTCTGCTGCGCCGCGACGGACGTGAACACGTGGTCGCAGCCCACCGCGCGCGTCGCCATCGCGAGCCGGATGATGCCGGCGATCAGGAGCGGGCTCGTCGCGCGCAAGCTGTACACCCCGGCTGCCCTGGCCGACGACGAGCAGCGCGGGCACCTCCTGCAGGTCGCCGCGGCGGGCGCGAAGGTGCGCATCTGCGACGCCGGCCTGCCGCACGAGACCATCATCATCGACCGGCGCGTCATGCTGCTCGCCGGCCCGGGCGTCCCCGGCGACCGGGAGTTCACGGTGACGACGTCACCGGGGTTGATCGGTCCGGTGTACGCGCTGTTCGACGCCACGTGGGAGTCGGCCGTGCCGCTCGCCGACCGGCGCGAACTGCCCATGATCACCCCGGACGCGCGGGAGATCCTCCGGGCGCTCGGCGCCGGGCTCACCGACGAGGTCGCCGCCCGGCGCATGGGCGTCTCGCTGCGCACCTACCGCCGGCGGGTCGCCGACCTGATGCGGGCGCTGGACTCCGACTCCCGCTTTCAGGCCGGCCTGCGCGCGGGCGAACTGGGCCTCACGCCGTAGCCCGCCGATCAGCCTCGTGACGGGCGGCGTACGAGGAGGACCGCCGAGTCCACCCGCGGCGGAGGCCGGAACGCGCGGCGCGGCACCGGCCGGCCCATACGCACGTCCCAGCGTGCCGACGTCGAACGCCCCTCGGCGTACCGCCGGACCACCGCCCGCTGCAGCACCAGATCGGCGGCGACCAGCCGCGAACGCGGCGCGAGGAGCAGGCGAAGCAGACCGCTGGAGATCCCGTACGGCGGGCTGGCGACGACACGGAACGGCCGCCGCGGCAGCCGCAGCGACAGCGCGTCGGCCTGGACGACGGTGACGTTCGCGCCGGCGAAGCGCTCACGCAGCCACAGCGCGCGTCCCGGATGTGGCTCCACGGCGATCACCTGGGCACCGGCGTCGACGAGATGCCTCGTCAGTGCTCCCCGGCCCGCGCCGATGTCGAGCACCAGCTGGCCGGGCCGTACGGCGGAGTCGGCGACGACGCGCGCCGCCCACTCGTCAACGAGCGGATGCCAGCCCCAGGCGCGCCGGGCGGAGGCGGACACCGCGGACCATCGCCAAGAAGCACGTCATGGCGCTCACCGTAGAAGGCCAGGCCCTGACCGGGCTACCGGACTTCCGTGCCGCTCATCCGAGGCCGGTGCCGGCGAGGACCAGGACCACGGCCACCGAGAGCAGGTCCACCGCCGACCGCAGCAGCTCGTACTTGCGCCGGGCGATTCGCGACAGGGACGTCAGCTCCCGGCTCCGCCAGGTGCGGACATCACAGCCCGCCAGCTCCGCCCGTACGCCATCGGCCGTGCCGCGGGCGTGATGGAGGAAGCCGCTCGTCCCGAGGCGGGGACGCACCGCCCACAGCAGCACGAGCAGCGTCAGGCCCATCGTGACCATGCCCGCGTCGACCAGCAGGCCGGCCGGCAGGTCATGCCGGTCCGTGGTCGCCACCACGGCCATCCCTCCGGCGGTGAGCGTGAGCAACATGGAGGCCTTGGTGTGGGACGCGCGTCAGCTCGCCCCGTACGGCGGCGAGTTCCTCGACCAGGAGATCCGTGTCCATGCCCGCAGTCTCGGCCGCGCCGCCGGATCATCGTGTCCGGGAAACGACACAACGACCATGACGCCCGTCACGCCCCCACCCGCGCGCGCCATCACCACCGGCAGGTAGTGATCTTCGCCGCCGCCGGTAAAAACACCCCGGTACGCGTCGCGATCATGATGGCGTCGCGGGGAGACCTCCTCCCGGACGCCACCG
Organism: Actinoallomurus sp.; assembly: GCA_025964685.1. Taxonomy (GTDB): domain Bacteria; phylum Actinomycetota; class Actinomycetes; order Streptosporangiales; family Streptosporangiaceae; genus Actinoallomurus. The sequence goes on along the minus strand of JAOPYG010000406.1, from coordinate 3,931 downwards.
TGGCGTCCCGGGAGGGCGACCGACCTTGACGGGGGAACAGCAGATGATCAAGTCCATCGGAAGGCACACCATGGCCGCCGCGACCGTGATCGCGCTAGGCGGCGCCGGGGGTGTCGCGTCCCAGGGGCCGGCCAGGGCGGACGTCTTCTCGGCCGCGTACACCTGCACCGTCCCGGTGCTGGGGGCCAGACCCGTCCTCATCCACGGCCGGCTGACCGCTTCGTCCGCCCGTGCGGCGGTCAACCAGCCGATCCGCTTTCACCTGCACATCAACAGGTTGAGCCTGCAGTCGCCGGTCGCCATCGACTCCTGGACCGCCGTCGCGGGGATCGACGCCACGGGTCCGCAGGCGGCATCGTTCCGCGTGGCCGGCTCCGGCGGAGCACTGACACCGCGCCAGCCGGTCAGCGGCGACCTGTTCGGCACGTGGACCCCGAGGGCCCGCGGCACGTACCGCTTCCGCGGCGCGAACGTCACGATCAGCGCGCGGGTCGCCCGCATCGGCGCCCTGACGGCGACCTGCCAGCCGAACCCCCCACGCCCGGTGATGGAGACCGTGACGGCCCTGTCCTACCGCGTCATGCGAGGAGGCACCGACCTGTAACGAACCGCCCCGGGCGGGCGAGGTGTGTGCCACCTCACCCGCCCGGACAAGTCATTCCATGCGGTGGCCCCGGAGATTCACCGGGCGTACGGCGTTCTCCTAGGTGACGTCGACATGGTCGCCGCTGCTGTCCGTCGCCAGGTATGGGCCCGATTCCTGGAATTTGGCGTGCCAGGTGCCGTCCCTGCTCGCCTTGAAGCTCTTGGTCCACTTGCCCTGCTGGTCCGTGGTGGTCTACCCATGGATGTCAGGGCGGTCGCCCCGGACGGCTTGAAGTAGACCGACACCGGAACGCCCTCCACCGGGCCCCAGACGCTTGCGTACCGTTCGAGTTTCCCGCTCACCGTCAGTGTCGCCCCCTTCTTCACCGGCTCCGGCGCGGCGTTGAACGACGTGATCTGCGTCCGACGTCCTGACTCGGCAGAGGGGTCCACGAGCCACCGGCCGCTGGTCGATGTCCGCCGTCCAGCACAGGACAACTACATACTCAGCTTGGCGTCGCCCCAGACCGCCGTCCCGATAGATACACAGGAATCCATATCACCGGCCGTGGGCTGCGCCTGAAGCCTGAGGAACTTCACGCCGACCACGCTCACGGATATCTTGCGCGGGCTATCGCGAGTCACCGCATAATGGACGAGACTGTGGTCGAGGTACACGTTGAAACGCGCTTCTGTATTAGGACGGGAGCTATCGTCCAAGCCAATCACGGCCTCAAACGTTCGCCACTTGCCACCGAGCGCGTACTCTATTGCGGACAGCTGCCCGTGACACCCGAGCAATTCTCGCGACACACTCTGCGAGTACGGGGTAGTAGCAATGGCTTTGCCGTCCTCATCCGGCGTCACGGTCCCAGCGGGCGACAGGTCGGCAAGGTACTGCATGTTCGGCGCAGCCGATGCCGGAACACCGGGCGATACCTGTGAGACCCCAGGAGATGGTGACGAGGATTTGGAGTCATCCGGGGCATCCGACGAAAAGAAGACCTTGTACGCGGGAATCGCAGCTATGAGAGCAAGCACCACCGCTAAAACAGCGTTCCGCCAAAAATGAGAACCCTCTGACGCCATCGACTACCTCGCAGTACATGCAACAACAGAAACCAGATGCTACATGCCCACAGAACACCCGACCCCGAACCCAAAAAATGACAGTTCAATTGTTACTGCCAAAAAGAACGCCGCCGGAGAAGCTCGAGCGGACGCGGCGGACTCCCGCCAACGCCGTCCAATCCAAAAGCTCTTCACCCAAACCCAAACCCCAAGGGGGGCGTGGGGGGCGGAAGCCCCCCACATCGGGGGGCATGGGGGGTCGTCCCCCCAAAAGCAATGACGGGCCCCAGCGAAGCCACCCAAAGGGTGGCGAGCAGCCGAGCCCGCCGCGTGGAGCTATGGGGATTCGAACCCCAGACCTCCTCCATGCCATGGAGGCGCGCTACCAACTGCGCCATAGCCCCGCACGTCTTCAGGTGTCCCTGCGACGCGTCGCCAGTGTATCGGACCTAGCGGCCAGACCTGTAATCGTCGGGGCGATCAAGCGTCGCCCGCGGCGCGGTCGTCGCTGAGCACCGGTTCGGGGAGGGTGCCGGCGTTGTGTTCGACCAGGCGCCAGCCGAGACGGCCGTCTTCGAGGACGGACCAGCAGCAGTTGGACAGGCCGCCGAAGCGGCCCCACAGCTCTTCTGGGAAGCCGAGCCAGTGCAGCATGCCGATGCGTACGGCGGCACCATGGGACACCACGACCAGCAGGCCACTGTCGGGGATGCGTTCGAGGGCGCGTTCGAGGGCCGCGGTGAAGCGTTTGGCGACCTCCGCGGCGGTCTCGCCGCCCGGCGGCTGCCAGATGGCGTGCTCGCCGGGAAAGCGAGTTCGGATCTCGTGGTTGGTGAGGCCCTCCCAGGCTCCGCCGGCGCGTTCGATGAGGTCAGGGTCGTGGTTGACGGTGAGACCGGTGACCTCGCTCAGCGCCTGGGCCGTGGCGGCGGCACGCCGCAGGGGTGAGGAGACGATCGCGCTGGGCTGGAGGGCGGCGAGGAGCCGCGCGGACCGGGCGGCCTGTTCGACGCCCGTCTCGTCCAGCGGGATGTCGGTGGTGCCCTGGAACCGGCGTTCGACGTTCCAGGTGGTCTGCCCGTGCCGCCACAGCACGATCTTGCGCGGGTCGCTCACCGGCCGTCCTCCACGATGCCGAGGGACGTGGCCCTCACTGGCCCTCTCCCGCGCGTACGCGCTGCGCCGCGTGGGCGTGGACGTCCTCGGGCAGCGGCAGCTCGGGGCAGTCCTTCCACAGGCGCTCGAGGGCGTAGTAGACGCGGTCCTCCTCGTGCTGGATGTGCACGATGATGTCGGCGTAGTCCAGGAGCACCCATCGCCCTTCGCGCTCGCCCTCGCGGCGGACCGGCTTGGCGTCGGCGTCCTCACGCAGGCGCTTTTCGATCTCGTCCACGATCGAGCGCACCTGCCGGTCGGTGGCGGCCGAGCAGAGGAGGAAGGCGTCCGTGATGATGAGCTGCTCGCTCACGTCGTACGCGATGATGTTGTCGGCCAGCTTCTCGGCCGCGGCCTCGGCGGCGAGTCGGACCAGCTGGTTGGCCCTGTCGGATGCGGTCACGGTGCTGTCGTGTTCCTCCCTGCGAGGGCGTTGCCGTCAGCTGTCACGGTAGAGCCCTCGTTTGTTGATGAAACGCTGATGAGATTATCCCTGCCTGGACGGCTCGGTCGGCATGCCGTCTGAGGTGCGCTCATGGTTATCAACGTTTGCCATCGATTGTTACCCCCGATCAAGGGCATGTGCCCTCGATGTGCCCTCCGCTTGGGGCAGCCGTGGACCCATCAGTGTCAACGCCTCATGCGCAGCCGCCTGTTCCGCCCCCTCCCTGGACACAGTCAGTCGAACAAGAGTTCGACTATGATCCAAGCGTGGAAGCGTTGCGTATCGGCGACCCGCGACGCGGCCGGCATGTGAACGTGCAGTTCACAGGATGGCGCCAGGACGCGAAGCCCTCCCGGATCGGCGACCACGAGGGCCGGGTGTGCGTGGTCGAGCGGATCGTGGATCGCTGGGAACACCCGAACCGCGGCATGAGTGGCACAGACAAGATCCCCTACGGCATCGAGGCCGAACGGTGGCGCCTGCTGGTGGTCGGTCCCCTGCCGTATCGACGCGGCCGTGGCGAGCAGCACGTCGCCATCAGGAGCTTCGGCGATGGCGCCGGTTGGTATCTCCTGGTCGACCAGCCTTGAAACGCGGATGACGTGTCTCCGGTGGTCTCAGTGCGCCGGCGGGTGACCTCTTCGGTTTCGAGTCAAGTGCCTGTGACGTGGGAAG
>JAOPYG010000389.1 GCA_025964685.1 Actinoallomurus sp. | reverse complement strand
CAGAGCTCGACTGATCCGGCGCCCCCGCCGGCTCGCACTACCGGGTTGCCTGGCCGACGGCGGCCACACCCGCTCCCTGGGAAGGACCCTTAGTGAGCGAATCCACCGAACTCCTCACGGACGCAGCTACAACGGCGCCTGAGGCCACCCCTGGCGAAGAGGCGGCTCCTGCTCCGCGGCGTCGCCGTACGGGCACGGGCCTGTCGGCGATGGTGCTCCCTGAGCTGAAGGCTCTTGCCTCCAGCCTTGGCATCAGCGGCACGGGCGGCATGCGCAAGAGCCAGCTCATCGCTGCCATCCAGGAGAAGCAGGCGCAGAACGCCGGCGGTGGTGAGGCAGTATCGCCCAAGAACGAGGGCGAGACCACGGCGGCCGAGACCACGGCGGCCGAGACCACGGCGGCTCCGGTCGCCGTCGAGACGGAGCGAGGCGAGTCCAGCCAGCCACGGCGCGAGCGGGCGCCCCGGCGCGAGGAAAGCCAGCCGAGCCAGCAGCAGGGCCAGCAGGAGACCAAGGTCGACTCCGCTGAGTCCGAAGGCGGCCGCGAGGGGGCCGGTCGCGAGAACGGCCGTGAGGGCGGCGGCCGTGAGGGCAGCGGCCAGCGCCAGCGGCAGCGCGGCAACCGCAACCGTGACGGTCAGCGCGACGACAACCGCGGCGGTCAGCGCGAGGACACCCGCGGTCAGCGCGAGGACACCCGTGGCGGCGGCCAGCGCGACGACAGCCGTGGCGGCGGCCAGGGTCAGCGCGGCGGCCAGGGGCAGCGGCAGAACGACCGGCAGAACGACGACGACGACGATGGCAGCGGCGGCCGGCGCCGGCGCGGACGTTTCCGCGAGCGCAACCGCGGCCGCAGTGGTGGCCGTGAGCGTTACGGCGAGGCCGAGCCGGTGATCAACGAGGACGATGTCCTGATCCCCGTCTCCGGCATCCTCGACATCCGCGACAACTACGCGTTCGTCCGTACCACCGGCTACCTGCCGGGCCCGCAGGACGTCTACGTCTCGCTGGCCCAGGTCCGCAAGTACGGCCTTCGCAAGGGCGACGTCATCACGGGCGCCGTGCGGCAGCCGCGCGACGGTGAGCGGCGCGAGAAGTTCAACGCGCTGGTGCGCCTCGACACGGTCAACGGCATGGAGCCCGAGCAGGCCAGGGGCCGCGTCGACTTCTCCAAGCTGACCCCGCTCTACCCGCAGGAGCGGCTGCGCCTCGAGTCCGACCCGACGCAGCTCACGACGCGGATCATCGACTTCGTCAGCCCGATCGGCAAGGGCCAGCGCGGCCTGATCGTCTCGCCGCCCAAGGCCGGTAAGACGATGGTCCTGCAGGCGATCGCCAACGCGATCACCAAGAACAACCCCGAATGCCACCTCATGGTCGTTCTCGTCGACGAACGCCCTGAAGAGGTCACCGACATGCAGCGCACGGTCAAGGGCGAGGTCATCCACTCGACCTTCGACCGGCCCGCCGACGATCACACCATGGTCGCCGAGCTGGCCATCGAGCGCGCCAAGCGGCTGGTCGAGCTCGGTCACGACGTCGTCGTGCTGCTCGACTCGATCACCCGTCTGGGCCGGGCGTACAACCTGGCGGCCCCCGCCAGCGGCCGGATCCTGTCCGGTGGTGTGGACTCCACGGCGCTGTACCCGCCGAAGCGGTTCTTCGGCGCCGCCCGCAACATCGAGAACGGCGGCTCGCTGACGATCCTCGCGACCGCGCTGATCGAGACGGGCTCCCGGATGGACGAGGTCATCTTCGAGGAGTTCAAGGGCACCGGCAACATGGAGCTGCGGCTGCGCCGCGAGCTCGCCGACAAGCGGGTGTTCCCGGCGATCGACGTCGACTCGTCCAGCACCCGTAAGGAAGAGATCCTGATGGCTCCGGAGGAGCTGCGGGTCGTCTGGCAGCTGCGCCGGGTGCTGCACGCACTCTCCGACCAGCAGGCGCTGGAGCTCCTCATCGAGAAGATGAAGGAGACCGGCTCCAACGCCGAGTTCCTGCTCCAGGTGCAGAAGACGACGTTGAACAACGACTGACGCACCACGTCAAGGACGCCCCGTGGCCTCGGCCCGGGGCGTCCTTGTGCGTCAGGGGTGGGGATAGCCCTACCTCCATGACGCTGGGACGCTCCATGGCGGGCGGCGCTGCCTTTCGTGAGGCTGGAGCCGTACGGTTGATGCGGCGCGAGGGGACAGCGGTGAACAGCACGCTCGAGATATCGACCCAGCGAAGGTTCGGGCCGCTGCGGTTGGCAAAGGAATCGCTGACCTGGCGGTCGGCGGCTTATCTGCTGTTGCACTTCCCGTTCGGACTGGCGTACTTCATCGGCCTGGTGGTGCTGCTGTCGGTGTCCGCCGGCACGGTGGTCATCTGGGTCGGCGTCCTCGGGTTCGCCCTCGCCATGATCCTCTGGCGCTTGGCCGCGAAGTTCGAACGCCGGCTCGTGAAGGCGGCCTTCGGCGTCGAGATCGCCAACCCCTACCGCCCCCTGCCCGCGGACGGCAACCTGTTCAAGAAGTGGAAGGCGATGGCCGTCGACCCGGCCACCTGGAAGGACCTCGTCTACCTCTTCCTGGCCTTCCCGCTGGGCACGGCCGAGTTCGTGATGTCGGTCGCGCTCTGGTCCGCCTCCGCGTGGCTGATCACGCTCCCGTTGACGATCACCTGGAACCAGTCCGGCTTCCTGTACCTCACCATCGGCGACCACCAGATCTGGATCGACAACCCGATCAGCACCCTGCCGGCCATCCCGATCGGGATCGCTCTCGCGGCGGTGACCCTGTACGTCGTACGCGGTGTCGGCTACGCCCACGGGGCGCTCGCGCGCTACCTGCTCGGCCCGAACGAGACCCAGCGGCTGCGAGCCCGCACGGCGCAGCTGCAGGCCAGCCGGGCGCGCGGCGTCGACGCCGCCGAGGCGGAGCGCCGGCGCATCGAACGCGACCTGCACGACGGTGCCCAGCAGCAGCTCCTCGCGGTGGCGATGGACCTCGGACGCGCCCGCGCCAAGCTGGAGAGCGACCCGGCGGCCGCGCAGGAGCTCATCCAGCAGGCCCACGCCGGCGCCAAGGAGGCCATCGCCGAGCTGCGGAACCTCGCCCGCGGCATCTACCCGGCCATCCTCACCGACCGCGGCCTGGACGCCGCGATCTCCGCGGTGGCCGCGCGGACCCCGGTGCCGGTGGCCGTCGAGGTCGACCTGCCCACCCGGCCGCCCGCCGCCGTCGAGAGCATCGCGTACTTCATCGTCTCCGAGGCGCTGACCAACGTCGGCAAGTACGCCCGCGCCACCCATGCCGCCGTGCGCATCACCCGCGACCAGAACTGGATCGTGGTGGAGATCTCCGACAACGGCGTCGGCGGCGCGGCCGCCACCCCGGGCGGAGGCCTGGCCGGCCTGGCCGACCGCGCGGCCGGGATCGACGGAATCCTCACGGTCAACAGCCCGCAGGGCGGTCCCACCGTGGTCCGCGCTGACCTGCCCGCCGTCTGGTGATCCCGCCTACGCCGCGGACCGTCGCGGGCGTATGCGGATGGACTGGGCGTATCCGCCGGAGTTCCTCTAAGCTGGGCGATCGTGCGGGTTGTGATCGCGGAAGACGCTGTGATGCTGCGTGAGGGCCTGATCCGTCTGCTCGCCGACGATGGCATCGAGACGGTGGCCACGTCGGGTGACGGCACCGGTCTGGTCGCGAACGTCGAAGAACACCGTCCCGACCTCGCCATCGTCGATGTGCGGATGCCGCCGACCTTCACCGACGAGGGACTGCGCGCCGCGCTGGAAGCGCGCCGGCGGGTGCCGGGCACGCCGATCCTCGTCTTCTCCCAGTACGTCGAGGAGCGTTACGCCACCGACCTGATCGGCGGCGGCGCCGACGGAGTCGGCTACCTGCTCAAGGAGCGCGTCGCGGACCTCGCGGAGTTCCTCAGCGCGGTCCGCAGGGTCGCCGGTGGCGGTACGGTCATCGACCCGGAAGTGATCGGGCAGCTCCTCGGACGCCGCCGTCGTGGTGACCGCCTGGAGGCGCTGACCCCCCGCGAGCGCGAGGTGCTGGGCCTGATGGCCGAGGGCCTGTCGAACGCCGCGGTGGCCCGCAAGCTCGTCGTCACGGACGGCGCGGTGGAAAAGCACATCTCCAACATCTTCCTCAAGCTCGGCCTCCAGCACACCGACAGCAACCACCGTCGGGTCATGGCCGTGCTCGCGTACCTCGGCCAGAGCTGACTCAGGAGCTGCCCAGGTAGGCCAGGACCGCCAGGACGCGGCGGTTGTCGTCATCCGACGGTGGCAGGTCCAGTTTGAGAAAGATGTTCGACGTGTGCTTGGCGATGGCGCGTTCGGTGACGACCAGGCGTTCCGCGATCGCGATGTTGGAGCGTCCCTCGGCCATCAGCGCGAGCACCTCGCGTTCGCGCGGGGTCAGGTCGCCCAGCGGTTCGTCCCGTGCCTTGTGGACGAGCAGCTGGGAGATCACCTGCGGGTCCATCGCCGTGCCGCCGGCGGCCACCCGGCGTACACCGTCGATGAACTGGTCGGCGTCGAACACCCGGTCCTTGAGCAGATAGCCCACTCCGCCGCTGCCGTCGGCGAGCAGTTCGCGGGCGTACAGCTGCTCGACGTGCTGTGACAGCACGAGCACCGGCAGGCCGGGGATCTCGCTCCTGGCGTGCAGGGCCGCCTGGAGACCCTCGTCGGTGAACGTGGGCGGCAGGCGTACGTCGACCACGGCCACGTCGGGTTTGAGCGACAGGAGCGCCCTGGTCAGCTCCGGGCCGTTGTCGACCGCGGCCGCGATCTCGAAGTCGTACGCCTCCAGGAGCCGGACCAGGCCGTCTCGCAGCAGGAACAGGTCCTCGGCGAGAACGACGCGCATCTGGGCTCCTCGGGCACTAGCGCTGTGGTGCGGTGAGCACGCACGGCAGCTCCATGGTCACGATCGTCGGGCCACCCGCCGGGCTGTTGACGGCGAGGACACCGTCGAATGTACCGAGCCGCCGCTCGATTCCGCGAAGTCCGCTGCCACGAGACGGGTCGGCGCTGCCGCTCCCGTCGTCGGTGATCACGATGCGGAGCATGCCGTCCTCGTGGCGAAGATCCAGCCAGACGCGCTGCGCACCCGAATGCTTGGCAGCGTTGGTGAAGATCTCCGAGACCGCGAAGAAGGCCGCCGACTCGACCGCCGCCTCCAGGCGGCCCGGAATCTCGACCGACACCTCTGTCGTGAGCGGGCTCGCCAGCGCGAGCGCGCGGACGGCGTCGCCGAGGCCGCGTTCGGCGAGGACCGGCGGGTGGATGCCGCGGACCAGGTCGCGCAGCTCGGTGAGGGCCTTGGTGGAGGACTCGCGCGCCTCGGCGAGCAGGATCTTGGCCTTCTCGGGGTCACGTTCGAGCAGGTGCTCGATCGTGCCCAGGCTCATGCCCATGGCCACCAGCCGGGCCTGCGCGCCGTCGTGCAGGTCGCGCTCGATGCGCCGCAGCTCGGCGGCCTGGGTGTCGAGCGCGTCGGAGCGGGTCTCGGTCAGGCGTGCCACCCGCAGCTCCAGCTCCCGCTCCCGCGTCGGCCTCAGTGCGGTGGCCGTCATCTGGGAGTGCCAGCCCATGATCTTCGGGGTCAGCCAGACGCCCAGTGCCAGGTAGACACAGCCGAGCAGACCGGCGAGCGTCGCTGTCTGCTGGTCCCTGATCGGTACGAAGGTGAACCACTCGGTGCCGCCCGCGTGCACGATCGGGCGCCACACGCCGGCCGCGAGCACCCAGCCGTACGGCCCGTAATAGGGGATGCTGAAGGCGAGAACGCCCAGCGCGAATCCCGCCGTCGCGTCACAGAACAACCACAGCAGGTCCCGCCACGTCGCCGAGTCGGTCATGATCCACCGGTAGCGCTTCAGCAGGCCGATCAGGTTGCCCTGGAAGGCCGGGGCCGGCGCGTACGGTTCCTTGATCTCGGTGCCGAACCACTCGTGTGCGAGCCGCCGCCGCAGGTTGGCGTAGGCGCGTACGGCGAGGGTCACCAGAGGGACCAGGACGAGTCCGACACCTGCGGCGGACAGGGCGATCGCGACCACCGACACGATGAACAGTGCGAGCGACGCGCAGATGCCGAGCACGGCCATCACCAGCCCGCGTACGGCCATCACCGCCGTGGTCCGAAGAGCCTTCATCATTCCTCCCCGTTCGGGACATCATCTTGCCCTCTCGAGTGTGATGACCGGGTGGAGATCGGTCACGGGGGTCAGCGACCGGCCGATGGTGGTGCCGGCACCACCATCGGCGTGGTGCAGGCGCTACGGCGGTATCGGCACCGAGCCGAGCCGCAGGCCGCCGCGCTCGGGGCGGGGAATGCCTGGTGGCCTCGGCATGTTGTGCTGTCTGGCACACTGGTACGCGCTGCGGTACCGGTTCACATCACCGGATCCCCCGGAGATGACCCGGCGACCGCCCGAGCGAGGAGAAGTAGTGAAGCCTGAAATCCACCCGGAGTACGTCGTCACCGATGTGACGTGCACTTGCGGAAACACCTTCCAGACCCGCAGCACCGCCGACAAGGGCAGTATCCACGCCGACGTCTGCTCCAACTGCCACCCGTTCTACACGGGCAAGCAGAAGATCCTCGACACCGGTGGCCGCGTGGCCCGGTTCGAGCGGCGCTTCGGCAAGAAGGCCGCGGGCGGCAAGAAGTAACAGGACATTTCGCGCCGACCGGAGATCATCCTTCGGTCGGCGTCGGCCTGCCTGCCCAGTGCCAACCCAGGACCTGACGTGAACCTCGACGATCTGACCAGCGAATACGCCGACATCGAAAAGCGCCTCGCCGACCCGGCCGTACATACGGACCAGGCGCAGGCGCGTCGTCTCGGCAAGCGCTATGCCGAGCTGCGGCCGATCGTCGAGGTGGCGCGCGAACTCCGCACCGCCCACGACGACGCCGATGCCGCGCGTGAGCTGGCCGCCGAGGACCCGGCGTTCGCCGAAGAGGCGACCGACCTGGACAAGCGCATCGGCGAGCTCGAGGAGACGCTGCGCCGGTTGCTGGTGCCGCGCGATCCGAGCGACGGCAAGGACGTCATTCTCGAGGTCAAGGCGGGCGAGGGCGGCGAGGAGTCGGCGCTGTTCGCCGGCGACCTCCTGCGGATGTACCTCCGCTACGCCGAGCGCGTCGGCTGGAAGACCGAGGTCATCGACGCCCAGCACTCCGACCTCGGAGGCTACAAAGACGTCACTGTCGCGGTGAAGTCACGCCCATCCGCCGAGGGCGTGTGGGCGCGCCTGAAGTATGAAGGCGGTGTGCACCGCGTACAGCGAGTCCCCGCGACCGAGTCCCAGGGCCGTATTCACACCAGTGCGGCGGGCGTGTTCGTCGTGCCCGAAGCCGAGGACGTCGAGGTCCAGATCGATCAGAACGACCTGCGCATCGACGTGTTCCGCTCCAGTGGCCCGGGCGGCCAGAGCGTGAACACCACCGACTCGGCGGTCCGCATCACGCACCTGCCGACCGGCATCGTCGTCTCGTGCCAGAACGAGAAGAGCCAGCTCCAGAACAAAGAGCAGGCCATGCGCATCCTGC
>JAOPYG010000388.1 GCA_025964685.1 Actinoallomurus sp. | reverse complement strand
GGCCGTCTCGTGGGCCAGCCGGTGCAGCGCGCGGTACGCGGCGCGCTGGCCGTCCACGCTCAGCGTGAGGTGCGCGAGCGGGTCCAGCTCGTGGCTGTCACAGCCCTGCTGGGTGAGGAGCACCTCCGGCGCGAACTCCCTCAGCAGCGGCGGGACGACCGCGTCGAAGGCCCGGAGCCAGTGCTTGTCGTCGGTGCCCGGCGGCAGCGCCACGTTGACCGACGTGCCCTCCGCCCCGGACTCCTGCGGCAGGCCCGTGCCGGGGAACAGCGTGCGCGGCGTCTCGTGCAGGCTGATCGTCAGCACCCGCGGGTCGTCGTAGAAGGCCGCCTGCACACCGTCGCCGTGGTGGACGTCGATGTCGACGTACGCGACCTTCCGCGCGCCCTGCCCCAGCAGCCAGGCGATCGCGATGGCCGGGTCGTTGTAGACGCAGAAGCCGGACGCGGCGCCGCGCATGGCGTGGTGCAGCCCGCCCGCGATGTTGGCGGCGTGCGTCGCTGTACCGTTCCACACCGCGCGCGCGGCGGCCACCGTCGCGCCCGCGACCAGCGCGGACGCGTCGTGCATGCCGGAAAAGACGGGATTGTCGGCCAGCCCGATGCCGCGTGCGGGATCGGGCCGCTCGGCGCGTACGGCGTCGATGTAAGCCTGGTCGTGGACGAGGCGCAACAGGTCGTCGTCGGCGGGCGCGAACGCCTCGATCGAGACGCCGGGCGCGTCGAACACGCCCAGCTCGCGGGCGAGGGCCATCGTGAGGTCGACCCGCACGGGGTTCATCGGATGCTCGGGGCCGAAGTCGTACGACATGAGGCGCTCGTCCCAGAAAACCTGGAGCGAGGCCGCCGTGTCGTTCGGATCGAGGGGCTCGCTCCGTTCGTCCATGTTGGTCACGGTACCGGTAGGCTCCGCGGCCATGGGGCTGGAGATGCGCACCACCTGCGAGCGCTGCGACGCGCCGCTGCACGCCAACGGCCTGGCCTATATCTGCAGCTACGAATGCACCTTCTGCGCGTCGTGCACCCGGCGGCTCTCCCACAAGTGCCCCAACTGCGACGGCGAACTGGCCCGCCGCCCCACACGCGTCTGAGGTCTCTCTCCGCCCGGCACAGATCTTCTCGGTGAATCGCGGGAACCGCGCACGCGGCCACGGGCAACACCCCAGATCAAGCGGTACGTCACCCGCCGCCTGGGACCCGACATGGCCGAGGACGTGAAGGTCTGCGACACGGCACCGCGGACCAAGGCGCACTGAGGACGCCGCGCGAATCCGGGCCAGGCGGCACCCCCGGCCCGGATCATCGTGCGGGGTCAGACGGTGGCCCGCTCCTCGAGAGAGATGCGTTCCTCGCCGATCGTGCGCTTGCGGCCGGCGCCGAGGCCCGGCACCAGCATCGCGACCGAGATCGCGAGTACGAGTACGGTCGGAGCGTTCCAGCTGTGGGTCGCGTCATGGACCGCCCCGACCGCCAGGGGGCCGAGGGCCGCGATGAGGTAGCCGACGCCCTGCGCCATGCCGGACAGCTGACCCGTCACGTGCGCGTCGGACGCGCGCAGGCCGATGAAGGACAGGGCGGTGGCGAAACCGACGCCCTGGCCGAGGCCGAGCACGACGATCCACAGCCAGATCGTGCCGACCGGGGCCCAGACGAGGCCCGAGTAACCCGCCATGCACAGCAGGCCGGCGAGCACGACCAGTGGCCGCTGGTCGCGAAGCCGGCGTTCGAGCACGGGCACCAGGAACGCCCCGGCCGCCTGGAGCAGGCTCGTCAGGCCCAGCGCGTACCCGCCGGCAGCCTCGCTGAGTCCGCGGTCCTGGCAGATGGTGGGCAGCCAGCCGGAGGTCACGTACGCGAGGAGTGACTGCAGTCCCATGAAGCCGGTGACCTGCCAGGCGAGGGCCGACCGCCACACCTGCGGCGATCCGCCGTCCGGCCGGGGTGTGGCCGCCGCCGAACCGCGGAGCCTGGGCAGCCAGGCGAGCCCGGCCACCGCCGCCGGGACGGCCAGCAGCGTGAGCGGCAGCCGCCAGCCGGAGTGCAGCGCGTGCTCCATCGGGACGACGACGGCGGACGAGACGGCGGCTCCGACCGTGATCGCGACGGTGTAGACGGCCGTGACGGTCGTGATCGCCTGCGGATGGTCGCGCTTGATGATGGCCGGGACGGCGATGTTGCCGATGCTGATCGCGATGCCGGCCAGCAGCGCGCCTCCGAACAGCGTCGCCTCCGCCGGGATCTCCCGGGCGAGCAGGCCGAGCACCAGCAGGCCCATGCTGGCAACCAGGAGCACCTCACCGCGCAGGTTGCGCCGCAGAAAGGGCGCGATCAGGCCGAACGCCCCGAAGAACAGCACGGGAAGCGTCGTCAGGGCACCCGCCGCCACGTCGGACAGGCCGAGGTCGTCCTGGATCTGGCGGAGCAGCGGTCCGACCGCCACCACGGCGGGCCGAAGGTTCAGTGCGACCAGAACGATCAGGATCACACCGGCGTGTCGCCTCAAAGCAGCGCCTCCAGCGCGTGAAGTGTGGGCACGATGACGGCCTCGGCGGCCTGCGCGGCCGCCTCTGGATCGCGCGCGGCGATCGCGTCGACCACCGCGCGGTGCGCGGCGGGCCCGGCGTCGGGCAGCTCACGGTCCAGCCGAACCGCGCTGAGCGACTCGCGCAGCCGGCTCTGGAAGTAGCGGAACGCCTCCACGAGGAGCGGGTTGTGTGAGGCTTCCGCGACTCCAACATGAAACCGCACGTCGGCCTCGCCGAATTCCACCGGGTCCTGTGCGGCGTCCCGATCTTCCAGCAGGGCGCCCAGGCGCAGGAGATCGTCTCGGCTGCGGCGCCGCGCCGCGAGCCTCGCCGCCTGGACGTCGTAGGCCTGCTGCAGCTCGAACACGTCACGCAACGTGGCGCGCTCGACGCGACGCAGCAGGGGCCGGGGATCGACGGCGCTGCGCACGTACGTGCCGTCGCCACGGCGCACCTCGAGCACGCCGATGTGGCTCAGCGCACAGATCGCCTCGCGCACGGCCGGCCTGCTGACCTGGAGCCGGCCGGCCAGGTCGTACTCGCCGGGAATGCGGTCTCCCACCGACCAGCTCCCCGAGGCGAGCTGCCTCTGCAGCTGGTCGATCACCGCTTCTACGGCCGAAGGCCGAGAAACCGGTTCGAGTGTGCTCACGTCTTGTGATCATGCCAGATGTCAGGCATGTTAAACGTCTTACATCTGATAACTCAACCGAGTTGTGACGTGAGCGATCTGGAAGGTCAGGGCATTTACCCCTATAGGTGACTCCTGGCGCAGGAGGCGGTTGCGGTGGACTCTGCGAAAGAACTGAACATCCCCCCGTTCGTACGAACCCCGAGCTCGCAGAGCCGAGTGCTCACGACGGCCGTGCGGCTCGGGGTCAGACCGTTCACGGGCCGTATCAAGGGCCGATCGGTGACGATCCGGTTCTGGCGTTCCCTCGTCGGAGCAGGTTCGCGCTGGCTGCCCGCCGACTCACGGGTCACCATCGAGCCGATCACCGATCCCTGCGTGGACGACCCTGACATCAAGCGGCCCGTACGCGGGGAGTGGCTGCGCGCCTCCGGCAGCACCGCCGAGAAGGGCGCGATCCTCTACCTCCACGGCGGCGGCTACGCCATCTGCTCCCCCCGCACCCATCGCATGATCACCACCCGGCTGGCGGCCGAGACCGGGTTGCCGGTGTTCGCCCCCGACTACCGGCTGGCGCCCGAGCACCCGTTCCCCGCGGCGTTCGAGGACGTGCTCGACGCCTACCGGCTGCTGCTGGCGCGCGGTGTCCCCGCCGAGCGCATCGTCATCGCCGGTGACTCATCCGGCGGGCACCTCGCCACCGCCCTCACCGCCGAGGCCTGCCGTACGGGCCTGCCGGCGCCCGGCGGCGTCGTCCTCTTCTCCCCTTGGGTCGACCTCACCGGCGAGCTGGCCATGGCCTCGGCGATGCGCCGCCGCGATCCGTACGTCGACCCGGCGGTGGCCACGAGGTTCGGCCGGCTCTACGTCGGCGCGGGTGACTGGACCGATCCACGACTGTCGCTGCTGACCTGCCCGAGCGCCGAACTGCCGCCGTTCCTCATCCAGGTCGGCGCCATCGAGGTGCTCCGGGCCGAGGCGGAGGCCCTCGCCGAGGTGCTCGAGGAGGCGGGCAGCCCGTTCGAGCTCCAGGTCTGGCCGGGCCAGATGCACGTGTTCCAGATCTTCAACCGGATCCTGCCCGAGGCCGACGCCGCGATGCGCGAGGCGAGCCGGTTCATCCGCCAGGCCGTCGGCGCCGATTCCGTCACCGAGGCGGCCTGAGGCGGCCTGCTATTCTGCAGAGTGTGCGAGGAATGAGACACGGCTCAATACAGAGCTGGCGGGCCGCCTGACGGCGGTCGCCCATTCCTCGTTGCCCACACAACGGCCGCCGCTTGGCGGCCGTTTTTCGTGTGCCCGCCGGGCGGCCCTGCTCAGGGAGTCGTCATGACACGTGTTCTCAGCCTCTTCACCCCGTCCGGCCGCCCGACCCTCGGGAACCTGCTCGGCGCCCTGCTCCCGTCCGCGCGGCTGCTGCCGACGGCGGACTGCGTCTTCGGGATCTCGGACCTGCACGCGCTGACCAACGAGCACGATCCAGCCCTGCTGCGCGAACGGTCGCTCGAACTGGCCGGGCTGGCCGTCGCGGCCGGCATCGATCCGGCGCGCTGCCTGCTGTTCCTGCAGAGCAACGTGCCGGCCCACGCCGAGCTGTCCTACCTGCTGGAGAGCACCGCGCACTACGGCGAGATGCAGCGGATGATCCAGTTCAAGGAGAAGTCGGCGCGGCGGTCCGCCGTACGGCTCTCGCTGCTGACCTATCCGGCGCTGATGGCCGCCGACATCCTGCTCTACCAGGCGACCGACGTGCCGGTCGGCGCCGACCAGGCCCAGCACGTCGAGCTGACCCGCGACCTCGCGACGCGCTTCAACCAGCGGTACGGCCCGGTCTTCACCCTGCCCCGCGCCGTCCACCCGCCGACGGCCGCCCGTGTCATGGACCTGTCCGACCCGACCGCGAAGATGAGCAAGTCGGTCGACTCACCCGGGACGATCTTCCTGCTCGACCCGGCCGACGTCGTCCGGCGCAAGATCATGCGTGCGGTCACCGACTCCGGCACCTCGGTGCACCACGACCCGGAGGCCAAGCCGGGCGTGTCCAACCTGCTGTCCATCCTGTCCGCCTGCACCGGCGCCCCGATCGCGGACCTGTCCCACGGCTCGTACGGCGCGCTGAAGAAGGACACCGCCGATGCCGTGATCGCCCTGCTCGAACCCCTCCAGCGGCGCTACGCCTCGCTGTCCGCGGACCCGGTGACGCTGGAGGCGATCCTGCGAACGGGCGCGGAGCGGGCGCGCGAGCGCGCGGCGCACACCGTCACGGCGGCGAAAGAGGCGATGGGGCTGCTGGCGGCGTGAGTGCCGTGGCTCACACCTCGACGGGCCGGCTCCGCTCGGCCGGCACGGAAGATGGACGCCTGGCCGTCAGCGCGACGCCGATCGCCGCGGCAAGGGTGGCGACGGCCTCCGCGACCGTGGTCAGGACCTTCTCGCCGTACCACACCGGCTCGTACATGTCCGGCAGCGGACCGATGGCCCCGATGTCGGCGTACCGGTAGAGCAGCACCGCGCCGAGCGCGCTGGCGGCGACCAGGAACGCGATGACGTACGGCACGGGGCGCGGCCGGACCAGCACGAGCACGGCCACGACCGCGGCGACCGCACCCTGGATCCAGAACAGGGTGCTCTCACTGATGGTCCCGGTGTGGCCGGTGTCGCCGGCCAGGTGGAAGTGCACGATCGCGTCGACGCCGAGCCCGGCGAAGGCGGCCACTCGAGGTATCACGCGAAGTAGACCCATAACCTGCTCCACGAATGAGCGGGTCGAAGGGTTCAGATCCGCGGATGACAAATGCGCTGCGGCCGGTCAGCCGCTGCCGAGCTCGCGCCCACGGTCACGCGCGGCCTCGATCGCCTCGATCACCGCCGCGCGCACGCCGTGCCGCTCCAGCTCGCGGATGGCCGAGATCGTCGTGCCGGCCGGCGAGGTGACCGCCTCGCGCAGCATCACCGGGTGGTCGCCGGAGTCGCGCAGCATGACCGCCGCGCCGACCGCCGACTGGATCACCATCTCCAGCGCGGCCGCCCGCGGCATGCCCAGCAGGATGCCCGCGTCGACCATGGCCTCGACGAGGTAGTAGAAGTAGGCGGGGCCGCTGCCGGACAGCGCGGTCGCGGCGTCCTGCAGCGACTCGGGGATGCGCAGCACCTTGCCGACCGGGGTCAGGAGCTCCTCGGCGAGCTTGAGGTGCTCCTCGGTGGCGTGCGTGCCGGCCGAGAGCACGCTCATCGCCTCGTCGACGTGCACCGGCGTGTTGGACATGACCCGGACGACCGGCACATCCTCCGGCAGCCGCTTTTCGATGAAAGCGGTCGGAATGCCGGCCGCCATCGAGATCACCAGCCGCCCGGCCGGGACGTGGCCCTTGAGCTCGTCCAGCAGCGTCGCCATGTCCTGCGGCTTGACCGCCAGGACCAGGGTGTCGGCGGTGCGCGCCGCGTCGGCGTTGGTAACGACCTCGACGCCGTACCGCTCGCGCAGCAGCGCGCCACGCTCCTCCCGCCGCGCGGTGACGAGCAGCTCGGAGGGACGCCGCCCGGCCCGGAGCACACCGGACAGCAGCGCCTCGCCCATCTTTCCCGCACCGAGGATCGCGATCATTTCCGTCCCTTTCCTGTCACCTCACGAAGCGTATCGAGCCTGGGCGCGGGCTCTCACCAGCCCGTACGGAAACAGGCCGGATCGGCGTGAAAGAAAACCCCCTTCGCGAGCAAGGCCCGACCATCCTCCGCGCCTGCTTCGGCGCCTGACCGGTGCGGCGGACCGCCCCCGGACGGGGGCGGTCCGTACCGTCAGGACTTGGTCGCCAGCGACCTGAGGAAGAAGCCCAGGTTGGCGGGGCGCTCGGCCAGCCTCCGCATGAGGTAGCCGTACCACTCCTCGCCGTACGGGACGTACACGCGGACCTGCGCGCCCAGCCGGGCGAGCCGCCGCTGTTCGTTCGGGCGGATGCCGTAGAGCATCTGGTATTCGAAGCTGTCGTGCTCGCGCCCGTGCAGGGTGGCCAGCGAGCCACCGATCTCGATGAGCCGCGGGTCGTGCGTGGCGAGCATCGGGTATCCGCGCCCGCCCATCAGCATCTTCATGCAGCGGACATAGGACCGGTCGATCTCGTCGCGGCCGGTGAAGGCCACCGAGTCGGGCGCGCTGTAGGCGCCCTTGCACAGGCGCACCCGTGAGCCCTCGTCGGCGAGCGCCGCGCAGTACTCCTCGGCGCGCCGGAGATAGGCCTGGATGACCGCGCCGGTGGAGGGGAACTCCGCGCGCAGCTCCGCCAGCACGCGCAGCGTCGAGTCGACCGTCGTGTGATCCTCCATGTCGAGGGTCACGGTCGTCCCCGCGTCACGCGCGGCGGCGCACACGCGCCGGGCGTTCTCCAGCGCGATCTTCTCCCCGCCGTCGAGGAGCTGGCCGAGCGCGGTGAGCTTCACCGAGACCTCGGCGCGCGACCCGGAGCCGTTGGCCGCGAGCCGGCCGAGCAGCTCTTCGTACCGGCTTGTGATGGTCTCGGCCTGGCCGGCCTCGACGGTGTCCTCGCCGAGATGGTCGAAGGTGATGAGCAGCCCGTCGGAGATGAGCTGCTCGGTGACGCTGAGGGCGTCGGTCGCGGACTCGCCCGCGACGAACCTCTTCACGACGCTTCTTGTGTACGGCGCGGTCTCGACGAGCCGGCGTACGCCGACGCTGCGCGAGGCGGCCAATAGGACCTGGCGGAGCAACCTTCCCCCTCTCGAATGGGACCACACTGTCCCGATCGCCCCCCAGGTTAAGGCACCCTTCAGGCGGTCCGGCGACGCAGTGTCGCCGCTCCGAGGATCAGGGCGAGCAGGGCACAGCCCGCGATGACCGCCACGTCGCGGGCGAGCGTGTCGGTCACTCCGCCGTGGCGCGTGAGCTCCTGCATCGCCTCGACGGCGTACGACAGGGGCATCACGTCGGCGGCCCACCGCAGCGCGGTCGACATCTGCTCACGCGGCACGAACAGCCCGGCGAGCAGCAACTGCGGCAGCGCGAACGCCGGCATGAACTGGACCGCCTGGAACTCCGTGCGCGCGAACGCGCTCGCGAACAGCCCGAGCGCCATGCCGAGCCACGCGTCGAGCAGCGTGACGAGGAACAGCGTCCAGGTCGGCCCTTGCAGGTCCAGGCCGAGCCAGGTGAGGGCGATGGTGCCGACGACCGCGGCCTGCACGAGCGCGGTGATGCCGAAGGCCAGGGCGTACCCCAGCAGGAGGTCGAGCTTGCCGAGCGGCGTGGTCATCAGGCGTTCGAGCGTGCCGCTGGTCCGCTCGCGCAGCGTGCCGACGCTCGTGACGATGAACATCACGATGAACGGGAACACGCCCAAGAGGATCGGCCCGAAGCGGTCGAAGACGCCCGGCTGGTTCAGGACGTACCTCAGCAGGACCATCAGCAGGCTGGGCACGCCGATGAGCATCCCGAGCGTACGGCGGTCGTGCCGGAGCTGGGCCAGGATGCGGCGCGTGGTCGCCAGCGTGATCGTGAGGCTCATGCCACTGCCTCCTGTTCCTGGATGACGTGCAGAAAAGCCTCTTCGAGATCCTGCGTGCCGGTGGCGGCGCGCAGGGCGTCGGGCGTGTCGTCGGCGAGCAGCCTTCCCTCGCGCATCAGCAGCAGCCGTTCGCAACGGGCCGCCTCGTCCATGACGTGACTGGAGATCAGCAACGTCACGCCCCGTCCGGCCAGTTCGTTGAACAGCTCCCACAGCTCGCCGCGCAGCACCGGGTCCAGCCCGACCGTCGGCTCGTCCAGGACCAGCAGCTCCGGCTCGCCCAGGAGTGCGATGGCCAGGCTCGCCCGGTGCAGCTGCCCGCCGGACAGGCTGGAGGCGGCCTGGTCCCGCGCGTCCGCGAGCCCGACCTCGTCGATGACCCGCTCGGCGTCGCCGCGCCGCGCGCCGAGCACGGACGCGAAGTAGCGGAGGTTCTCCCGGACGCTCAGGTCGGCGTACACGGCCGGGTTCTGCGTGGCGTAGCCGACCCGCCGGCGCAGCGCCCGGTCGCCGGCCGGGTGTCCGAGCACGGTGACGGTGCCGCCCGCGATGATCTGCACGCCGACGACCGCACGCATCAGCGTCGTCTTGCCGCAGCCGCTCGGCCCGAGGAGCCCGACGACGGAGCCGCGCGGCACCGAGAACGTGAACCCGTGCACGACCTCCCGCCCGCCGCGCACGACGCGGAGCCCGTCTGTCTCAACGGCGTAACTCATCATGCGTTGAATTTATGCTCAGGACGGGACGACGTCAACATCCTCGGGTCGGAATCAGGCGTCGAGATAGCGCTGGATCGTGGGGGCGAGCAGCGCGACGAGCTCATCGTCGGAGGCCGAGGCCATCGGTTCCATCTCGAGGACGTAGCGGAACATGACGACGCCCACGAGCTGCGCCGCCGCCGCGTTGAGGTTCAGCCCCGGCACCTCGAGGACGGCCGCCACCCGCGCGAAGAGCTGGGAGGTGATGAAGTCGCGCAGCAGCGTCGCGCCCGTCTCACTGGTCGTGGCCGAACGGATGATGCCCACGAACTGCGGCCTCAGCCGAGGATCGGACCAGAACCGCAGGAACGTGCGCACGAGCCGCTCGCCGATCTCCGCGCGCGGACCGGCCAGGATCAGGGGAAGGATCGTCTCCGGGTCGACCGGGAACTCCATCGCGGCCGCGAACAGCTCCTCCTTCGCCCCGAAGAAGTGATGCACCAGCGCCGGGTCCACACCCGCCGCCGCGGCGATCGCCCGGATGGAGGCCTTGTCATAACCGCGCTCACCGAACAGCACACGGGCCGCGGCGAGGATGTCATCTCGCGAGGAGGACCGGCCGGGCCGGCGCCCGGGACGGCGCGCGGGCGCCGTCAAGAGGGTGAGACCTCGCCCTCGGAGTTCACCCGCCAGGAGCCCGCCGGACGGGCCGCCGCCAGGTGCAGCCGGGCGAAGGCCAGCGACTCGGCGAGGTCGTCGATCCGCTGGTCACGGCCTGTCGCGCGGCGCGTGTTGATCTCGACGACCACCTGGCCGGCGTAGCGCTGCGCGGCGAGACGCTCCAGGATCTCCCCCGCCGGCTGGTTGCCGCGCCCGGGCACGAGATGCTCGTCACGATTGACCACGCCGATGCCGTCGGCGAGGTGCAGGTGGGCCAGCCGGTCGCCGAGCGCGTCGACCATCGCGAGCGGGTCCGAGCCGGACACGGCCGTGTGCGACAGGTCGATCGTGACGTTCGGATACGGCTGGTCGACGGGGTTCCAGTGCGGGGCGTACATGCCCACCTCGGTCGTGCGCGCGCGCACGGGGAACATGTTCTCCACGGAGAAGACCACATCGGTCTCCTCCTGCATGCGCGCCAGACCCTCCTCGAACTCCCGTGCGTACTCCCGCTGCCAGCGGAACGGCGGATGCACCACGACGACCTTGGCGCCGAGCTTTTCGGCGGCGTCCTTGGAACGCATCAGCTTGCCCCACGGCTCGCGGCCCCAGACCCGCTGCGTGAGCAGCAGGCAGGGCGCGTGCACCGACAGCACCGGGACCTCGTGGTAGTCCGACAGCCGGCGCAGCACGTCGATGTCCTGGCTCGCCGGATCGGTCGTCACCATGATCTCGAGCCCGTCGTAGCCGAGCTGCGTGGCCATCTCGAAGGCGGCGGGGGTCTTCTCCGGGTAGACGGATGCCGTGGACAGCACGATCGGCGCGTCGGGTACCTGGAGGACTTCTTCCACAATCGGCAAGCCTATGCGTTCCACCGCGGTGAACGTTGTGGGATCCCCCACGCGTTTACCGTGGAATAGTGATCGCTGCCGGAGCCGTGCCCAGCCCGAATATCTGGAACGCCCCTCGCGTGTACGAACTGGAGAACTTCGCTGCCGACCCGGACGGGCGCGTCGAGGAGGCCATGCGCGAGGTCCGCGGCTGGGACGACGCCACGGTGCTCGACATCGGCTGCGGCACCGGCTTCCACCTGCCACGCTTCGCGCGTACGGCGGCGAAGGTGGTCGGCGTCGAGCCGCACGAACGCCTCGCCGAGCTGGCACGGCGGCGCGTCGCGGGCACTCCCGGCATCGCGGTACGCGTGGGCGCCGCCCAGGCGCTGCCGCTGCCCGCCGCCTCGGTGGACGTCGCACACGCCCGCTGGGCGTACTTCTTCGGACCCGGCTGTGAGCCGGGTCTCACCGAGCTCGCGCGTGTCGTACGGCGCGGCGGCGCGGCCTTCCTGATCGACAATGACGCCACCCGGTCGACGTTCGGTTCGTGGTTCCGGCGGTGGCTGCCCTCCTACGATCCTCCGGCGATCGAGCGGTTCTGGGCACGGCACGGCTTCTCGCGTACTCCCATCGACATGAGCTGGCGGTTCGCCGACCGCGCCGACCTGGAGGCGGTCCTGAGGATCGAGTTCCCGGCGGAGCTGGCCACGGAGTTCCTCGCCGAGGTCTCCGGGTGTGAGGTCGACTACGCCGTCAACCTGTGGTGGCGGCGCTACTGAGTCAGCGCGCGGCGGCGGCGAGCGTGGCCACCACACGTCCGGCCACCACCCGCATGCCGAGCGCGTTCGGGTGGACGGGCATCGCCGCATGGCTGATCAGGATGGGCTCGACCCACCGGTGCGCCGAGCACATGTCGTGGCCCGTGCCGCCGCGGTAGTCGTCCACGAACAGCGCGCCGCCCTTGCGCGCCTCATCGGCCAGCATCCGGTTGAGCGAGCGTTCGACCCGGTCGAGATAGGCCACGTCGCCGGCGGCGGCCGGTACCGACGGCCAGCATCCGGCGCTGGACGGGAGGATGCGCAGGTAGCCGATGACGAGGACGAGGGCGCGCGGCGCACGCTGGTGGACCGTCTGGAGCACCGACGAGATCTTGGGCCCCGCGGCGGCGACCCGATCGGTCAGCGCGGACCCGAAATGCTTCATGCAGGGCGCGCCTTTGGGCGCGGTGATGCTCAGACCGGCGCAGGTGTAGAGCGTCTTGCTGAAGCCCACGTCGTTGCCGCCGATGCCGACGGTCACCAGCGCGGTGTCCGGCGTGACCGCGGAGAGCTGGGCGGGGTTGTCGCCGAGCAGCACGTGCTGCGGGCCGAAGAGGTCCGCGGTGGTGGCGGCACTGCAGCTCACGTCTGCGAACGCTCCGGCGCGCAGCGCGTGCGCGACCAGCGAGGGGTAGTTGTGGTCCGAGCGCAGGCAGGCGAACGGCTTGCCGTGCTGCCGCGGGATCAGCGGTCCGGCGGTGAACGAATCGCCCATCGCGACGTACCGTCCGCCCGCCAGCCGGGCGAGCGCCTGCGCCTCCGCCGGTAGGCGCCGCGCGGCGTGGGCCGGAGCACCCGCGACGATCGGCAGAAGAATTGCCGCGAGCGCGATCCACCTGCGCATTAAGCCTCCTCGTGAGCCCGCCCCCACGCACCGGCCGTGCCACGACGGCGATCCGCGCGTAGTCACTTTTTTACCCAGCGCGACGACCGTCACTCTGACCTGTCGGTCCCCGTGCGTACAGTCGCCCGCATGGCGAAGACCGTGAAGCAGGCATACCGCTGTGCCGAGTGCGGCTGGCAGACGTCCAAGTGGGTCGGCCGCTGCGGCGAGTGCCAGGCGTGGGGCACCGTCGACGTCGCCGGTGCGCCCAAGCCGGCGCGCGTCGTCACGGCGGGCCCGGTGAGCGCCCCGGCGCGCCCGATCGGCGACGTCGACGTGCAAGCCGCCCAGACGACCGCGACCGGCCTGGACGAGCTCGACCGCGTCCTCGGCGGCGGCCTGGTGCCGGGCGCGGTGATGCTGCTCGCCGGCGAGCCCGGCATCGGCAAGTCGACCCTGCTCCTCGAGGTCGCGGCCCTGCACGCCGCGCGCGGCCCGGTGCTCTATGTCACCGGTGAGGAGTCCGCCGAGCAGGTGCGGCTGCGCGCCGACCGGGTCGGCGCGATCGCCGCCAAGCTCTACCTCGCCGCCGAGACCGACCTGTCGGCCGTCCTGGGGCAGATCGACTCCGTCGCGCCGGAGCTCGTCGTGGTCGACTCCATCCAGACCATCGGCTCGGCCGAGATCGACGGCGCGCCGGGCGGTGTGAGCCAGGTCCGCGAGGTCGCGGCCAACCTCATCCGCGTGGCCAAGTCACGCGGCATCACCACCGTCGTCGTCGGCCACGTCACCAAGGACGGCTCGATCGCCGGCCCGCGCGTGCTGGAGCACCTCGTCGACGTCGTTCTCTACTTCGAAGGCGACCGGCACAGCCGGCTGCGCATGATCCGCGCGGTGAAGAACCGCTACGGCCCGACCGACGAGCTCGGCTGCTTCGACCTCTCGGAGATGGGCATCGTGGGGCTCCCTGACCCCAGCGGGCTGTTCCTCACCCGGCAGGAAAAGCCCGCCCCCGGCACCTGCGTGACCGTGACGCTGGAGGGCCGGCGCCCGCTCGTCGCCGAGGTCCAGTCGCTGGTGGCCCCGTCGCCGCTGGCCAACCCGCGCCGGATGACCTCCGGCCTCGACTCCTCACGTGTCGCGATGATGCTCGCGGTGCTCCAGCGACGTTGTGGGATCAAGCTGCACGACCGTGACGTCTACACCGCGACGGTCGGCGGTGTTCGCCTCAGCGAGCCGTCCGTCGACCTCGCCGTCGCGCTGGCCGTCACGGGCGCCGCGAACGACCTCGCCCTGCCCTCCGACCTGGTCGCCTTCGGCGAAGTGGGGCTCGCCGGAGAGGTCCGTGGCGTACAGGCGGCCAAGCGCCGGATGTCGGAGGCGGCCAGGCTCGGATACCGGCGCGCCATCGTGCCCGCGGGATCTCTCGACCCCACGTCCCGGGCAACAGGCACGATCGTGACGGATGAGGGTATGCAAGTGATGGAAACGGACGCCGTATGGTCCGCGCTAGACATAGCGTTTGCCGCGCGTGGTCCTGGAGCATGACTAGGAGCTGGCTACTTTGAGTCGAGGGGAGGAGGCTGCGGGGCACGTTCACCGATAAACTGACCGCCGTCCAGCGACCTCCGGGGGTCACGTGCCAGCACATGACATGGGTAAAGACGAGCGTCGGCGCGCAACCCTTGCCGCGATCGCGCCGGGGACGCAACTCCGTGACGGACTCGAACGCATCCTGCGCGGCCACACCGGCGCCCTCATCGTCCTTGGCTACGACAAGATCGTGGCGGGCCTGTCCACCGGCGGCTTCCAGCTCGACGTCGAGTTCTCCTCGACGCGCCTGCGCGAGCTGGCCAAGATGGACGGCGCGATCGTGATCGACAGCACCTGCACCCGCATCGTCCGCGCCGGCGTCCACCTCATGCCCGACCCCACGATCCCCACCGAGGAGTCCGGCACCCGGCACCGCACCGCCGAGCGCGTCGCCCGGCAGACCGGCTACCCGGTGCTGTCGGTGAGCCAGTCGATGCGCATCATCGCGCTCTATCTCGATGGCCAGCGTTACGTCCTGGAGGACTCCGCTGCCATCCTGTCCCGCGCCAACCAGGCCCTCGCCACCCTGGAGCGCTACAAACTGCGCCTCGACGAGGTCGCCGGCACGCTGTCCGCCCTGGAGATCGAGGACCTCGTCACCGTCCGCGACGTCAGCGCGGTCGTCCAGCGCCTCGAGATGGTCCGCCGCATCGCCGACGAGATCAACGGCTACGTCGTCGAACTCGGCACCGACGGCCGCCTCCTCTCCCTCCAACTCGACGAGCTCGTCTCCGGCGTCGACGCCGACCGCGAGCTGATCGTCCGCGACTACCAGCCCCACGACCGCGGCCCACGCCCGGTCTCCGGCGTCCTCGCCGCCCTCAACCGCCTGTCCGCCAACGAACTCCTCGACCTGCCGACGGTGGCGGACGTGCTGGCGTTCTCGGGCAACGACCCGCTGGACATCCCGGTAAGCCCGAAGGGCTACCGCCTGCTGGCCAAGGTCCCCCGCATGCCGAGCCTGGTGGTCGAGCGCCTGGTGGAGCACTTCGGCGGCCTGCAGAAGCTCCTGGCCGCCGGCATCGACGACCTGCAGTCCGTCGGCGGAGTAGACGAGGCAAGAGCCCGCAGCGTCCGCGAAGGCCTGTCCCGCCTGGCCGAATCCTCAATCCTCGAACGCTACGTCTGACCCGGGGTCATAGCCGGAGGGACGCCACTAGGCCAACAGGGGCCTGTCGCCGGGCCGTAGGGCTGAATGGCCCGCGCTGTGGACCCGTCCCCGAGCCGGGTCATGATCGAGGGGCCGCCATGCGCTGGCGCCCCAGCCGCGGTTGGCAACTGTCAGCCCGCGCCCAGCCACCTCATGGCCGAACGGCCGCCATGCGCTGGCGCCCCTAGGACGGGTCGGCACCTGGTGGCCCCCGGGTCCGCCGCAACACCTGATGTCCGGAACCGACGCCGACCTCGCGGCCAGCGCCGATCTACTGGTCCTCCCCGAACCACCGGCGCACGTGCCCCACGCGCCACTCGAGCACGAGCTCGCCGCGGCCGGTGCGGGCACGGTCGTAGCCATCGCGGCCGCCCCGCGACGGTCGACGCCTTCGCGGCCCCGATTCTTTCGGCCCGGCAACCGGCTTACCAGGCGGGGATCCGGCAGGCCGCCGAGCAGGTCCGCGTCGCCTGGTGCTGACATGCTGGCCGTCGCATGGGCTCCGGGGACGCCAGAGTGGGGCTGGGGGGCCCGGAGAGGGCCTCAGCGGAGCCGGAAGACCTCGCGCTGGGTCTTGATGCCGGGGGCGGCCACGGCGATGACGTAGGTGCCTGGGGCGGCGTGGGTTTCGCTGTTGCAGCGTCGGCGGTCCCAGTCGAGAGAGGCGAGGTAGGGAACGCCTCGCTGGAGCATCTGGAGGTTGGAGCCGGCGCCGCCTACGCACTGGGCGGACGACCACACGCGGTCCGAGCCCGAAGAAATGCGGATCAGCAAGGCTTTCGGCCCGACGTCGAAGGTGCACGCGCGTCGGCCGGTGTTCACCACGCTCAGGCCGAACCTCGGGTGCTGCTTGCCCTTGAACACAGTGCCGGTCGGCGTGATGCCGACGACGACGTCCGCGGCGTCGCACTGGTCGCCCGTGTGCTTCTTATCCGCCGTGATCGCCATCGGCGTCGCCGTGACGGTCACCGTGGCGGTCGGGCTCGGCACGACGGCGGCGGGCGCCGTGGCCGTGGGGCTTACGGTGGCGGCCGCGTTGCGCACCTGGGCCGTCGACCGCTTGTGACCCGAACCGGAGCACGCCCACGCCACCAGGCCGATGAGCGTGATCCCGCCGGCCAGCACGTACACGCGCCGCCGCCAGTACGCCTCCACGTCCCCTCTGCCGGTCTCCAGGTCGGAGTCCGGAAGTTCAGTACGCTCGGTGTCTGAATCCATACGCTCAGTATGCTTTTTTGATCAAGGCGAGTTGTCGCGACCCGCCGTGCCAGGATCGATTGCGTCATGCATGAACGCAGATACGCCGAACCCGTTCTGACCTGGTACGCCGAGAATGCCCGTGATCTTCCATGGCGGCGCCCGGACGCGTCCCCGTGGGCCGTACTGGTCAGCGAGCTCATGTTGCAGCAGACCCCTGTGGTCCGCGTGCTGCCCGCCTACGAGGTCTGGCTGACCCGCTGGCCGACGCCCGCCGCCCTGGCGGCCGAACCCCCGGGCGAGGCCGTACGCGCGTGGGGCCGCCTGGGCTACCCACGCCGAGCCCTGAACCTCCACGCGAGCGCCCGGGCGATCGTCGAGGGCCACGAAGGCGTGGTGCCCGCGGACTACGACGAGCTGCGAGCGCTCCCGGGCGTAGGCGCCTACACGGCCGCGGCGGTGGCGAGCTTCGCGTACCGGCGGAGGCACGCCGTCCTGGACACCAACGTCCGCCGGGTCCTGGCCCGCGCGGTGAGCGGCGTGGAGTACCCGCCGAAGAGCCAGACGACCGCGGAGGTACGCCTGGCGGAGTCGCTCCTGCCCCCGGATCCTCCGATGGCCGCCCGCTGGTCAGTAGCGATCATGGAACTGGGCGCCCTGGTATGCACGGCCCGCGCACCCCGATGCGCCGACTGCCCGCTGTCCGGCGACTGCACGTGGCGCCTCACGGGCAAGCCCCCGTACGACGGCCCACCGCGCAAGGGCCAGACGTACGCGGGCACGGACCGCCAGTGCCGCGGCCGGCTGCTCGCGGTCCTACGCCATTCCAGCGGCCCGGTGGAGAGGTCGGCCCTGGAGGAGGTCTGGGAGGACACCCTTCAACGCGAACGGGCTCTGGCCACCCTCATCGAGGACGGTCTCGTCGACCCCCTCCCGGACAACCGCTACGCCCTCCCGAGCTGACCTGTTGTCTCGCGGAGTTTTCGGAAGAACTTTCGGATGTCGGCGATCAGCAGGTCTGGTTCTTCCATGGCGGCGAAATGGCCACCTCGGTCGAACTCGGTCCACTGGACGATGTTGTTGGTCTGTTCCGCGATGTGGCGCAGCGGGATGAAGTTCTCCCGCGGAAAGTCGGCCAGGGCGGTCGGGGCGTTGGAAGGCTCGGGTGGCGTGCCCCAGTAGTCCGCGTGCGCTCGTTCGTAGTAGATGCGCGCCGCTGACCCCGCCGTTCCGGTCAGCCAGTACAGCGTCACGTTGGTGAGGAGCTGGTCGCGGTCGACGGCGTCCTCCGGGCGGTCCCGTGAGTCCGTCCATTCCTTGAACTTCTCCGCGATCCAGGCCAGCTGCCCGACCGGGGAGTCGGTCAGGCCGTACGCGAGGGTCTGGGGTCGGGTGGACTGGATGTCGGCGTAGCCCGTGCTTTCGCGATCCCATTGCCGGGTGCGCCGCCATGAGGCGAGCACGCGTTCGCGGGCGGCGGGGGTGAGCCTGGACAGTTCTTCGGCGTCCGGCTCGGCGGTGGCGGCTGTGCCGGGGATCAGGTTCAGGTGGACGCCGATGATCTCATCGGGGTTGGCGCGGCCCAGTTCGCGGGAGATGAGCGCGCCCCAGTCGCCGCCCTGCGCGCCGTACCGCGGGTAGCCCAGGCGCCTCATCAGTTCGGCGAATGCCGCCGCGATCCGGCGGAACTCCCAGCCGGTCTCGCGCGTCGGGCCGGAGAAGCCGAAGCCGGGGATGCTCGGCACGACCAGGTGGAACGCGTCTGATGGATCGCCGCCATGGGATCGCGGGTCCGACAGCGGGCCCGTGACCTCGGCGAACTCCACGATTGAGCCCGGCCAGCCGTGCGTGATGATCAGCGGGGTCGCGTCCGGCTCCGGAGATCGGATGTGGGCGAAATGGAGGTTGGCCCCGTCGATCGTCGTCGTGAACTGCGGCCACTGGTTCAGCCTGGCCTCGGCGGCGCGCCAGTCGTACTCGTGTCGCCAGTACCGCGCGAGCTCCTTCAGGTAGTCGCGTGGGATGCCGTACGCCCAGCCCACTCCGGGCAGTTCGTCCGGCCAGCGCGTGCGGTGGAGGCGCTCGTTGAGGTCATCCAGGTCGGCCTGGGGGATGCCGATGTGGAACGGGTGGATGCTCTCGTCGGACTTCATCACCCTGCGAATGTTATGTCCACCGGCCTGAGGCCCAGAAAGGCGAAGGCCCCGCGCTCCTTACGGAGGCGCGGGGTCTTCTACCTGATCGTGCTTGCCGTCACGGGTGGTTGACCGGCTCGCCGGCGGTCGCCGGGGCCGGGACCGGCTCGGGCTTGGGCTCGCCGACGAAGGTGAACTTCGCCGTCTCGCCGGTGCCCTCGACGCCGACCATGACGATCTCGCCTGCGTTGAGCTCGCCGTACAGGATCTTCTCGGACAGGTTGTCCTCGATCTCCCGCTGGATGGTGCGGCGCAGTGGCCGGGCACCCAGCACCGGGTCGTACCCGCGCTCGGCCAGCAGGTCCTTCGCGTCCTGGCGCAGCTCGATGCCCATGTCGCGGTCCTTGAGCCGGTCGTCGACCTTGGCGATCATCAGATCGACGATCGTGATGATCTCCGCCGGCGTGAGCTGGTGGAAGACGACGGTGTCATCGACACGGTTGAGGAACTCCGGCCGGAAGTGCTGCTTGAGCTCTTCGTTGACCTTCGACTTCATCCGGTCGTAGGACCCCTGAATGTCGTTCTCGCGGGCGAAGCCGACGGACAGGCCCTTGGAGATGTCGCGTGTGCCGAGGTTGGTCGTCATGATCACGACCGTGTTCTTGAAGTCGACCACGCGGCCCTGGGCGTCGGTGAGGCGCCCGTCCTCGAGGATCTGCAACAGCGAGTTGAAGATGTCGGGGTGGGCCTTTTCGATCTCGTCGAACAGGACCACGGAGAACGGCTTGCGGCGGACCTTCTCGGTCAGCTGGCCGCCCTCTTCGTAGCCGACGTATCCGGGCGGGGACCCGAACAGCCGCGAGACCGTGTGCTTCTCCATGAACTCGGACATGTCGAGCTGGATCAGCGCGTCCTCGTCGCCGAACAGGAACTCCGCCAGCGTCTTGGACAGCTCGGTCTTGCCGACGCCCGACGGCCCGGCGAAGATGAACGACCCACCGGGGCGCTTGGGGTCCTTCAGCCCGGCGCGGGTACGCCGGATCGACTGGGACAGCGCCTTGATGGCGTCTTCCTGGCCGATGACCCGCTTGTGGAGCTCGTCCTCCATGCGGAGCAGGCGGGCGCTCTCCTCCTCGGTGAGCTTGAAGACCGGAATGCCGGTCGCCGTCGCGAGAACCTCCGCGATCAGCTCCTCGGTGACCTCGGCGACGACGTC
>JAOPYG010000376.1 GCA_025964685.1 Actinoallomurus sp. | reverse complement strand
AACGGTGCCGACCACCCCGATCCGCCGTTCCCGGCACACGGCCACCGCATGCTGCCCGCACCGGCCCAGGCGGGCGGCCCGCCTATCTGGATCGGCGGCAACAGCACCGCGGCCCGCCGCCGGGCGGCGACCCTCGCCGACGGCTGGATGCCCATGGGACAGTCGCGAGAGGTCGCGAAGATCACCGGCACCCCGGCCCTGGAGACGGTGTCCGAGCTCGCGGATCAGGTCCACGCCATGCAGGATGAGCGGTCGGCCGCCGGCCTGGCGCCTCTGGATGTGTCGTTCGTACCCTTCGACAGCGGCCTGCTCCGCGACGGCGAGGTGGACGCATTCGCCACCCGGGTCCGCGCGGACCTCGACGCCTACGCCGAGGCCGGAGTCACCTGGATCACCATCGAGCCGGCAAGCCGCAGCCTGGGCGCCTTCCGCCACGATGTCGGCCGGATCGGGGAGCTGCTGATCTCACCGTCCCGCTGAACTGCCCGGCCGCCGTCAGCCGATCGTCGCCGCGCCGCGGGCGGCGCCGATCACGGCGGGCAGCTGGTCGGGGGTGCTGCCGTGCAGCACCAGTTCGTCCGCCCCCGCGGTCAGGTACTCGCGGAACCGCGAGACGCAGTGCTCCGGTGAGCCGACCGCGGCCGCGGAGGGCAGCCACTCGGCGGGTAGGACCGTGGCGGCGTCGGTGAGCTGGTCGCGGGTCCGTACGAAGTCGGCCGATCCCTTCACCCCGGTCAGCTGGGGGTGTTCACGCAGGCGTTTCAGCGGGCCGGGTTCCCATCCGTTCGTCTCCGCGAGCTGCTCGCCGAAGCCGGGGATCTGGAAGTACGTGACGGCGCGGCCGCCCACCACAGCGGCCTCCTCCTGCGGCGACAGGCCGGACGCGGTGACCACCGTGGCGTAGACGCGTACCGACGCGGGGTCCCGGCCGGCCGCCTCGGCCGAGGCGTGCACGAGGCCTACCGAGCGTGCGACCGCGTCCGGGGTCAGGAACGGGTGCAGCAGCACACCGTCGAAGTGCGCGCCCGCCAGCGCGAGGGTCTTGGGGCCGATCGCGGCGAGCACCAGCGGCGGCGGGGGCGCGTCCGGCAGGTCGGACAGGCGCATCGCGGGGAAGCGGCCGGCGGGGCCGTCGTAGGAGACCTTCTCACCGGCGCACAGGCGGCGCAGGATGTCGGCGGAGTCGGCCAGGATCCGGTTGGTCACCGGTGGCAGCCCAACCGCCTTCCACATGGCGGCGACGGACCGGCCGAAACCGAGCACGAACCGCCCGCCGGTCAGCCCCTGGGCGGTCATCGCCATCGAGGCGAGTACGGCCGGGTGGCGGACCATGAAGTGCGTGACACCCGCGGCTATCCTCGCCTGGCTTGTGACCTGGCCCAACGCGCCCGTCAGCACGCCTAGGTCCTTGGTCCCCCAACGCTCGCTCAGCCAGACGGAGCCGAGCCCCAGCTCGTCGGCGGCCCGGGCCTGCGCGATGGCGGGCCGTGGATCCGGCACCCGGCCCGGAAGGACGTAGGCGCCGAGCACGCTCGGATCGATCGGGACGTCCGTGTCACGCGCGGCACTCGCGGGGGTCGCGGGAGAGGGTGTAGCCATAGCCGTCATTCTGACACTATGTATACGATTAAGCGAGTCCCTGAACGCGTTGTGGAGGCCCCGTGACCCTGGAATCGGCCGAGACGCCGGAGAAGACAGCGGCCGCGAGCCGGGACGCCCTCGGCGGCTGGCTGTCCGAGCGCCTGACCGGGCAGGGCTGCCGTGACGTACGGCTCGGTGAACTGTCCCAGCCGGACGCGGGCTACTCCGGACGGACGCTCTTCGCCGCGGCGACCTGGATCGCGCGGGACGGCGGACGCCGCAGCGAGGAGCTCGTCGTCCGCGTACAGCCGCCCGAGCAGCAGCTGTTCGTCGCCCCCGACGCGCTGCGGCAGGCCAGGACGATGGCCGGCCTCGCAGGCCGGCCGGGCGTGCCGGTGCCGGCGATCTGGTTCACGGAGGAGAATCCGGAGGTGCTCGGCGCCCCGTTCTACGTGATGGGCCGGGTACGCGGGCGGGTCCCTGGGGACGTGCCGAGCTGGCACGCGCGGGGCTGGACGACCGAGCTGGCGCCCGGGCGGCGCGGCCGGCTGTACGACAACGGCCTGGCGGCGCTGGTGGCGCTGCACCGGGTCGACTGGCGACCGGAGCTGGGCTTCCTGGCATCGGACGGGACCGGCAGCGCACTCGACCACTACCTCGCCCAGCTGGAGCGCTGGTACGACTGGTGCGGGCCGAGCCGGCGGTTCGGCCCGGAGACCCTCGACGCGGGACTCGCACGGGTGCTCGATCACCGCCCGGACGACCCCGGCGAGGTCGTGGTGTGGGGCGACGCGCGGGTGGGGAACATCTGCTTCGCCGAGGACCAGACGGTGGCCGCGTTGTTCGACTGGGAGACCGCCACGATCGGGCCCGCCGGGATCGATCTCGGCTGGTGGCTGATGTTCGAGCGGTACCTGTGCGAGGCACAGGGCCTGCGGCGCCTGGACGGCGTACCCGGCCGTGACGCGACGATCGCCCGGTACCGCGAGCTGGGCGGGGGCGAGATCCCCGACATCGACTACTACGAGCTGCTCGCGGCCGTGGTGATGACACTGATCTCCAGCCGACTCGCGGACGTCCTCGTCGACACCGGCCGCGTCCCCCCGGCGATCGCCGCAATCTACCCGACGCGCGCGGTGGGGCTGGTGGCGGAGTCGCTGGCACGGATCGAGGCCAGCTGATCCTGGCTGGCGGGGAGATGGCCGGTCGGGAGGTGGCCTGGCTGGGAGGGTGGTCTGGTGGCGGGTCACCCGCGCCCCACGTCTCAGCGGCTTGCATCGCCGACGTCGCGGTTCACCTCGGGTGGGCCGCGACGTCGGCGGCGAGCTCAGTTGGACCGTGGGAAGCGCAGCATCCGGCGCGCGTTGGTTTCGACGATCATTTCGACCTCGTCATCCGGGATGTCCGCCAGCACCTCACTCGCACGCTTGCGGCTGTTGGGCCAGTTGGAGTCCGAGTGCGGGTAGTCGATCTCCAGCATGATGCGGTCGATGCCGATCGCGTGCCGGCTGGCGAGTCCGTGCTCGTCGTCGATGAAGCAGCCCCAGAAGTGCTCGCGGAACAGGTCACTCGGCCGCGCCTCGCGGTCGATGTCCTGGTACCAACGGTGCCGCTCCCAGCTGTAGTCCGAGCGTTCGAGGATGTAGGGGATCCAGCCGATGCCGCCCTCCGCCAGGGAGAACTGCAGCTTGGGGAACCTCTGCAGCGCGCCCGAGAACAGCAGGTCCACCGTGGACCACATCAGGTTCGAGGAGAACAGGATGGTCGGCACGACGAACGGCGCGTCCACCGGCGCCATCTCGCCCGCGACCGGCTTCATCGAGGAGAACGAGAAACCGGGCATGAACGAGCCGGAGCCGAAGTGCAGCGACATGGACGTCTCGGTGTCGGAGACCACCTGCCAGAGCGGATCCCAGTGCATGCTGTGGAACGACGGCAGGCCCAGCGGCACCGGGCTGTCCGGGAACGAGAGCGTACGGGCCCCCTTGGCGATGACCCGTTCGGCCTCCGCGACGGTCAGGTCGATGTCCCAGACCGGCAGGATCGACATGGGCACGAACCGGTCGGGTGCGGTGGCGCACCATTCGTCGATGTAGAAGTCGTTCCACGCCTGGATGCACAGCAGCGCGAGTTCCTTGTCCTTCGCCCGGAAGAACGTGCTGCCGCCGAAGCCGGGGAAGGACGGGAAGCACAGCGCGGCCTGGACGCCGTCCAGGTCCATGTCCTTGACCCGCGCCGCCGGGTCGTAGCAGCCGGGGTTCATGTCCTCGTTCCGGACCGGGTCCAGGCCCCAGTCCTTGGGATCCTTGCC
>JAOPYG010000374.1 GCA_025964685.1 Actinoallomurus sp. | reverse complement strand
GTCGGCGTTGGAGAACATCAGGTGCATCGTGCCCTTGAAGCCGCCCGCCTTGTCGAACAGTTGCTTGGCCGCCTGCGGGTTGTAGGTGCAGGACGCGCCGCACGCGGTGGCGCGATAGCCGGGCACGATCGGCGCGAGCAGCGAGCCGGTGGGCTTGAACGTCCCGTTGTAGACCGCGTTCACGATGGCCTGCCGGTCGATCGCCATCGAGATCGCCTTGCGCAGGTCCGGGTTCTTGAACGCCGGGTCGTAGAGCGGGAACTCCAAGAGGTCCATCGTGCCGCTGGGCACGCTCAGGAACCGCTTGGCGAGGAGGCGCTTGGCCTCGGGCACCTTGGCGGCCGGGATCTGCGTGTCGATGTCGACGTTGCCGGCCCGCAGGTCGGTGTAGGCGGCGTCGCGGCTGGCGTAGGCCTTGAACACCACGCCGGCCGACTTGGCCGGGCGGGGGCCCTTGTACCCGGCGAACTTCTTCGTCTTGATCTGCCGGTTGTGCTCCCAGGAGCCGTCCATCTGGAACGGGCCGTTGCCGATCGGCTTCTGCTCGTACGCCTTGAGGTCCGTGAAGGCGGCCCTGGGCATCGGCGCGGTGCCGATGAACGACAGCACGTACGGGAACTGGCTGAACGGCTGCGACAGCGTCACCTGCAGGGTCTGCGGGTCGACGACCTTCAGGCCCTTGAGCGTGTGCGTCTTGGGCTTGCCGCTGTCGGGGTTGAGATCCCCGTAGCCGTCGATGGTGCTGAGGTAGTAGTTGTTGCCCCAGCCGTTCGTCGCGTCGGCCGTGGCGTTCCAGGCGTCGGCGAAGCTCTGCGCGGTGACGGGCTCGCCGTTGTGGAAGGTCAGGCCCGGCTTGATCTTGATCGTCCAGACCTTCTGGTCGGCCGAGTCGACCGACGCGGCGTCCTGTGGCACCGGCTTGCCGTTCGTGTCGAGCGTCATCAGCGTGTCGAACAGGGCGCTCTCGACGTTGAGACCGTACGCGTCGTTCGTGTTGCCGGGTATCAGGTGCTCCGGCTCGATGTTCGCGAACGTGAAGGTCTTCGCCTTGCTGTCGGATCCACCACCGCCGCACGCCGACACCGCCATCGCGACCGCGACGACGCCGGCGAGCATCCCCTTGACCTTCATCAAGCCTCCATAAGCCGCACAGGTGGGAGCTACCTTGGCCAAAGTGCGGCAAGTGACGGTAGTTCTTTGCCGAAAACGTGTCGAGATCGAAACATTCCTACCATCCGGCGTTGGCGTGGAGAAGGTAGCGGAGATTGTCCATCGCGGGCGTCCCCGTTCGTCGGTCGGGTACCGAGACAGAGGAGGAAGTCATGCGGTACATGCTGTTGATCTGCGGCGACGAGTCCCTGGTGCTGACCGACGAGCAGAACGCCGAGATGCAGCGGGACACGGTCGCGTGGGTGGAGGAGATGGACGGGCGCGGCGTCCGCCTGCACGGCTCGCGCCTGCGCCCGGTCGGCGAGGCGACGACCGTCCGCGTACGCGACGGGAGGCTCACGGTCTCCGACGGGCCGTTCGCCGAGACCAAGGAACAGATGGGCGGCTATGACCTGATCGAGGCCAAGGACCTCGACGAGGCGATCGAGGTCGCGTCCAAGCACCCGGTCGCGGCGTTCGGGGCGATCGAGATCAGGCCGCTCTGGGAACAGTGATGTTCACGGCCCGGGAGGAAGGGGGGACGTTCCCGCCTCCCGGGCCGTGAAGCCTCAGCTCCTCCTCGCCGCCGTTAGCAGGTCGGCGTTGAGGCGGGTGATGGTCTCGAACGGGATGCCCTTGGGGCACACGGCAGTGCACTCACCGGTGTTGGTGCAGCCACCGAAGCCCTCGGCGTCCATCTGGGCGACCATCGCGGTGACCCGGCCGTACCGCTCTGGCTGTCCCTGCGGCAGCAGGCCGAGGTGTGTGACCTTCGCGGCGGTGAAGAGCATCGCCGAGGCGTTCGGGCACGCGGCGACGCAGGCGCCGCAGCCGATGCAGGTGGCGGCGTCGAACGCGTCGTGCGCGTCGGCCTGCGGCACCGGGATGGCCGCCGCGTCGGGCGCCGAGCCGGTCGGAGCGCTGACGTAGCCGCCGGCCTGGATGATCCGGTCCAACGCCGTGCGGTCCACGACCAGGTCCTTGATGACCGGGAACGCCCCCGCGCGCCACGGCTCGATCGTGATGACGTCACCGTCCTGGAAATGCCGCATGTGCAGCTGGCAGGTGGTGGTGGCCCGCTGCGGACCGTGCGGCGTGCCGTCGATGACGAGCGAGCACATGCCGCAGATGCCCTCACGGCAGTCGTGGTCGAACGCCACCGGGTCCTCGCCGTCGAGGATGAGCCGCTCATTGAGCACGTCGAGCATCTCCAGGAACGACATGTCCGGCGAGATGTCTTCCAGCTCGTACGGGACCATCCGCCCCTTGTCGGCGCCGTCCTTCTGCCGCCAGATCTTCAGTGTCAGCTTCATGCCCATGGTTCGCTCACTTGTATGACCTCTGGACCATCTTGACGTTCTCGTACTCCAGGTTCTCCTTGTGGAGGACCGGGGCCTCGCCGGTGTACTCCCAGGCCGCGACGTAGGCGAAGTTCTCGTCGTCGCGCAGCGCCTCACCGTCGGGGGTCTGGGACTCGGCCCGGAAGTGACCGCCGCACGACTCGGCGCGGTGCAGGGCGTCGACGCACATCAGCTCGGCAAGCTCGAAGAAGTCCGCGATCCTGCCCGCCTTCTCCAGCGCCTGGTTGAGCTCCTCGTTCTCGCCGGGCACCTTCACGCTGCCCCAGAACTCCGTGCGCAGCTCGCGGATCCGGTCGAGGGCCTTGCGCAGGCCCTCGTCGGTGCGCTCCATACCGCAGTACTCCCACATGAGCGCGCCGAGCTCGCGGTGGAAGGAGTCGGGCGTACGGTCACCGTCGATCGACAGGAGCCGCTCGATGCGGTCGGTGACGGTCTTGCGGGCCGCGACGACGGCCTCGTGGTCGTCGCCGACCTTCTCGAAGGGTCCGCCGGAGAGGTAGTCGCTGATGGTGTTCGGCAGCACGAAGTAGCCATCGGCCAGGCCCTGCATGAGGGCGGACGCGCCGAGCCGGTTGGCGCCGTGATCGGAGAAGTTCGCCTCACCGATCACGAACAGGCCGGGGATCGTGGACTGCAGGTCGTAGTCGACCCACAGGCCGCCCATCGTGTAGTGCACGGCCGGGTAGATGCGCATCGGCACCTCGAAGGGGTCCTCGCCGGTGATGCGCTCGTACATCTCGAAGAGGTTGCCGTACTTGTTCGCCACGGCGTCCCGGCCGAGCCGCGCGATCGCCTCGGCGAAGTCCAGGTAGACGCCGAGGCCACCGGGCCCGACGCCACGGCCCTCGTCACAGACGCTCTTGGCGGCGCGGGAGGCGATGTCGCGCGGCACGAGGTTGCCGAACGACGGGTACCGGCGTTCGAGGTAGTAGTCGCGCTCGTCCTCGGGGATGTCGCCGGGCGCCCGCGTGTCGCCCTTGGCCACCGGCACCCAGACGCGTCCGTCGTTGCGGAGC
Organism: Actinoallomurus sp.; assembly: GCA_025964685.1. Taxonomy (GTDB): domain Bacteria; phylum Actinomycetota; class Actinomycetes; order Streptosporangiales; family Streptosporangiaceae; genus Actinoallomurus. Next base: position 22,867 of record JAOPYG010000374.1, on the reverse strand, counting down.
GACTCCGACATCAGCGTCAGCTTGGACTGGTGCTCGCCGCTCTGCGGGATGCAGGTCGGGTGGATCTGGGTGTAGCAGGGGTTGGCGAACAGTGCGCCCTTGCGATGCGCACGCCAGGTGGCGGTGACGTTGCAGCCCTTGGCGTTCGTGGACAGGAAGAAGACGTTGCCGTACCCGCCGGAGGCCAGCACGACGGCGTCCGCGGTGTGCGTCTCGATCTCACCGGTGACCATGTCGCGCGCGACGATGCCGCGGGCGACGCCGTCGATGACGATCAGCTCCAGCATCTCGTGGCGGGTGAACATCTCGACGGTGCCGGCCGCGACCTGCCGTTCGAGCGCCTGGTACGCGCCGAGCAGCAGCTGCTGTCCGGTCTGGCCGCGCGCGTAGAAGGTACGGGAGACCTGCACGCCGCCGAAGGAACGCGTGTCGAGCAGGCCGCCGTACTCACGGGCGAACGGCACGCCCTGCGCGACGCACTGGTCGATGATCTCGACGCTGACCTGCGCGAGGCGATGGACGTTCGACTCCCGCGACCGGTAGTCGCCGCCCTTGACGGTGTCGTAGAAGAGCCGCTGGATGCTGTCGCCGTCGTTGCGGTAGTTCTTGGCGGCGTTGATGCCGCCCTGCGCGGCGATGCTGTGCGCGCGGCGCGGGCTGTCCTGGTAGCAGAACGACTTGACGCGGTAGCCGAGCTCGCCGAGCGTCGCCGCGGCGGAGCCGCCGGCCAGGCCGGTGCCGACCACGATGACCGACAGCTTGCGCCGGTTGGCGGGGTTGACCAGCTTGCCGCCGAAGCGCCGCTGGTCCCAGCGCTCCTCGATCGGCCCGTCCGGTGCCCGGGTGTCGTGGATCGGCTCGCCTTCGGTGAACAGATCCATGCTCACGCCTTCTTCGCCACTCAAGAGACCACTCCGATCGTCACCATCACCGGCACGGACACGAAGCCGATCACCAGCAGGGCCGCCACCGTGCCGGCGAACAACCGCAGTCCGCGCTGGCGGCGCCGCCGCCCCAAGCCGAGGGTCTGGAACGCGCTCCAGATGCCGTGCCTGAGGTGGAGGCCGACCATGATCACGGCGATGACGTAGAAGGCCGTGACGTACCAGTGGGAGGGGGCGAAGTCCGCGACGACCTTGTCGTACGGCTCGGCACCGCCGCCCCGGGGGTTGACAGCGCCGAACGTCAGGTCCAGCAGGTGCCAGATGACGAACAGCAGGATGACCACGCCGCCGTACCGCATCACGTGGGTGGCGTACCGGTGCTCCCGCGCGGCCGGCCGCACCGCGTACCGGACCGGGCGGGCCCGCCGCGCCCGGCGGGCCAACGAGACCGCCGACCACATGTGCAGGATCACCGCGACGGTCAGCACGACCTCGACGATCGTCAGGAAGACGCGGTGCGGGAGCGCGGGCTCGCCGATGGTGCGCAGCCAGTGCGCGTAGTGATCGAAATCGGCGCGGCCCAGGAAGACCTTGAGATTTCCCACCATGTGGGCGACGAGGTAGAGGACGAGGATCGCGCCGGTCACCGCCATGACGGCCTTCTTGCCGACGGAGGAGCGGTAGACGCTGCCGGGCCGCGCGGCCGCCGCTCGCGGAGGGCGGGGCGCGGTCACGGTATTGGATCGAGACGCCACGTCTGGGAAGTTATGTCCGATTCCAGGGTACGTCCAAGACATGATTCTGCTCGTTTCAATAGCCGTAGGCTATGCACTGTGCAACTACAGCAACTGGCGTACTTCGTCGCGGTGGCGGAGGTGAGGCACTTCACACGCGCGGCGGAGACTCTCCGGGTGGCGCAGCCGTCCCTGTCCAAGCAGATCAAGACGCTGGAGTCCGAGCTCGGCGCCCCGCTGTTCAGCCGCGCCCGTGGCAACATCACGCTGACCCCGGCCGGCGAGGCGCTGCTCCCCCTCGCGCGGCGCATCCTCGCCGACGTCGAGACGGCCCGCCGCGAGGTGCAGGACCTGACCGGCCTGCGCCGGGGGCGCGTACGCCTGGGTGCCACGCCCTCGCTGTTCGCGGGCCTGCTCGCCGACGCGCTGGCGCGCTTCCGCGGCCGCTATCCGGGGATCGAGCTGCGCGTGGAGGAGGGCGGCTCGCGCGACCTCGTCCGCGACCTGGCCCGCGGGCACCTCGACCTCGCGCTGATCATCCTGCCACTGCAGAGCACCGACCCGGCGCTGGAGACCGCGCCGATCCTGCGGGAGGACCTGGTCGTCGTCTCCCCGCGCACGGCACCGCCGAAGCGGCCGTACGTGCGGATCGAGGACCTGCGCCACCAGCCGCTCGTGATGTTCCGGAGCGGCTATGACCTGCGGGAGGCGACGCAGGCGGCCTGCCGGCAGGCCGGTTTCGAGCCGACGTTCGCCGTGGAGGGCGGCGAGATGGACGCCGTGCTGCGCTTCGTCGAGGCCGGGCTGGGCCTGGCCCTGGTGCCCTCGATGGTGCTGTCCGGCCGCCCGCGCCTGCTCGGCACACCCCTGGCACCTCCCGGCCTGCAACGCGTCATCGCAGTGGCACACCGCAAGGACGTGCATCCGACCCACGCGGCCCAGGCGTTCCACGAGACCCTGCTCGGCTTCCTCGCCGACTTGGACGAGCAGGGGGACCTGCCACCGGGCGTCGAGCGGCTACCGAGCTGAGGCGCGGCGCATGGCGTCAGCGGGAGATGACCTCCACGTCCGGTGCGAACTCCCGCAGGGCACGGCCGAGCGGCCGGGAGGCGATCCGCCAGCCGCCGAGGCGAGTGGAGACCAGGCGCGGGCGGTCATCGCGTTCGGGCGCGTAGCCGCGCAGGGCCACCGCGCCGCGGCCGGCCGAGCCACCCTCGGCCGAGTGGAACTCGATCGCCGTGACCTCGTCCCAGGCGAACCACTCTCCCTGGGCGGGCTTGCCCGACGGACACCAGTAGACGCCCTTCTCGGCCACCGCGAAGGCCACCGCCCCGCGGAGCACCCGGCGCAGCCCGACGGCGGCGTAGATCAGGAGCCCGAGACCGGCGAGCGGCATCAGCCACTGCGCCCCGTACGTCGCCCAGCCGCCGGGGCCGAGATGCGGGCCGGGCCCCCAGTGCAGCCGCGCCGCGCCACTGGTCAGGCCCGTAGCGGCCAGCACGAATCCCGTGATGAGCACGGCGCCCAGCACCGCGGGGACGACCGGGCCCCACCACGCGTAGCGCACGACGTACGCCCCCGACCCGAAGTGGCTCCGGCCCCGCATCCATACTCCTGTCACAAATGTCCCGGCTATCGCACGCATCGTAGTGAGCCGTGCACGCTGCCGTGAGGGGATCGGGTGGAGCGCCGTACGGGCGGTTTCCACGGCCTCCGCAGATTAAACCGGACACCACTCGCTAAATCGTCACAAACAGGCCATAATTCGCATAGTTGGATCTTTGTCGCAAAGATCGCAAACGAGACGCGTCTCGCTCAACGGAGTGGGGAGTTTCACATTCGGTGACCGCGCCTCGTATCGTGCTCGTGACAACTCCCTAATAACGTATAAGCGCCCCTGAACAGAGGAGAGGCCCGAGCACCGGCGGCCCTCCCAGGTGGTGTGCCTTCGATGGAGACTCCCGCATGACGCAGACAACGGTGGACGCGCCGTCCAAAGATCGGGCCCAGATCCCGGCGCGCACCCTACGCAAGGACCGCTACTGGCTCAGTCCGCTGACGACGTTCATCGTCTTCACGGCCTGGGTCGTTTACGCGACCGTGCGCTCGATGATGGGCAGCAGTTTCTGGGTGGACAAGTATCACTACCTGACGCCGTTCTACTCTCCGTGCGTCAGCAAGGCGTGCCCGCCCGAGGCGGCGGACTTCGGCAGGTTCATCCCCGCCCACCTGCCGTTCTTCCTCCCCTACGCGCTGATCTCGCTGCCGTTCCTGCTGGGATTCCGCCTCACGTGCTACTACTACCGCAAGGCCTACTACCGGGCGTTCTGGCTGACCCCGCAGGCCTGCGCGGTGCCGGACAAGAGCCCGGCGCGCAAGATCCCGGGCGCCTACAGCGGTGAGACCCGCCTTCCGCTGATCCTGCAGAACACCCACCGGTACTTCTGGGCGATCGCCGGACTGATCTCCATCGTCAACACCTGGGACGCGGTCAAGGCCTTCCACGGCGCGGACGGCGGCTTCGGCATGGGCCTCGGCACGATCATTCTCTGGATCAACGTGATCATGCTGTGGGGCTACACCCTGTCCTGCCACTCGTGCCGGCACGTCATGGGCGGACGGTTGAAGAGCTTCTCCAAGCATCCCGTCCGCTACTGGCTGTGGACCCAGATCAGCAAGCTCAACACCCGGCACGGACAGTTCGCGCTGATCACGCTCTTCACGCTCGCGCTGACCGACGCGTACGTCGCGCTCGTCGCGCACGGTGCCTTCTCCGATCTGCGGATCTTCAACTAAGGACCACCACAAAGTGACTGAAATCGAAAGGCTGCAGTACGACGTCGTGGTCATCGGCGCCGGTGGCGCCGGACTGCGCGCCGCGATCGAGGCCCGGCTGCAGGGCAAGAAGACCGCGATCATCTCCAAATCGCTGTTCGGCAAGGCGCACACGGTCATGGCCGAGGGCGGCGCCGCCGCGGCGATGGGGAACGTCAACGCGAACGACAACTGGCAGGTCCACTTCCGCGACACCATGCGCGGCGGGAAGTTCCTCAACAACTGGCGGATGGCCGAGCTGCACGCCAAAGAGGCCCCGGACCGGATCTGGGAGCTGGAGGCCTGGGGTGCGATCTTCGACCGCACCAAGGAAGGCAAGATCAGCCAGCGCAACTTCGGCGGCCACCAGTACCCGCGCCTCGCGCACGTCGGCGACCGTACCGGCCTCGAGCTGATCCGCACCTGCCAGCAGAAGATCGTCTCCCTCCAGCAGGAGGACTACAGGGAGTTCGGCGACTACGACGCCAAGCTCCGGGTCTTCGCCGAGACGACGGTCACCCGGCTCCTCAAGGACGCCGAGGGCAAGATCTGCGGCGTGTTCGCCTACATCCGCGAGACCGGCAAGTTCGTCGTCATCGAGACGCCCGCGGTCGTGCTGGCCACCGGCGGAATCGGCAAGTCCTTCAAGGTGACCTCGAACTCCTGGGAGTACACCGGTGACGGGCACGCGCTCGCGCTGCTCGCCGGAGCCTCGCTGATCAACATGGAGGTCGTGCAGTTCCACCCGACCGGCATGGTCTGGCCCCCATCGGTCAAGGGCATCCTCGTCACCGAGTCCGTACGCGGCGACGGCGGTGTCCTGAAGAACTCCGACGGCAAGCGCTTCATGTTCGACTACGTCCCGGACGTCTTCAAGGACCAGTACGCCACGACCGAGGAAGAGGGCGACCGCTGGTACGAGGACGCGGACAACAACCGCCGTCCTCCGGAGCTGCTGCCCCGTGACGAGGTCGCCCGCGCGATCAACTCCGAGGTCAAGGCCGGCCGCGGCTCACCGCACGGCGGCGTCTTCCTCGACATCGCCTCCCGGCTCAAGCCCGAGCAGGTCATCAAGCGGCTGCCGTCGATGCACCACCAGTTCAAGGAACTGGCCGACGTCGACATCACCGCCGAGCCCATGGAGGTCGGCCCGACCTGCCACTACGTCATGGGCGGCGTCGAGGTCGACCCGGACACGGCGGCGGCACTGATCCCCGGCCTGTTCGCGGCCGGTGAGGTGTCCGGCGGCATGCACGGCTCCAACCGCCTCGGTGGCAACTCCCTGTCCGATCTGCTGGTCTTCGGACGGCGGGCCGGCGAAGGCGCAGCCGAGTACGCCTCCGAGGTGACCGTCACGGTCCCCGAGTCCGAGGTCGAGGCCGCGATGGCCGAGGCACTGGCGCCGTACGACCGCGAGGGCGGCGAGAACCCCTACGCGGTCCACCAGGAGCTGCAGCAGACGATGAACGACCTCGTCGGCATCATCCGCCGCGAGGAGGAGCTGGAGCAGGCGATCGAGGCGCTCGGCAAGCTGCGCGAGCGCGTCGCGAATGTCTCCGTCCAGGGCGGCCGCGGCTACCACCCGGGCTGGCATCTGGCCCTGGACCTGCGCAACATGGTGCTCGTCTCCGAATGCGTCGCCAAGGCGGCGCTCGAACGCCAGGAGAGCCGTGGCGGCCACACCCGCGACGACTACCCGGCGATGTCGCCCGAGTGGCGCAAGGTGAACCTCGTGTGCCGCCTCGCCTCCGAGGGCGCCGACGGTTTCGTCGAGCTCAAGCGCCAGGAAATGGAGCCGATGCGGGAGGACCTCATCGGACTCTTCGAAGTCGACGAGCTGAAGAAGTACCTGACCGAGGGCGAGCTCCCCTCTGAGGAGAACTGACATGGGCTACAAGGCGAAGTTCCGGGTCTGGCGCGGCGACGGCGGCGAGGGCGAGCTCAAGGACTACACGGTCGAGGTCAACGAGGGCGAGGTCGTCCTCGACGCCATCCACCGGCTGCAGGCCACCGAGGCCCCCGACCTGGCGGTCCGCTGGAACTGCAAGGCCGGCAAGTGCGGCTCGTGTTCGGCCGAGGTCAACGGCCGCCCGCGGCTGATGTGCATGACGCGGATGTCGACCTTCGAAGAGGACGAGACGGTCACCGTCACGCCGATGCGCACCTTCCCGGTCATCCGCGACCTGGTCACCGACGTGTCGTACAACTACGAGAAGGCACGCGAGGTCCCGTCGTTCGACGGCGGCGACGTGAAGCCGGGCGAGTTCCGGATGCAGCAGGTCGACGTCGAGCGCTCGCAGGAGTTCCGCAAGTGCATCGAATGCTTCCTGTGCAACAACACCTGCCACGTCATCCGCGACCACGAGGAGAACAAGGAGCACTTCGCCGGCCCGCGCTTCCTGATGCGCGTGGCCGAGCTGGAGATGCACCCCGCGGACGTGGCCGACCGCCGGCAGATCGCCCAGGATGACTTCGGGCTCGGCTACTGCAACATCACCAAATGCTGCACCGACGTCTGCCCAGAGCACATCAAGATCACCGACAACGCCCTGATCCCGATGAAGGAGCGCGTGGTCGGCCGCCGCTACGACCCGCTGGTCTGGCTCGGCTCCAAGATCGGCGTGGTGAAGCGAGGCAAGGAAACCCCAAAGGCCTGACGGGTCTGTTTCAAGGCGCCCGGCCGGGGCTTCCGGCCGGGCGTTTTCTTATGCGCCGACGATTCCGCTCGGCGCCATGAGGTTTTGCCGCTGATACCCAACCGGAACGGCATGGTCATGTGAACTGACGCCCTCGCCGGTCTAGCCTTTGACGGTGGAACCCGAGGAGACCGAGATGTCAAACCCCCACGACGATCCCGGGCGTCGTCCCCCGCCGCCACGGCAGGGTGAGCCCCCGTCGTCGTACCAGGGCGGGCCGCCGCCCTACCAGGGTGACCCGCCTTCGTATCAAGGTCCTCCACCGCCGCAGCACCCCGGCGGCCCCTGGCAGGGCCCGCCGCCCGGCCACGGTATGCCCCCACAGCCTCCGTCTCCGCCGGCCTATGCCCCACGGGGGGACAAGGGCATCTTCGGCGCGCTCTTCGACCTCAACTTCGACCACATGGTCACCACGAGACTGATCAAGGTCTCCTACGCATTGGCGATGGTCGTCTATTCGCTGATCGCACTCGTGATGCTGCTCTTCGCCTGGAGCTTTTCGGTCTGGAACAAGCCCCTGGCGCTCGCGACGCTCGTGGCGACACCGATCTTCTGGATCGCCGGCCTGCTCAGCACCCGCCTTATCCTCGAATTCGTGATCAATCAGTTCAAGATCACTGAACATCTGAAGGCGATGCGGGAGCGGGAGGGGCTGCGCTGATCGCTGTCCGGGGCGCGTGTGGGCGCGTTAGGCTCGCGGAGGCAACGGCGGACGTGGCGAGGGACGGGTAGTGGCGGACATCGAGCGGCCGTCCGAGACGCGGCGCGACGAGCTCGGAACGCGCCGCGATACCGGCCCGGACACCACGCGTCGCGATTCCGGGCCGCCTTCACCTTCGCTCGTACGCCTCCCCGATGAGCTCGCCGGCCGCTTCACCCTGCTCGGTGAGCTGCCCACGCAGGGCGCGGAGTCCGACCTCCTGCACGTACGCGACGCCACCGGCACCGAGTTCGTCGTCAAGATCTTCCGTCGCGGGTTCAACGCCGACCGGGAGGTGTGGCAGAAGCTGCCGACGCTCGACTCGCCGCACGTCGTGCGCATCCTGGAGACCGGGCACGCCGAAGGGCGTGACTACGAGGTCATCGAGTACATCGCCGCCGGCAACCTCCGCGCGCTCGGCGCGCGACTGGCGCCCGCGCCGGTCGCGGAGGTCGTGGCGCAGCTCGCCGCCGGGCTGGACCGCCTGCACGAGGCGGGCATCGTCCACCGCGACCTCAAGCCGGAGAACGTCCTCGTCCGCGGCGCCACCCCGATCCGGCTCGCCATCACCGACTTCGGCCTGAGCCGGGTGATCGAGCAGAGCGTGGTGTTCGCCTCGTCGTCGCGGACGCTCGCGTACGCCGCGCCGGAGTCACTGTCCGGTCAGGTCTCCCCCGCGCGCGACTGGTGGTCACTCGGGATCATCGTGCGTGAGCTGCTGTCCGGCCGTACACCCTTCGCGGGCATGAGCGAGACCGCGGTCGTCGACCATCTCGCCACCCGCACCATCGACTGCGACGACATCCCCGACCTGCGGATGCGGCTGCTCTGCCGCGGTCTGCTCACCCGCGATCCGCGCCGGCGCTGGGCCGGACGGGAGGTCGAGCGGTGGCTCGGCGGGGAGAGCCCGGACGTCGCCGAGCCGGAGCCACCGCGCGCGTCCGCGTTCGCCACCGGTGGGGCGCGCGGTGCCCTCGCCTTCGGCGGGCACACCTACACCGACCGCGGGCCACTGGCGCGGGCTCTGGTCGCCGACTGGGAGTCGGCGGCCCGCTACTTCTTCGGCACGATGTTCACGCCGGTCGGGCCGAGCGAGGCATGGCACGCGCTCCGTGAGTGGCTGAACGGCTTCGACGACGACGCCGAGGGCCGCATCCGGCTCATCGACCAGTCCCTGACGGGTGACCGGCCGCCCAACGTGAAGCTGCTGCACCTGCTGCGCTGGCTCGACCCGACGATGCAGCCGCACTACCTCGGGCTCCGTGTGCTCCCCGAGGACCTGCCCGCGCTCGCGGGCGCGATCGACGACCCGCGCCACTCCGACCGGGCCACGGCGGCTCGCGCCGTACGGGAGATGTGGGAGTTCCACCTGCTTCCGGAGTTCGCCGGGTTCAGCGGCGGTGACGAGCTCCCGGCGATCAACGACCGCTGGCACGGCCTCACCGCGTCGTGGAACCGCCTCGCCGCCTGGCTGCGGTCGCAGCTGCCCCGCAGCGCGGGCCGGCTCCCCGACGCCGGCGCGCGGGGTCTGGACGATCCGCCTGTCGTGCTGTCGAGCCTGCTCGCCCTGGCCGGACGGCCGGAGGAGACCGAGGAGGCACTCCGCTCTGCCGCCGCACGCGCGCGCGAGGAGGTCCGCGAGCCGGTCCAGTGGTTCGGCTGGCTGTCCGACCAGGCCGGCGACGATCCGCTGCGCCTCCTCGCCCTCGTACGCGCCGCGCCCGACGCCGTCCTGGAGATCGAGGGCGTGGCCCGCCAGCGCCACGAGACCGAACGCCGGACCACCGAGGGCCTCGGTCACTGGGACGAACGCGAGAAGCGACGTCTCGCCGGCCGTCCGGCGGCGCTGACCCGCGCGGTCCTGTGGACCCTGCCCCTGCTCGTCGTCTGGACGGGCGGTGGCTGGCTGCTCGGCCAGCTGCGCGGCGCGGCCCAGCGGGACAGCTACGGCGGCGTGGGCGCGGTGAACGCCCCGACGACCTTGCTCGTGGTCGCCGCCGTGATCGCCTGGCTCATCGGCGTCGCCTGCGAGGTCTTCCTCGCGTCGCGCCAGGGATCGGAGTACCTGCCGCTGGGGCCCTGGTCCTGGCTGGCCAAGGTGCTCGGCGGGGTCAAGCGGGGGGTGTCCGGCGTCTCGCGGACCCTGTCGGGGACCACCCGGCGCAGGGGGCCCGGCGGCTGCGTGATGCTGCTGGTGGTGGCCTTGGTGCCGATGATCGTCCTGCTGGTCGTGGTGGCGATACTGATCTCGATCGCCTGGCTGATGTGGCTGGCCGTCATGGCGGTGGCGTCGATCGCGCATGTGGTGGTCACCGGGGTGCGCTTGCAGCGATGGCGGCAGGAACACCAGCGCACGAAGGAGCAGGCCGTGGGAGGACGACTGTGAGCAGCGGCGTCGAAGCCGACATCGCCCTGGACGCGGCGGTCATCGCCAGCCTCGGCCTCATCCGGGTGCTCGGCGGCGCGGCCGGGCTGGCCGCCGCCGGCACGGGCCTGCTGGCCGGGCTGGCCGAGGAGCGCGCCGAGATCCGGGCCCGCCGGCTCCAGGAGATCCGCCACCACGAACAGGCGATCGCCGAGGTGCTCGACCGGAACGCACGCATCGCCGCACTCACCTCCTCGGCCGTACGTCACGACGCGGAAATCGCGCTGCCCACGCCGCTGGACCCCGCGGACCGGACCGCCGACGAGCTGGTCGGCTGGTGCTCCGAGACCGACACCGCACTGGCCACGGCCGAGGCATCCCTCGCCACCACCATGGCGTCGGCCGCGACGGGCCGCATCTTCGCCGCCGCGCCCGTCTCCCTGGCGGCCACACCGGAGTCAGGTCCGCCCGATGCGGCCCCTCCGCCGTCCGCGCTGGCGGCAACGATGGAGCGCGTCCTGGCACGGCTGCTGCCCGATACGACCGACGAGGACCGGCGGTCCGTCACCGAGGCCGCCGAACAGGCCGCCTCCGCGCAGACCCAGGGTGAGGCCGAGAGTCGCCTCACCGAGGTGCGCATCCGCATCCAGCGAGCCAACGAACACGCGCGCACGCGGCGCGACGACCGGGCGGCCGCGACGCGGTTCCTCCGAGAGCTGGAGACCCATCCGGCCGCCGCCGGCGTACGCGCCCGGCTGGGCGAGGTCGCCGAGGGCACCCGTCCCTTCGACGAGGAGCTGCGCGCGGAGGCCGTACGCCTGGTGGGCGAGCTGCAGCACCAGGCCGAGCATGAGTATGTGGCGACCGCGCTCCGGGAGGCGTTCGAGGAGCTGGGCTATGAGGTCGCCGAAGGCTTCGAGACCCTTACCGCCGAGGCCGGCGAGGCCGTCCTCACCCGGGGCGACTGGGCTCAGCACGCGGTGAAGGTACGGGTCGACGACGCGCGGCAGGTCCGCATGGCGCTGCTGCGCACCGAACCGGCCGAGGGCGACGACCAGCGACGACTCGACGTGGAGCGCGAGGAGCAGTGGTGCGCGTCGTTCGAGGCAGCACGCGAACGCCTTACCCAGGCCGGCATCCACGCCGACGTACGCTGGCGGATCGAGCCGGGCGAGCACCGCCTGCCGGTCGCGCAGCAGCGACGCTCCCGCCAGCAACCCCGCGCCCGCGAGCGCGAACGCGACCGATGACCGACCGCGCCCGGTGTATGACCGCCTACACGTCCCCGCCACGAGCACGCCCCCGCGACGAGCACCGCGGCACGCGCAGCATTCCGTCATGAGCGGCTGACCTCGCGGCATCGCCGCAGAGCGCCACCATTCACCGACGTTCCACCGGAAGACAGGACACCCGAACAACTGCTCGAGCGGAACGGACAGGGTGACCGTCCGGGCGGATGGCCGCGGGCGGGCACCTGGCGACTGCCGGCCTGCACAGGGCCGGTGTCAACCAGTCCGGTGTCAGGCCTGGCCGCGCTTGCCGCGGGCGCGGGTGCGCTCGCGCTCCTTGGAGTCCAGGATCACCTTGCGGAGCCGGATCGCCGCCGGGGTCAGTTCGACGCACTCGTCGTCGGCGACGAACTCCATCGCCGCCTCGAGGCTGAGCGCGCGCGGCGGGGTGAGCCGCTCGAAGGCCTCGGCGGTGGAGGACCGCACGTTGGTCTTCTGCTTCTCCTTGGTGATGTTGACGTCCATGTCGTCGGCGCGGGAGTTCTCGCCGATGATCATGCCTTCGTACACCTCGGTGGTCGGAGCGACGAACATCGTGCCGCGCTCCTGCAGGTTGAACATCGCGTACGCGGTGGCGGCGCCGGTCCGGTCGGAGACCAGTGAGCCGGTCGGCCGGGTGCGCAGCTCGCCGAACCACGGCTCGTACCCCTCGAACACCTGGTGCGCGATGCCGGTGCCGCGGGTCTCGGTCAGGAACTCGGTACGGAAGCCGATCAGGCCGCGGGCCGGGACCAGGAACTCCATCCGGATCCAGCCCGTGCCGTGGTTGGTCATCTGCTCCATCCGGCCCTTGCGCACGGCGAGCAGCTGCGTGATCGCGCCGAGATACTCCTCGGGCGCGTCCACGGTGAGGCGCTCGACCGGCTCGTGCACCTTGCCGTCGATCTCCTTGGTGACGACGCGGGGCTTGCCGATGGTCAGCTCATAGCCTTCGCGGCGCATGGTCTCCACGAGGATGGCCAGGGCGAGCTCGCCTCGCCCCTGGACCTCCCAGGAGTCGGGCCGCTCGGTGGGCAGCACGCGGACGGACACGTTACCGATGATCTCGCGGTCCAGCCGGTCCTTGACCAGCCGGGCGGTGACCTTCGTGCCCTTCTCGCGGCCGGAGAGCGGGCCGGTGTTGGTGCCGAGGCGCATCGAGATGGCCGGTTCGTCGACCGTGATGAACGGCAGCGGGCGCGGGTCCTCAGCGTCGGCGAGGGTGTCACCGATCATGATGTCGGGGATGCCGGCGATCGCGATGATGTCGCCCGGCCCGGCCTGCTCGGCGGGCTTGCGCTCCAGCGCCTCGGTCATCATCAGCTCAGTGATCTTGACCCGGTCGACGGTGCCGTCGTGCTTGCACCACGCGACCTGCTGGCCCTTCTTGATGACACCGGAGTGCACGCGGCAGAGCGCTATCCGGCCGAGGTAGGAGCTGGCGTCCAGGTTGGTGACATGCGCCTGCAGCGGCGTGTCGGGGTCGTACGACGGCGCGGGGATGGTCCCCCTGATCACCTCGAACAGAGGCTCGAGGTCCTCGCTGTCGGGCAGACCGCCGTTCTCCGGCTTGTTCAGGCTGGCCCGGCCGGCCCGTGCCGACGCGTACACGATCGGGAAGTCGATCTGCTCCTCATCGGCATCGAGGTCGAGGAACAACTCATACGTCTCGTCGACGACCTCGGAGATGCGCGCGTCGGGCCGGTCGACCTTGTTGACGACGAGGATGACCGGGAGCTTCGCGCTGAGCGCCTTGCGGAGCACGAAGCGAGTCTGCGGCAGCGGCCCCTCGGAGGCGTCGACGAGGAGGACCACGCCGTCGACCATCGACAGGCCGCGCTCGACCTCACCACCGAAGTCCGCGTGGCCCGGAGTGTCGATGATGTTGATCGTCATGCCGCCGTGCAGGACAGCGGTGTTCTTCGCGAGAATGGTGATGCCCTTCTCGCGCTCCAGGTCGTTGGAGTCCATCACCCGCTCGTTGACGTCCTGGTTGTCGCGGAACGCACCGGACTGCCAGAGCATGGCGTCAACGAGCGTCGTCTTGCCGTGGTCGACGTGAGCGACGATGGCGACGTTGCGCAGATCGTCCCGAATGGCGGTGGGCATGCGTACAGGTCTCGCTTCGTGGGGTCTGGGAGTCGCCGCGGAATCCGCGCGGCACCATTAAGTCTACTTGGCCCGCCGGGGGTCCCCGGTCGGCCGATGTCGCCGGGCGTCCGGTACGCGGCAATAGATGTCGAACTCTCGTCATTCCACGGCAACCGATTCGGCACCCGTCGCGTCGAAGGAGTGTGCGGGGCGCCCCGATCCTGGCCGGAGCATTCAACGGGGCGCTCCGCCTTGTCGTTCCCGGGCGTCCCCGCAGGGCCGTGCTCCACGGCGCCAGGTCGAGAGGCGGAGGAGTACGCCGAGGCGGGAGCGGCGACCATATGCGCCGTACCGGACGCGGAACCTCCAGATCGCCGGGAACGGAGGCGACGCTGGAGCTCATGCGGACCGGGGAAGCTTTGCCGTCGACCCGTCGACCCGTCGACCCGTCGACCCGTCGATCCGTCGACCCGTCGGGCGCGCCGCGACGGCCACCACCCCGTACAGCCGGGCTCTTCAGTGCCGCGACCGCGCGGCCGCCCCCTGGCATGCTCGCGTTCATCCAGGGGCATCGGCTCCGTGCCGCCGCCCCTCAGCGTCAGGAGCCGGCGTCGAGATACCGCTCGAGGGTCTCGACCTTCGTGGTGAGCCCGTCCGCGACACCGGCACGGACATCGGCCTTCATCACCACACTGACCCTCGGGGCGCGGGCGGCGACCACCTCGACCGCGCGCCGCACGACGTCCATCACCTCGTCCCACTCGCCCTCCACGCTGGTGAACATCGCGTCGGTCCGGTTGGGCAGCCCGCTCTCCCGCACGACGCGCACCGCGTCGGCGACGTACTCCCCTACCGACTCACCGACGCCCAGCGGCGTCACGGAAAAGGCAACGATCATCAGAACTCCTTGAGGTGAACGCGCAGCGCCTCGATCACGCGCAGGTCGGCCGGCAGCCACGGTACGTCGAACAGCTCCGCCTCGGTAAGCCAGCGCAGCTGGGAATGCTCGAGCGCGGCCGGCTCTCCGTCGGCGATGGCGGCGGTCCAGACGTGCATGACGTAACCGTTGTGAAGCGGCCAGTCCTCGCCGACGCGCTGCCCGACGACGACCTCGATCCCGAGTTCTTCACGGCACTCGCGAACGAGTGCCTCCTCATCGGTCTCACCGGGCTCCACCTTGCCGCCCGGCAGCTCCCAACCGCCGGCCAACTCGACCGGCGCCGACCGCTGCGCCGCCAGAAGCCGCCGGTCAGCGATGATCGCCGCGCCTACGACCAGGCTGAACATGCCCCACCCCCCTCTCATCCGCACAGATCTGACCAGTGGCGGTCGCCGTCAACCTCACCAGGCCCCGGCCGATCGCCCGCCACCGACACGCGGAGACGGCCAGAGGCAGCGGACCGTTCGATGCCAAGCCGGACCACCTGACCCCACGCCGACGACCGCGTTCGAGCCGACTCGTCTCGTGGAGGCCTGGCTCCACCGTCAGAGTCTCTTGGTAGGTCCGTTGTGGCCGTTGTGCGCGGTCGGACGGGTGAAGCCGACCGCACCGCCGGGATAGTTCTTGTAGTCCTGGAGCTTCACCAAGGCGCCGGTGTGCGGGGCGACGATCATGAGGCCCTTCTGGGGGTTGTAGACGATGCCCACGTGACCCGGCCCGCTGTGGCCGGGCTTGTAGTCGAAGTAGACCAGGTCGCCCGGCTGCTCCTGGCCCCTGCGCACCGACGCGCCCCACCAGTACTGGGCATCGGACAGCCGGGGAATGGTGACACCGGCGCTCCGGTAGGCGGTCATCGTCAGGCCGGAGCAGTCGAAGCTGTTCGGACCGACGGCCCCATAGATGTACGGCTTGCCGATCTGGGCCTTCGCGAACGTGATCACCTTCGCGACGACGGCGTTCGGTGCGGCCGGGGCACCGTTCATGTCGACGCAGGTCGGGCCGTTGGCCTGCACCACGTTGAAGGTTCCGCTCGCGTACTTCTGCGCCATCCCCAGGACGTTGTTCACGTACGACACGAGGTGGTTGTACGCGAAGATCGCCGTGCGCATACGGCTCGGGGCGCCGCTGTGCTTGAGGTAGCGGGCGGCGGCGGGAATTGCGTCCGCGGGATCGTAGCGGTCCTTCTTCCCGTCGTGGTTGCCGTCGACGCCGAACATCTTCCACGTGCCGGGGATGAACTGCATCGGCCCGCCGGCGTGCGCGAAGTTCTCTCCGCTGGTCACACCGGCGGCCTGGAGCTGCCCGTGGTGGGTCTCCACCCATCCGATGCCGGCCAGAACGTTCCAGGGGATGCCGTACTGCTGGCCGGCCTTCTTGTACAGCGCCAGGTAGTTCGACGGGATGCCGTTGGCGTCGCCCGACTGCTGGGGTTGCGTGGACGCGCCGGCGGTGTCGGCGCAGTCCCCTCCGCCCGTCGCCCCCCGGTAGAGCTGGTTGGCGCCGAAGAAGAGGGGGATCGCCACGAGGCTCATGAGGAAGAGGGAAGCGGCGCCCGCCACGATGATGACCGGTAGCCGGACCGCGCCGCGGTCGCTCCGGGCGAACCGGTCGAGAGATATGGTCCGACGGCCGTTGCTGCGTCCCCCGAAGCCGCTGCCGATCGCGAAGGGGCGGCGAAGCTTCATCTCATACCTCTCAATTGTCGCCGACGTCTGCCGGTGCGAACGCGTACACCACCCAGCCGCCGCCTGACCTCGTCATCGTGACGGCGTACTGCTGGCTGGCGTCGCTGGCCTTGCCTCCCTTGGTGATGTGCTGTCTTCCGGTCACGAGAAAGATGAGCTGGTCCTTGCCGATGTCCCGGATCGAGTCGAGCGTGGCATCGGAGGTGGACACCTCCTGGTCCTGCTTGCGCTGCGCCAGCACACCGGGCGCCGCGGCGCCCTGCTGGAGCTGGGTCGCGAGGTCGGGGATGACCATGCTGCGCAGCCGGGTGACCCAGGCCGCCGGGTCCTCGTCGAACCGGTAGGTGCCGTACGCGGCGGTGAAGCGCCGTGCCATGTCCGCCGCGGTCGTGAAGTCCTTCTGCGTGAACGGCAGCAGCGAGTAGATGTCGTACGACCCCGGGGACGGCGGCGGCCCGGTCACCGGTGGAGCACTGACCCCGGCCTGGGGCACGGTCGGCGCCGGCGTCGGCGTGCTCGCGCGGCCGGCACCGGCGTGCCGATGGCTCCCGCTGCCGATGGTGAGAAAGACACCGGCCGCGGCCAGTACGACGACCAGCCCTGCGAACAGGAGCTTGCGTTGGCGGTCCGTCAGATCCATCGGCAGCTCACTCTTCGCCGTCGTCGCGTTTCACCGGGCGCAGCCAGAACGGCATCGCCGGGGCCTCTTCACGGGACTTGCCGGACCACAGCGGTGGCGCCTGGCGACCGCCATCGGGAGCGGGGGTCCCCCCGCCGCCGGCTCCGGACGCCGGATCTCGCTTGGCGCCCGAACCACGGCCCGCTCCACCCTTGGGCGGTGCGCTCGGGCCGTCCGCGTCGCGTCGCGGCGTCGTACGGCCACCGGAGCCGCCGAACCAGGTTCTTCCACCGCCGGAACCGCCCGACGGCGCGCCGTCCCTGTCATTGGTGCCGCCGAACCAGCCGCGACCGCCGTTCTCGCCGCCCTGGCGCCGTGGCGGCGAACCACCGCTGGACCCCTGGCCGCCGCTTCCGCGCCCGCCGGTGCCCCAGCTGGGACCGACCGCCGCTGCGGGCGGTCTGCTCTTGCCACTGGCAGGAGCAGCCTCACGCGGAGGCGCCCCACCGGCCGGCGGTCGCGCCGAGCCGCCAGAGGCACCCGAGCGTGGCCCCCACAGCGACCCGCCGTTCGCCCTTCCGCCGGAGGGCGCCGCTGGAGGCTGTGCCCGCGGCGAGAGGTTGAGCGGCGGCGCGCTCCCGCGCGGGGCGCCGGCCGCCTTGGCGGCGAGCTGCGAAGCACGACCGCGGCGTTCGGAGCCGACGGCGGCGCCGCCGGCACCGGCGGCCTCACGACCGTCCTGGTCGCCGCGCAGATCCTCGACGATGAGGCTGGGAGCGGTCGTGGTGGGGCCGGCCTCCCGCTTGGCCCACCGGCCGAACCGGTAGCCGGCGGCCCCGGGCACGGCCGCGGTGGCGACCGCGGTGCTGCGCTTGCGCGTCTCCTGGACGGCCCGTTCGAGGTGCTCCTCGCTCTTGCGCGAGCCGACGGCGGAGTAGCCGACGGCGGCGAAGAGGTGCTGGAACGGCTTGCGGTAGATGAACGCCGCGAGCGTGACGAGTGAGATGAGCAGGATCTGCAGCCCCCACGGCAGGCTCTCGGCCATGACCAGGCCGTAACACCACAGCAGCAGGGCGAGCACACCGATCAATGCCGCCTGTTTCAGCAGGGTGGAGAGCAGCAGTTCGAACCACCGCACCGCGATGACACGCCCGATGCCCGGATGGATACCGATGCCAAGGAAGATCGGCCCCGCCACGAGCAGCAGCAAGAACGAGATCTTCAAGACCATCAACATGACCGCGATGACGAGGACGAGCAGCCCGGCCACCAGTGCGGCGAGCAGCGCCCCGAATGCCACGGCGAGCCGCGTGTTCCAGTTCTTGCCCTGGAACAGGGAGTAGGCGGCGGGATGGTTGTCCTTGATGTTCTTGGCGACCGCCTTGTAGTCGTTCGCCTTCTGGTCGACGTTCGGTTTCTTGCCCGAGTAGGTCTCGGTGAGGTCGACCGCCTGCGCCGAGAGCAGCTTCGCGCCGTTCTCCTGCACGATCCTGCTCTTCGCGTCATCGGTGCCGAACTCGCCCATCAACCAGGGTTTGCAGACGAGCGTCACCCACAGGCCGTTGGAGTTGCGGGTCACGGCGTCGTTCCCCACGGCCTGCTGGGCGTTGGGACCGCCCGGGATACACGCCGAGGCGTCGGCGTTGCTCTGCGGCAACGCGGCGTTGAACGCGGCCGTCGCACCGTCGGAGACCTTCGTGCCCAGCGTCGTGAAGTCGCTGGGTCTGCCGATCAGCCATACGAGCGCGACCATGGCCATGACCATCCAGATCGTGCCCTCGGCCACCCTGCTCGCTCTTCGCCTGATCAACCCCCACCAGGCCAGCCACAGCGCACCAAGGATGACCACCCACGACCAGTACTTGGCGCCGAAGGTATTGCCCATGCCATGGATGACCCCGTCGACGGTCTTCTTCAGCCAGCCGAGCAGCGACTCCGACGCCGCCGCCTGATAGATAGTTATCGTCGTCCGGTCGAACGCCTTCGCCAGCGTGAAGACCACGTTGGAGATGGAGTTGCCCACCATGGACATGGCGTCCGAGCAGCCCATGTCGACGGCGTGCCACGACTGGCCCTCGGTGCCGTACCGGTCGTAGTAGGTGAGCCTGTCCGGCTGCGCCTTCTGCAGCTGCGCGCTCGGGTAGTCCGGCGGCTTGACCATGCCGTCGATGCCGGAGCCGTACTCCTCCGGAGAGGGATGGTCGGCCGGTGAACAGGCGTCGTTGGGGTTGGTGTTGATCGGCGGATCCGCGCTGGCAACGCCCATCGGGCTGAGCACGAAGACGGCCATCAACAGGAGAATGAGAAGCGACCTGCGCTTTGCGCGTGGCTTTTTCGGCCCCGCGACCTTGGGCCGGCGGGCGGGGGGCACCCTCATCGTGGGACCTCCTGGGTGACATCGGTCGCCGGGTCGTACGGGCCGGGGGGGGTGCCGTCATCGTCGCGTGGGGCCGGAGGCGCGCCGGCGGCGGTCTCGCCAGGCTTCGAGCGCGTGGGGTTGGTGTCGAGCCAGCGGTGCAGTTCGTCGGAGACCAGGTCCACGCCGATACGGCCGGCGCGCCCGTCAAGGTCGCGGAAGATGCACTCGCCGTTGCCGAGGTTTCTCAGGACGGCCTTGTGCTCGTCGGAGTTCTCCACGCCGAGCAGGGCCATGACGTTGCCGACCTCGTGGCGCTCCGTCGAGCGGAAGGAGTAGACGGACGAGAGGCAGTTCGTCACCTGCTCGTTCAGGAGGTCACCGGCGTTCTGGGAGACCAGGATCAGCGCGGTGTTCCGCGACCGGCCCATGCGCGACACCTCGGGGATCAGCTTGGCGCCCTCTGGTGTCTGTGTGATGGCCCAGGCCTCGTCCAGGAAGATGGCCTTCGGCAGGTGCCGGTCGAGCCCGTGCATCAGGCGCCGGGCGAACTGCGACACCAGGTACATGAGCGCCACCGAGAGGCGCTGCTCGTAGGAGTAGTCCTCGCGGGTGATGGCGACGTCGGGCAGGGTCAGCCCGCCGAGCGTGAACACCGTGGTCCAGCCGGCGGTGTCGATCCGCTCGCCACCGGACGGGTCGAAGCAGAGCCGGGCGAGGCTCATCTCCGACATCGAGCGCAGGACGGCGCCGAGGTTCTTCGACGCCGGGTCGTCCGAGGCCTCGAGATAGTCGACGACCTTGCCGAGCGACGGTTTCGGCTGGTTGGCGACCGCGCCGACCGCCTGGATCATCGCCGACTCGCGCTCTTCCGACATCCGCGGCAGCAGCAGCCGGAGCGTCTCCGTGGCCATCGTCTTCTTGGTCGCCAGGTCGTCGCCGAAGCTGAAGGGGTCCAGCAGGCCCGGCGCCGCCGAGCCGAGCGGGAGCACACGCGCGCGACGCCCACGCCTGCGCAACAGCTCGACGAGGGCCTCCGCGTCGCCCTTGGGGTCGATCGCCGCGATCGTCACGCCGCGCAGTGCCATCTGGTAGATCAGCAGCAGCGCCAGCGTCGTCTTCCCACCACCGGGCTCCCCGGTGATCGCGACCGCGGTGGGGCGGTTGCGGGCGGCGGCCACCAGCGGGTCGAAGTGCACGACCGAACGCGCCCGGCCCAGGGTCTCGCCGATGTACGGGCCGACCCAGCCTGACGAGGTGTCGTCGAGCCGGTCGCCGAGGTCCACCGTCGCGGTCGGCATGCCGCCGGCGATCGTGCGCAGCGGCTGCCGCTGCGCGTAGGCGTTCACCCGGATCCGGTCGCCCGGCAGCGACTCGCAGAACAGCGAGAACTGGTCGCCGGTCGAGCAGACGATGTCGATGCCGAGGTCGCGGTAGTGCTCGACGACGGCGTCCACACGCTGCTGGAGCAGCTCCTCGGTCGGCGCCGACACGATGAGCCGGTGCCAGCCGTACACGAACGGCAGGCGCTCCTTGGTGATGCCGTGTTCGAGCATCCGCGCGGCGTCGATCTGCTCGGCCAGCGCGATCGGCGCCTCGGCGCCGGCCTCCCTGATGTGCTGGTCCATGTCGCGGGCGTGCGCGAGCTTGCGCTGGACGTCCTTCGAGGCCTTCGCCGGCGGGACGAGCTTCATCCGCGCCGACACCTCGACCGGGAACGGCAGCGCGTCGGCGAAGTGCAGCCACGGCTCACCGTCCGGGAACGGCATCAGGTCCGGGAAGCGCGCGAACGACAGGTAGGCGGAGTACGACGAGCCGTCCGGCTGTTCCATCCGCAGGTTGGAGCGGCCGTTGATGATCGCGCCCTCGACCAGGGTCTCGATCTCGCCCGCGCCCCAGGTGCGGCGCGGCGTGGCCGACGGCGGCGGGTCGGTGAGCGCTCCGCTGGCGGCGTGCTGGAACAGCCACGCGACCTCGGTCGAGGTCGCGTGGCGTGCGTACAGGGCACTCCCGCTGAGCGCACGCCCGAGGCGTTCGGCCTGCTCGGTCCAGCGCGCGATCTCCTTCTCTGGGATCGCGTCGTCGTGCAGCCCGAGCACCTCTTCGCTGCGCTTGTAGAGGCCGAAGAGCTGGCGGAACGCCCCACCGGACAGCTGCGCGCCGACGCCGCGGGGGCCGAGGCGTACGCCGAGGTAGACCTCTTTCGTCCAGAAGTCCTTCGACCAGACGTGGGCGTACATCTCTTCGAGGTAGTCGCGCCAGCCGGGGCCGCCGTCGGAGGTCTGGTCGAGCGCCAGCGCCCACTCGGCCGCCGGATAGGTACGGTGCGCGATCCGCAGGTGGATCTCGGCATCCTGCATCCGGATGCCGGCCATCGCGATCGTGATGTTGGTGGCGAGCGCCTCGCGCTCCTCCCCCGTGGTGAACTCATACGACACCGTTGGCAGCCGGAAGTACGCCCACGCCGCGTTGTCGGTGAGCAGGATCCGGTCGTCGAAGTACCGCACCGCCAACCTGCTGCGGACCTTGGAAGGCCTACTCATCGGTGGTCCGCTCCTCACTCATCGTTTCCGAGGTACGCACGACCGTCCTCGCGGACGCGTACCTCGGCCGCCCACTCCGCTCGCCGCCCGCGGGCCGGCTCATCGGGAGATCTCCTGCCGTGGGTAGCGGTCGGGTACTTGGACGAGGCCGCCGGCGACGACGCCGCCGAGCGCAATGTAGGCCTTTCGGGTCGACGCGCGCAGTGTGCGCAGTTCATTGCGCGGTGCCCGGTCGAGACTGAGATGGTCGTCCCACGGGATGCGCACGAGCGCCCGGCACCGGCCGCGCGCCACCGACTCGGCCTGCTCGACGTCGTCCATGCTGCGGCGGCTGACACCATTGATCACCGTGACGGCCTTCGCGCGCAGGTCCTCGTAGCAGTGCCCGTCGAGCCACTCGAACGTCATCGCCACCGCTCGCGGAGCGTCGGAACTGGCCGGTGCCACCAACACGATCTGGTCGGCGTACGGCAGCACCCGCGCCACCACCGCGGCGGCGGCGTCCAGCAGCGTGATGGAGTAGAACCGGTCGAGCGTCCGCATCGCGAGCGCGTAGTCGCGGTCGTCGAGGGCCTGAACAGGGTTCTTGCCCGCCGCGACCACCTCCAGCCCGGACTTGGAGACGGAGGTGTAGCGGCGCATCATCTGGTAGCCGGTCACCTGGTCGGCGTGCGTGATCAGCGACGTGAGCGTCTCGCGCGTCTCGGTGCGGGTGCGTCGCGCCATGGCTCCCGGCCCGGGGTTGACATCGACGGCGACGATCCGGTCTCCACGGTGCTGGGCGAACGTGTGGCCCAGCATCAGGCCGGTCACCGTCTGTCCCGCACCGCCGGTGCAGCCGAGCACGACGACCCGGCGGGCACCCTCGAACGCCGTGCGCACGCGCTGCTCGTAGTCGCCGTCTCCCTGGCCGCCGCCGGAGAAGATCCGGCGGAGCCCCCGGCTGTCGTCCTCACGCGCGTCCGGGTCCTGCGACGTCTGCGGAATCGGCCCAGGCCGTACGGGTGAGGCCGGCCCCGACCGGACGCCGCGGGCGGGTGATTCGGGGGGCGCGGCGCTCGGGTCGGTCCATCCTTGGGCGCCTCGTGCCGCCGGTGTCGCCGGGCGTGCGGGCGTGCCCCGCCGCGGCGCCGCCGCGGGCGGGGGAGGCACCGGAGGCGTGAACCCGGCTG
>JAOPYG010000181.1 GCA_025964685.1 Actinoallomurus sp. | reverse complement strand
GGTCAGCACCCGTGGCCTGCCGCGGCGCACGGAGACGACGCCGGCGCCGCGCGCCCGCGAGCTGCCGGCCCAGCCGACGCCCGGCGCGTACGCCCAGGTGGTGCGCGACGCCAAGGAGAAGTTCATCCGCGGCGACCTGTTCGAGGTCGTGCCCGGCCACGTCATGTACGGCGCCTGCGACTCACCGGCGGCCTTCTTCGAGCGCCTGCGGGTCATCAACCCGGCGCCGTATGAGTTCTTCTTCAACCTGGGAGAGGGGGAGTTCCTGGTCGGGGCCTCCCCGGAGATGTTCGTGCGCGTCACCGAGGACCGGGTCGAGACCTGCCCGATCTCCGGCACGATCCGGCGCGGCGGCGACCCGCTGGAGGACGCCGACAACATCCGTACGCTCCTCAACTCGGCCAAGGACGAGTCCGAGCTGACGATGTGCACCGACGTCGACCGCAACGACAAGTCGCGGGTCTGCGTGCCCGGCAGCGTGAAGGTGATCGGCCGCCGGCAGATCGAGATGTACTCCCGGCTGATCCACACCGTCGACCACATCGAGGGCCGCCTGCGGCCCGGCTACGACGCCCTCGACGCGTTCCTCACCCACATGTGGGCCGTCACGGTGACCGGCGCGCCCAAGACGTGGGCGATGCAGTTCATCGAGGACCACGAGGAGACCTCGCGGCGCTGGTACGGCGGCGCGGTCGGCTGCATCGGCTTCGACGGCTCGATGAACACCGGGCTGACCCTCCGCACCGCGCAGATCCGCGACGGCGTCGCCGCCGTCCGCGCCGGGGCCACCCTGCTGTACGACTCCGACCCCGACGCCGAGGAGCGGGAGACCTACCTCAAGGCCCGCGCCCTCATCGAGGCGCTGTCCCCGTCCGGGGACGCGACCGCGGCGGCGGGAGCGGGGCGGGCGCGCGCGGGCGAGGGCCTGACCGTGCTGCTCGTCGACCACCAGGACTCCTTCGTCAACACACTGGCCGACTACTTCCGGCAGCAGGGCGCCGACGTGACGACGCTGCGCTTCGGCTTCCCCGACAAGAGGCTGGACGAGATCCGTCCCGACCTGGTCGTGCTCTCGCCCGGCCCAGGCCGCCCGGCCGACTTCGACACGGCGTCGCTGCTCGACGCGGTCTACGCCCGTGGCCTGCCGGCGTTCGGGGTCTGCCTGGGCCTGCAGGGCATGGTCGAGCACGCCGGCGGCGAGCTGGCCCTGCTGCCCGAACCCGCGCACGGCAAGCCCGGGCGGGTCGAGGTCGCCGGGGGAGGCCTGTTCGCCGGTCTGCCCGGGGAGTTCACCGCGGCCCGCTACCACTCGCTGCACGCGACGCCGGGCCAGGTACGCGGCGGGTTCGAGGTCACCGCGACGCTCGACGACGTCGTCATGGCGATCGAGGACCCGGTCCGCCGGCGCTGGGCGGTGCAGTTCCACCCCGAGTCGATCCTCACCGCCACGGGCGAGACCGGGCACCGGATCATCACGAACGTCCTGGAGATGTGCCGCCGGACGGGGTGAGGCTCCAGGTCTCAGAGGCCGTCGCGCAGCCGCTGGAGGACGGGCCGCAGGTCGGCGGGTGAGAATCTCGGTGCGGCACGGCTGAGCCGTTCCTCACCCGCCCCGGCCATGTACACGTCGGTGCTGGTCGCGGCCACCTCGCCCTGGACGATCAGGGTGCTGGTGCCCCGCGCCATCGACGCGGCGCTGTGCACGATGGCCCGCGGCTGGAAGTAGAACTCCCCCGCGGCGACCTTCTTGCGCCGCACCTCGCGCAGCCGGGCGGAGCCGACCAGCCGCAGCGAGTACTCCGCCTGCTCGCCGGGGGACTCATAGCGGTAGCGGTCCACGGCCAGCGCGCCGCTCGGGTCCTCCTCGAACTCCGTCAGCTCCAGCTCGCCGTCGGCGAGATAGGACACGAAGTCCCAGCGGTGGTTGTGGTAGTCGCCGTCGACCCACGGGCGTCGCTGCCGCCACTCGTGCCAGACCAGCTTGCGTCCCGCGGGGGACGCCGCCAGCACGATCTTGGTGAAGTCATTGTGGTGCCGGTAACCGTTCGCTCCGCACCAGGCGAGACGGTCGTCATCGGCCAGGATCGCGTCGACGAGCGACAGGACACCGCCGCGGGCGATGAAGGGCCGGAAGAAGCCCTGGACGTAGGCGGGTGAGAGCGGCGTCGCGTCGTCCAGGTCCACGCAAACCGCTTCGCGAGGTGTCATCGTCACGCTCCGATCGACCGGTGATCAGTACAGGCTGATACCCGCTGGGGTCGCCTGTGGTCGATCGGTTCAGCCGTGACGTCGACCCGGTCGCAGGCAGTAGCGGGCCGGATCACCGGAAATATCAGGAAAGTTCAGACGAGGGCAACCTCTACGCGATTGTCGTGAAAGACGGCTCCGCCCGCCATGTCCGCGTCGCGTTCGTCGATCGTCGCGTTGACCGTGCTGCCGCCGTTCAGCTTCGCCCAGTGGCCCTTGGTCGTCGCGGCGACCCCGGGGCGCACGCGGTCCGACACCTCGGCGACGGCCTCGAAGCCTCCGCGCGCGTTGTGCACGCGTACGGAGGCCCGGTCGGGGATGCCACGCGCCGCGGCGTCGTCCGGATGCAGGACGATCATCGGCGCGCCCGCCCGCCGCCGCAGCTCGGGGTTGTTGCCGAAGGTCGTGTTGAGGAAGTGGTGGGAGGCTCCGGAGATCAGCACGAGTCCGTCACCGGTGTCGGCGTGCGGCGTGAAGCCGGGCAGCGGGTCGTGCCCGGCGCGCACCGCGCGCTTTGAGTAGAACTCCAGCCGCCCCGAGGAGGTCGGGAAGCCGTCGGCGAACGGCAGGAAGGGACGGTCGACGTTCAGCCGGGCGAAGCCTCGCTCGCGCAGAGCCTCGACGGTGATGCCGTCCAGCCACGGGTGCGGCGAGTCGAGCAGCTGCCGCACGAGGTCCTCGTCGGAGTCGTACAGGCTCGGCTCGGTCATGCCCATGCGGCGGGCCAGCCGCCGGAACGTCTCGGAGGTCGGCAGGCACTCGCCCGGCGCGGCGACGGCCGGCTCGTTCCAGATCAGGTACAGGTGGCCGTACCCGGCGATGACGTCCAGGTGCTCGGGCTGCATGGTGGCCGGCAGCACGATGTCGGCGTAGTCGGTCGTGTCCGTGGGGAAGTGTTCCAGCACCACGGTGAACAGGTCCTCGCGGGACAGCCCGCGGCGCACCTTCTCCTGGTCCGGGTTGCTGCCCACGGGGTTCGCGCCGATCACGAACAGGGCCTTGACCGGCGGATCGTCCACCTCCAGGAGTCCCTCGCCGAGCCGCGTCATCGACAGGCTCCGCACCGGATGCGGCAGCAGGTCGATCCGCACGAGCTGCGGGAGGTTGAGCTTGAAGTGCCCGCTGGTGGAGTAGCACAGCCCGCCGCCGGGCAGCGCCCAGTCGCCGGTCACCCCGGGAAGGCAGGCCAGTGTGCGGAGCGTCATCCCCCCGCCCGCGTGCCGCTGGATGCCCTGCGTCGCGCGGATCGCGGTCGGCCGGGTCCGGGCGATGCGCTCGGCGAGCGCGACGATGCGTTCCTCGGGCAACCCGGTGATCTTCGCGACCAGGTCCGGCGGGAACTCCTCGATCCGGGCGCGGAACTCCTCCCAGCCGAGCGTGTGGGCGTCGATGTAGGCCTGGTCATGCGCGCCCATCCGTACGATCACGTTGAGCAGGCCCAGCGCGAGGGCGGCGTCGGTGCCCGGGATCGGCGCGAGGTGCTCGTCGGCCTGGGCGGCGGTGCGGGTGCGCACCGGGTCGATGGCCACGACGTACGCGCCGCCCCGGCGGGCGTCCTGGACGAATTTCCACGAATGGTGGCCGCTGGTCAGCGGGTTGGTGCCCCACAGCAGGATCAGCTTCGAGCGGGCGAAGTCCTCCGGATCCATGCCGCCGGAGGTGCCCAGGGTGTACTTCAGGCCGGCGCTGCCCGCGATCGAGCAGATCGTCGGCTCGTGGACGGAGGCGCCGAGCATGTTGAAGAAGCGGCGGCCGGCGAAGCCCTCGAGGCCCTGGATGTATCCGAGCGACCCGGTGCCGTGGAAGGGCCAGACGGCCTGGCCGCCGTACTCCCGTGTGACCTCGCCGACGCGGCCGGCGATCTCGTCGAGGGCCTCGTCCCAGCTGATCCGCTCGAACCGGCCCTCGCCCTTGCGGCCCACGCGCCGCATCGGGTGCAGGACGCGGTCGGCGGCCGTGGTCTGCTCCAGGTAGCGGTTCACCTTGACGCACAGCGCCCCGCGGGTGACCGGGTGGTCGGGGTTGCCACGCAGGTTCACGGCCTGGCCGTCCTCGACCGTCACCACCCAGGAGCAGGCGTCCGGGCAGTCGAGCGGGCAGGCGCCCAGGACCTTCTTCACACCTGGTCCTCGAAGCGGTCGTCGAGATAGGCCTCAAGATCGGGGCCCTCGGGCCGGGACAGCACGTGACGGAGCCAGGCCCGGCGTTCGAAGTCGGTGACGGCCAGCTCCCAGACGCAGCCGATCGCGGGCGTCGGATGCGGCCGCATCGTGCCCAGCCGGGTCGGCAGCGAGGAGTAGATCCGCTGGTGGAGCTCGCTCTCACCGGCCCACCAGGAGAACAGGGCGAAGGCGTAGTCGTGCGCGTCGTGGAGGGTGACGAAACCAATGCCGTACCGGTCGACGTCGTGCGGCTCGTCGCCGCCGCTGTACACGGCGGGGCTCGGCAGGACCGACGGGACCAGCGCCTCGGCGACCGTGACGAGGTCGGCACGCGGCGGGCCGCCGGTCACCGTGATGCCGTAGAACTTCAGCCGCCAGCCGGACGCCTCGTGCAGCTTGAGGAAACCGATGGTTCGAGGCCGGTAGGCACCGGTCGTGGTGATGGTGCTCTCCGTCACGTGGCCTCCTAGAACGACTCCCTCTTTTATACCTGCCAGGAATATCTGGATAGGAGGCGCATCACATCGGCCGACGGCGGTGTCACCTGCCGGGACGTCGGCCGGCGGCTCTAGGCTTGTGCCCCATGAGAAGCGTTGAACCCGAGGTGCACCTGGTCGCCCGTCCCGAGCTCGACTACGACGAGGTGGCCCGTTACCTCGGTGAGGTCGGTGGCACGGCGTGGCTGGAGCGGCTCGACCGAGGCGACCTCGACACCGAGCTCAACGATCCGCAGAACCTCGCGGAGTTCGCCGGCCGGCTCTGCTACCGGTCATGGGAGCCGGGGCTCAACCCCAACGTCACGAAGGTGCGCACCGATCAGACGGCGTACCTGGAGAACATCCTCCGGAGCCTGCACGGCTCGGTGCTGGAGCATGTCAGCTTCTCGTTCGTGCTGCACAACGTGAGCCGGGTCCTCACCCACGAGCTGGCCCGGCACCGGCCCGGCGTGGCGATCTCCCAGGAGTCGCTCCGCTTCGTGCGGTTGCAGGACATCCCGTTCTGGTTCCCCGAGTGGGCGCAGGAGGACCCCGAGCTGATGAAGCGCTCGACCGCACTGCTGTCCCAGCTCGAGGAGTTCCAGGGCTGGATGGCCGAGCGGTTCGGACTGGACGACGAGGGTGTCCCGTTCGCGGAGAAGAAGCACAAGACGAGCTTCATGCGCCGATTCGCCCCGGAGGGCGTGGCGACGGGCCTGGTGTGGACCGCGAACGTCCGCACGCTGCGGCACGTGATCGAGGCCCGTACGGCCGCGGGCGCTGAGGAGGAGATCCGCCTGCTCTTCGGCAAGGTCGGCGAGGTGATGCGGCGGGAGGCACCGGCCCTGTTCGGCGACTACGTCGTCGAGGACGGCACCTGGACCCCGCGCTGGCGTAAGGTCTGATCCCGATGAGCGATGAGATCCGGTTCCGCGGCGACATGACGGTCGAGCTGGTCAAGCACGCCGCGTCGGACGCCGACGTGGTCTGGGCGGCCCGGGTGTCGACCAAGGGTGAGAGCTCCCTGGCCGATATCGAGGCCGATCCGGAGCGCTCCCGTGGACTGATCAACTACCTGATGCGCGACCGGCACGGCACGCCGTTCGAGCACTCGTCGCTGACGTTCTACGTACGCGCACCGATCTTCGTCTTCCGTGAGTTCATGCGCCATCGGACGTTCAGCTACAACGAGGAGAGCGGGCGCTACCGCGAGCTCGAG
Organism: Actinoallomurus sp.; assembly: GCA_025964685.1. Taxonomy (GTDB): domain Bacteria; phylum Actinomycetota; class Actinomycetes; order Streptosporangiales; family Streptosporangiaceae; genus Actinoallomurus. Next base: position 12,033 of record JAOPYG010000181.1, on the reverse strand, counting down.
CCGGAGTTCTACGTGCCCGGGCCGGAGCGCAAGCTCGTGCAGGTCGGCAAGCCCGGCAGGTACGAGTTCACCGAGGGCACGGCCGAGCAGCACAAGCTCGTCGCCGAGGCGACCATGGATGCCTGCCGGCGGGCGTACGCCGCGTACCGCGACATGCTCGACGCGGGGATCGCCCGCGAGGTGGCCCGCACCGTGCTCCCGGTCGGGCTCTACTCCTCGATGTACGCCACCTGCAACGCCCGCGCCCTGATGAACTTCCTGTCGCTGCGCACCCGGCGCGAGGACTCCGCGTTCCCGTCGTTTCCCCAGCGTGAGATCGAGATGGTGGCCGAGCGCATGGAAAGCGAATGGGCGGCGGTCATGCCGCTGACCCACGCGGCGTTCGAGGCCAACGGCCGGGTCGCACCCTGACGAGAACGCGTAATGGCCGTCCGATTCGGGTGATCGGAGGGCCTTTCGCACCTCCGTCCGCTTGACATCGGCCTCCGCCGTACTGCATTTCTTAGGAATGGAGGCGATATCGGCAGCAAATTTCCCGGCGCTTTACCGCGCGGCAGACCACAGCGCGACCGTGGGGCAGCGCCGGTTCCTGATCGCCATCCGGGTCCAACTCCTCTCACTTCTGCTCGCCGCGGTGTTCGGGTCGTTCAGCCTCAACGCCGGACGCGTGGACGCCGCCGCCATCTGCGCGGCCGCGGCCCTGGGCACCGCCCTGGTCACCGAGGTCTTCCTGCTGACCGTCCGCCCGGAGCGGCACTGGTACGAGGCCCGGGCCGCCGCCGAGTCCGCCAAGACCCTCGCGTGGCGTTACATCGTGGGCGGCCAGCCGTTCGATCTGCCCGACCAGGACGACCGGGGCGCCGAGCGGCTGCTCCTGCGGCGCTTCACCGGCATCACCTCCAGCCTTCGCGACTTCGCGCCCGTGCCGGTGCCCGGTGAGGACCACCAGGTGACCACCGCGATGCGGGAGGTCAGGGCCCTGTCCCTGGAGGACCGGCAACGCCAGTACGTCGTGGGCCGGATCCACGACCAGCGTGTCTGGTACGCCGAGAGAGCCCGCCGCAACGAACGCCGCAGCGCCCAGTGGTCGGTCGGACTGGCGGCGCTGGAGACCGCCGGGATCATCGCCGCCGTCCTGGCGGCCGTACGACTGATCAACTTCGATCTGCCGGGGATCGCCGGCGCCGTCGCCGCCGGTGGCGTCGCGTGGCTGCAGACCAAGCAGCACCAGCAGCTCGCGAGCGCCTACTCTGTGGCCGCCCTGGAACTGGCCGACGTCGAAGAGCGGGCCACCTGGCCGCGGAACGAGACTGAATGGGCCCACTTCGTGGACGAGGCGGAGGAGGCGATCTCCCGGGAGCACACCCTGTGGTGGGCATCGCACACCTGAGCGCGCGCGGCACCGGAACGCGCGGTCCCGCGTCGAAGAGGGCACGACTGCGCTGGGCGCGGGAGGAACGGTGGAACAACGACCGGCGGGCTACGACGTCTTCATCAGCTACGCCCACGACGACGACCGGCGGGTCATCCAGCGGCTCGTCGAGGAACTGCAGCGGGAGTTCATCGCGATCGCCGACCGCCGGCTCGCCGTCTTCCTGGACCAGGACGGCATTCCGACCGCGCAGAGGTGGCAGCAGACGATCAGGTCCGCTCTGCGGACCAGCTCGGTGATGATCGCGATGCTCACGGAGAACTACCTGTCGTCGGACTGGTGCGCGCGCGAGTACGAGTTCTTCGTCACGACCGAGCACGACCACTCGCTCGAGGAGGGGGCCGCGCGCTCGATCCCCCGCATCTTCCCGGTCATGCCGGCCGGGCCGCCCGCCGAAGGCGACCTGAGCGCGGAGCAGCGCCGCAGGCGTCTGGACGCCGCGGAGCGGCAGGGGATCGACCTTCGCGGCGCCGACGGGCCGGGCTTCACGCGTGAGGTGAGCCGGCTGGCACGTGACGTCCACGAGGCGCTCGAACGCCTGGCCGGCGCGTCACCGGCGGTGCGGTCGCCGGCCCCCGCGGAGGAGGACGACACCGAGCATCCTCAGGTCACCTCGGGTTATGTGAACACGGGCGACCGGTTCGTCTCGCTGCTCGCCGAGGCGGTGAACGTCACCGTCGTGGGCTGGACGAACGAGAGTCTCGCCGAGTCCCTCGACGCGGCGCTCAAGCTGAAGCGTTCGCGGCACGGAGGCCGGGCCTTCTGGCGCTCGCTGCGCATCGTCTTCCTCAAGGACGACCTGCTCGAACTCATCCGCGACGAGCACGACGCGCAGTTCCCCGACACGGACACCGCGCTGCGCCGCCGCCGGCAGAACGCCGGGTACGGGCGGCGCTCCCTGTCGGCGCTCCTACTGAGGGAGAACCAGCCGCACCGCTTCACCCTGCACGAGTACGGTCACATCCCGCCGTTCACCGGGACGCTCTTCGACATGCCCGACGGCCGCCGCATCGTCCAGGTCGTCATCCGCCCGCCGCGGCGCAGCGCCTCCGACCATCTCTTCCTGGAGTTCGCGGACCGCACCGACCAGTACTTCGGTGCCGCGTTCAACGACATCGTCGACCTCAGCCACACCTACGACGAGGTCCTGCCGATCGGCGAACCCGATGATGACGACGTCTTCCAGTGCACGGAGGCCCGTTTTCGCAACCGGGTGCTGCAGGACGGCTCCGGCGCCAAGGGCTGGCTGCCGCTGGTGCTCGTGGTCCCGTGGTGGGAGTCACGGGGCACCGCCGTGCCGCTGCTGCAGTTCCGGACCGCGCGCAACGCCGGCCGGGAGCTCGGCCGCGTCTCCCATCCCGCCGGGCACATCACCCAGGAGGACTACCGCAGGATCGAGGACCGCTCCGAACGAGGGGTCACCACCTTCCCGCTCCCGACACACGCGCCGATGATCGCCGCACGCCGGCGGGTCGCCCTCGAGCTCGGCGCGGACCTGTCGCAGGAGGTGACGTTCGCCCGGAACATGCGTTACTACCACCACGACAAGGAACACCTGTTCTTCTGGGTGTTCGACTGCAGGCTGCCCGCCCGGTTCCAGTTCCCCGCCGACGCGGAGATGCGGCCGTACACCCTGGAGGAGTTGCTCGCGATCCGGGAGAACCAGGTCTTCGAGTACGCCGCCCGGCTGTGCCGCAGCTCGGAGGTGTCCCGGCAGAACCTCGAGCGCATGGCGCGGATCTGCGCGGCCAACCTCACCGCCCACGGCCACCACGACCTGGCCGAGGCCCTCCTCGTCCACCTCCGCGGTGACCGGGCCGCGTCCCCGGAGCCGCTGAACGAGCTGACCGAACGCGCCGAGCGGACACGCCGGTTCGACCGTACGGGGGTGGGGGAGCGGCGGGTCTTTGGCCTGTCCGGCCTGGAGTACCGGGAGTTCTTCAGCGGCATCCTGCCGCTGTACGCCCGTCTCGGCGTCCCGGGGGCGGTGGAGTACCTGGAGACGCTCGAAGCCGACGAGACGCGCGGGACGGCGGTCGGGCGGCTCGCCGCCACCTACGCTGACATCGACGTCATGGCCGCGCTTCCCCTGGAGGTCTAGGTGCGCACCGGCCGGCCGGACCCGGCGCCGCGGATCGCGGTCACCGGGCACCGCGACCTCACCGAGCGGACCGCCGGACTGGTGACCGCCGCCGTCCGTGACGCCCTGGCACCGTACGGGCCGGCCATGGTGGGAATCTCCTGCCTGGCCGCGGGCGCCGACCAGATCTTCGCCCGCGCCGTCCTCGACCTCGGCGGCACACTGCAGGTGATCATCGCGGCGCGCGGGTACCGGCGCACGCTTCCGGCCGCGGCCGCGACCGCCTTCGACGACCTGCTGGCCAAGGCGCACCGGATCTGGCCGCTGCCCTTCGACCGCCCCACTCCCGCCGCGTACGCCGCCGCCAACGACACCATGCTGCGACGGGCGGACCGGCTGATCGCCGTCTGGGACGGCCGTCCCGCGCGCGGCATGGGCGGCACCGCCGAGGCGGTCACCGAGGCACGCCGCCGGGCGATCGGCGTCCAGGTCCTGTGGCCCCCGGGAGCCGGCCGCGCCGGCGGCTGAGCCTCCGGCGAAGATCAGCCAATTCCTGGAACGCGGCGACCACCCCGAGTGGGAGCTGCACGTCCAGACGGCTGGACGGATCGTTTGCGCAGGTCACGTACGCTGACGCGCGTGGGTGTGCGGATGGTGGACCGGTACGGGCGATGCGTGGAGATCATTCGCCTCGACCGTGGCGACGGGCGTGGCGCCCAGCAGTGGATCCGCGTGTCCTGGCGCCGCGTCCTGCTGGGTCCCGGAACGCCCGGTCTCGGCCAGGGCTACTACCGGTCGCCGGACGCCGCGCTCGCCCACGTCGACGCCGAGAGTCTCGTGGAGATCGTCGAGCTCCGGAGGTGACCCGGGAGATGCGGCGCCGTCTGGAGACCTACCTGTGCCCGCGGCATGAGCCGGGAGGTAGCCGCAACACCCTGTCCACCTCATCGAGGTCCAACGACTGGTCACCGCGCCGCTGAGCGCGCGGGTCACCTACCGGGGAGCGTCCGGGAAGGTGGACAGGACCCGGGCGTTGTTCTCCCATTCGGTGTCGTCGTCACGGTTCGCCATGTCGCGCAGGCCCTTCGCGACGATGCCGTAGAAATGCGCGAACGCGCCGGCCCCGTTCAGACCCAGGGCGGACATGGCCTCGTATCCGGGCTTACCGTCCGCCCCTTTGTAGAACCGTGTGCCCAGCTGGTCGCCGCCCCAGAAGTTGCCGATGGCGTTGAGCCTGCCCTTCGCCGTCTCGAGCCGGGCGGTGATCTCCGCGGTCTCCCCGTCGAGACCGGCCGCCACCGAGCGGATGTACGCCGGATGGATCTCCATGGTCGGCAGCTGGAGCCGCATGCCCACCCGGAGGCCGCCCGGGTCCTCACCGATGAGGTCGCGGTTCGTCGCGTAGATGTCACGCCACTTGGTGCCGTCCTCGAAGACGTCCTCCGCGATCTCCCACAGCGACCCGTGTGGGGTGCCCCAGGGCGTGACGGTGATGAACGTGGGAGGTGGTGGGGGAGGGGTCACGTCGGCATCATCCCGGGTGGTGTCGAGGCGGCTAGCCGGCCGGCTTGTGGGCCATGGTCGTGTAGAGGATCGTCCGTAGCGTCGTGTCCTTGGTCGTGGGCACCAGGTCATCGCCGCGCTTGCCGTTCAGGTAGCCGTAGGTCGGCCCGTAGCCGGCCGACCCTCCGGCCAGCCGGGCGAAGAAATACTGCACATCGGGGTTGCTGGTGATCTTGCTGATGGGCTTGATCGCGGCGTCGAACGCGCCGTAGAAGGCGACGGAGGCGACGAATTCCTTCATGATCTCCTCGACGTTCTCGCCGGCCGATCCGGCGCCCTCTCCGCGCGCCAGCTTCACGCCGTCCATCACGGCCACGTCACCGACGGCGTAGAACGCGCTGCCGATGGAGTACTCCATGAGCTTGGCGAGCACCGTCCTGGCGATCGCGCTCTCCAGGAGCCTGGCCAGGATGCCCGCCTGCGCCCGCCGCAGGATGAACTGAGAGATCTGGTAGGCCACGCCCGCCTGCCACGGAAAGGTGGAGATGTACAGCAGGCTGGCGTAGTTGGCGAGGGCGAGCGTCTGGTAGGTGTGCTGGGCGTTGGCGATGAGCGTCGCGTACTGCTCGCATGCCGCGCTCATGCTGCGGCAGTGCGCGGCGAGCCGCGCTGCCTTGCCGGTCGCCGGCGGGGAGGGCGAGAAGTACGTCGCCCAGAAGTCACCGAAGGCCTCGATGCTCTTGCCCGCGTTGTTCGTGGAGATCGCTCTGGCGGCGTCGTCGCCACTCTCGCCCCATTCGAGGGCGTCGCCCCCGAGCTCGGCCCAGACCTTCGCCGCCTGTCGGGCCCTGTCCGGGTCGCCCTCGGGGTATTCGGCGGTGAGCATGGTGAAGACGAAGAGCGCGATGTTCCCGCCGGCGAACAGCCCTCCGCGCACGGCCACGCTCATTCCGCACCCCCGAGGAACTCACCGGCCGGGAAGTCGGGGTACATCGCGCGCATCTTCGTCGCCGTCTCGTGGTGCAGTAGATCCAGGGCGTCATTCATCATCTCGACGATGCGTTCGGCGAGGACGTCGACGTCGAGACGTTTCACGCGGGGATCGAGGGCGAGCGCGTGCAGGCGTCCGTGGCTGCCGAGGGTCAGCCGGATGAGGCCGTCCTTGCTCTTCGCCTCGACCGCGAGAGCGGCGACCTCCTCGTGTGCCTCCCGGGCCCGCGATTCGAGCTCACGCAACTCGGTCTCCAGCATCTCCCTGTCGAGCTCCACGCGTGAAACCCCCGATGAATCCCTATTGGTCTGATAGGGATTGTATGCGAAGTGATCACTGACGCTCAAGTGGAGAATTACCTACTTATCCTATTGACAATGTGGGTATCGCTGCGGAGCCTGGAACGGTGACCCCGGCCACCCACCGGGCGTACGGGTGGGTTCTCGCGTCCCCGGTTCGCAGAGAGGTTCCCCATGGCGGTAGATCCCCTTCACCTGGCGGTGGCGCTCGACGGCGCCGGCTGGCATCCGGGGGCATGGCGTGATCCGGCGGCACGGCCGCGCGAGCTGTTCTCCGCCGGCTACTGGATCGACCTGGTCACCGAGGCCGAACGCGGCGGCCTGGACTTCGTGACCATCGAGGACGCACTCGGCCTCCAGTTCACCGGTGACGGCCCGGACGGCCGGCGCGACCGGGTCCGCGGCCGGCTCGACGCCGTACTGCTGGCCGCACGGGTCGCTCCCAGCACCCGTGCCATCGGCCTGGTGCCGACGGCGACCACCACGCACACCGAGCCGTTCCACGTGGCGACCATGCTCGCCACGCTCGACCACGTGAGCGGCGGACGCGCCGGCTGGCGGGCCCAGGTGTCGGCCCGCCGCGGCGAGGCGGCGCACTTCGGGCGGCGGGAGTTCCCCCCTGACGGTGACGGGACGCGTACCGACCTGCTGGGGGAGGCGGCGGACGTGGTCGAGGTCGCGCGGAGGCTGTGGGACGGCTGGGAGGACGACGCGGTGATCCGCCACGTCGCGACGGGACGTTTCATCGATCGCGACAAACTGCACTACGCCGACTTCACCGGGCGATGGTTCAGCGTCAAGGGCCCGTCGATCACTCCGCGACCACCGCAGGGACAGCCACCGGTCACCGTGCTCGCGCACGCCGATCCGGCGTACCGGCTCGCCGCGGGCGGCGCCGACGTGGTCTACGTGACCCCGCGCGACGAGCGGGACGCGGCGTCGATCGTCGCGGTGGTGCGCGGCGCGGAGGCCGCTCAGGGCCGTACCGGCGAGCCGCTGCGGATCTTCGCCGACCTGCTCGTCGTCCTCGACCAGGACGCGGGGGCGGCGGCGGAGCGCAAGGCGCGGCTGGACGCCCAGGACGGCGCGGAGCTCGCCTCCGACGCGGCCGTCTTCACCGGCACTCCACGGGCGCTCGCCGACCTGCTGATCGAATGGCGGCGGGCGGGGCTGGACGGCTACCGGCTGCGGCCCGCCGCCCTGCCCCGCGACCTGGAGGGCATCACCCGCGGGCTCGTGCCGGCGCTGCGCGAACGCGGTGTCTTCCGGCACGACTACGAGGCCGGCACCCTGCGGGGGCTGCTCGGCCTGTCCCGGCCCGTCAACCGCTACGCCGCCTGAGGCACCGGAGGACCCGCGATGACCAGAGGCAAGCAGATCGTCCTCGCCGTGCACTTCCCCGGCGTGAACAACACGACCGTCTGGAGCGATCCGAGTTCGGGCAGCCAGATCGACTTCGCCTCGTTCGCCCACGTCGCGCGGACCGCCGAACGCGGCCTGTTCGACATGTTCTTTCTCGCCGAGGGCCTACGGCTGCGCGAGCAGGGCGGCCGGATCCACGACCTTGACGTCATGGGACGTCCGGACGCGCTCACCGTACTCACCGCCCTGGCAGCGGTCACCACCCACCTCGGGCTGGCCGGCACCGTGAACACGACCTTCAACGAGCCGTACGACCTGGCCCGCAAGGTCGCCACTCTCGACCACCTGTCCGACGGACGCGCCGGGTGGAACGTCGTGACCTCCTCGGACGCGTTCACCGGCGAGAACTTCCGCCGCGGCGGCTTCCTGGAGCACTCCCAGCGGTACGAGCGCGCGGCCGAGTTCGCCCGCGCCGCCCGTACGCTCTGGGACTCCTGGCCGTACGACGCCGTCGTCGCCGACCCGGACGCGGGCGTGTTCACCCGCGAGGCGGACCCCGGGGCGTTCGACCACCGGGGAGGGCACTTCGGCATCGGCGGTCACTTCACCGTGCCGCGCAGCCCGCAGGGGCGCCCGGTGATCATCCAGGCGGGCGACTCCGACGAGGGCCGGGACTTCTCCGCGGCCACCGCCGACGTCGTCTTCACCAGGCACGGCACCCCGAGGGCCGGTCAGGCGTTCTACCGGGACATCAAGTCCCGGCTCGGCAGGTTCGGCCGCTCGCCCGAGGAACTGAAGGTCCTGCCGGCGGCCACGTTCGTCCTGGGCGACAGCGAGGCCGACGCACTGGAGCGCGCCGAGCACATCCGCCACCAGCAGGTGAGTCCGCAGACCGCGATCTCGCTGCTGGAACAGGTATGGAACCGCGACCTATCCGGCTACGACCCCGACGGGCCGCTGCCCGCCGATGACCCGGATCCGGCCGCGGACGCGATCATCAAGGGCCGCACCCGCCAGCACGACGACCGGCTCGCGACGGCCCGCACCTGGCGCGCGATCGCCGAGGAGCGACGGCTCAGCATCCGCGAGCTGATCATCGAGGTCACCGGCCGGCAGTCGTTCGTCGGCACGCCCGCGCGCGTCGCCGAGCAGATCGACCGGTTCGTCCAGGCCGACGCGGCCGACGGATTCATCCTGGTGCCGCACCTCGTCCCCCATGGACTGGACGAGTTCGTGGACGGAGTCGTGCCCCTCCTGCAGGAACGCGGAGTCTTCCGCACCGCCTACACCGCGAGCACGCTGCGCGGCAACCTCGGCCTGGGACCCGCCCGCGCACGGGACCAGGTGTCGGCGTGACCGGCGGCCGTACGCCGCTCCTATGCCTCATCGTCGCGATCGGAGAGCGCCAATGACCGGTGTCCCGCTGTCGATCCTGGACCTCGCGCCGATCAGCAGCGGCCAGACCACGGCCGACGCCCTGCGCAACACGATGGACCTGGCCCGGCGCGCCGAGGCGGCCGGCTACCACCGGTACTGGCTCGCCGAGCACCACCTCGCCGCGGGCGTGGCCTCCTCGGCGACGGCGGTGCTGATCGGCCTGGTCGCGGCGGCGACCGGCCGCATCAGGGTGGGCTCCGGCGCCGTCCAGCTCGGCCACCAGACCGCCCTTGCCGTCGTCGAGCAGTTCGGCACGATCGAGGCGCTCCACCCCGGCCGGATCGACCTCGGCCTGGGCCGCTCCGCCCAACGCCGGGCCGGGCACGGCACCGGCGCCACGGGCGGCGGTGTGCCCCGCCCGGCCCGTACGGTGAACGGCCTGCTCATCCCGCCGCCGTTCGCCGCGGCCCAGCTCGCCGGATCGCCGCTGCTCGCCCTGACGTCGGCGCTGCTCTATCAACCCGGCGCGCAGGCGCCGGACTTCGCCGAACAGGTCGATGACATCGCCGCGCTCATCGCGGGCACCTACCGTGCCCCCGACGGAACCGCGGCGCATGCAACGCCCGGTGAAGGCGCGGACCTGCACCTGTGGATCCTGGGCAGCAGCGGCGGGCAGAGCGCCCAGGTCGCCGGCGAACGCGGTCTGCCCTTCGCGGCGAACTACCACGTGAGCCCGGCCGGCGTCCTGGACGCCGTGGAGGCCTACCGCGCCGCGTTCAAGCCCTCCGCGGTCCTGCGGGCCCCGCACGTCATCGTCTCGGCGGACGTCGTCGTCGCCCCGGACGACGCCACCGCCCGCGAGCTCGCCTCGCCCTACGGCCTGTGGGTGCGGGGCATCCGTACGGGCGCCGGAGCGATCCCGTTCCCCACGCCCGCCGAGGCCGCCGCCCACGACTGGTCCGAGCGGGACCGGGCGCTGGTGGCCGACCGGATCGACACGCAGTTCGTGGGCACGCCGTCGGCCGTCGCCGGAAAGCTGCGCCGCCTGCGGGAGGTGACCGGCGCCGACGAGCTGCTCGTCACCACGATCACCCACGACCACACCGACCGCGTACGCTCCCTCGAACTGCTCGCCGCCGAGTGGGCAGCGTCCTGACAAGCGCGGGCACGCCGCCTCGCCGCTCGCCTACGCGGGCTCGGGCGTGGATCCGCTGTCGGACGCCGGGTCGGCACGGTGTTCCCGGCCCTGCGGTGTGGGCTCGTCGAACTCGACGTCGACGTTCTCGAAACCCTTGTGGCGTTCGGTCTCGGCGTAGGAGGTGTACGCGCGCCGGTCGCCCGGGGTGAGGCGCACGTTGTCGGTGAAGGGGGTGAGCAGGCTGCGGGGCCACAGGCGGTCGACCCGGACGACATTGATCTCGGTGCAGAGCACGAACGTGAGGGCACCCAGGTAGATCCAGGTGATCAGGCCGATCACGATGCCGAACAGGCCGTAGGTGGCGGTGGCTCCTCGGAGGCGGTAACCGAGCAGCAGCGTGCCGGCCCACTCGAAGATCTGCCAGATCACGGCGGCGATGACGGCTCCCAGCGCGACCTGGCGGGTCGTGAGCGGCCGCGCGGTCAGGAGCCGGAACGCGGCCGTGAACAGCGCGATGTTGAGGGCGATCCCGGCGATGACGGCGACGGCGCGGACCCCGGTTCCGTACGCGCCCACGTTGGCGCTCAGCGCCGAGAGCACCGACGTGGCCAGAACGGTGATGCCGCCGGCCGCCAGCAGCAGCAGGCTGCGAAGCCGGGCAATGATCGGGTTCGGCCGTGAGTTGCGGGGAACGGCCCACATCTGGTTGAGCGCGTTCTGAGCGGCCTGGACGACCCCGATCCCGCCGTAGAGGCTGCCCAGTATCCCGACGACCAGGCCGAACACACTGCCGTGAAAAGAGTGGATGTTCGAGGCGATCTGGTCGCCGATGACGGGGAACTGGGCGAGCGCCGAGTCCAGCACCTGCTGTTGAAGCCCCGGGCTGCCCTGCAGGGCGAAACCCAGCACGGTGACGAAGAACAACAACAGGGGGAACAGCGACACGAGTCCGTAATAGGTGATCAGCGCCGCCAGATAACCGCCCTGGTCATCGCCGAATTTGTAGAGAATCGCCAGCGGAAGACCCGCCCAGCGATGCCGTCGCTGGAACGCGTCCGCCCAGCCGGTCGCCGGTGAAGAAGAAGCATCTTCCACAGGCCGACGGTAGACCCTTCTCCCGGCCTGGTCACTACCGAGACCGACGGGACACGAGAAGGGCGATTTCGCCCCACGGCGCATGTAACCGGCCTACGGGCGACGTTCACCCCGCAGCCGCCGATGTCACCATGGCGCACCATTCCCGGTGCCATTGTTCACCCGGCGATGACCCCGGCCGGATCAGGCGGGACTCCGGCGCCTGATCGCTGACCGGGCTCGGCGGACGGACCTCATCGCCAGTCCTTGGCCTTCGCCCGGGCGTGGCGCGCCTTCGACTTCGCCGCCGCCACCTGGGAGACGGCCCGGGCGTGGGAGCGCTCTTGAGCCGTCTTCAGGCCGGACTTGGCCTGCCGCCGGACCGTCTTCACCTGTGCCCGGGCGGTGCGTGCCGCGGCGTGCCAGGGATTGGCGTTACGCCGGGCGCGGCGCCGCAGGAGCCAGATCACCACTCCGGCGGAGACCCCGAGGACCGCGGCGCCGATGCCCGTGCTGCGCTTCGCGACACCGGAGTCGACCGCGGGCGCGTTCTCGCGCGCACGGGAGGCCAGATCGCTCAGTTTCTCCTTGGCCTGCGCCGTCTTGTCCTGGGCGTCGCGCATCGCGTGCTTGGCCTGCTCGCCGATGCGTCCGGTGGCCGCCTCGCCCGTCTGCACCACCTTGGCCTTCAGGCCGTCCTTCTTGTCCTGGTCTCCCGCCGGAACCCCTCCGGCGGGCGCGACCGGCTCGGAGCCGGCCGCCGCGGAGGGTGTGCTG
>JAOPYG010000357.1 GCA_025964685.1 Actinoallomurus sp. | reverse complement strand
CGCTGCACGCGGGCCAGCTTGTTGATGACCTCCACCATGTGGACCGGGATGCGGATCGTGCGCGCCTGGTCGGCCATCGCACGGGTGATCGCCTGCCGGATCCACCAGGTGGCGTACGTGGAGAACTAGTAGCCCATCGTCTAGTCGAACTTCTCGACCGCGCGGATCCGACCGAGGTTGCCCTCCTGGATGAGGTCCAGGAAGAGCATGCCGCGGCCCGTGTAGCGCTTGGCCAGAGAGACGACCAGCCGGAGGTTGGCCTCGAGCAGGTGGTTCTTGCCCCGGCGGCCGTCCTCGGCGATCCACTCGAGGTCGTCGAGGACCTGGAACTCCAGGGTGGTGCGCTCAAGAGCGAGCTTTTCCTCGGCGAACAGGCCTGCCTCGATGCGCTTGGCGAGCTCGACCTCCTGCTCGGCGTTGAGCAGCGGGACCTTGCCGATCTGCTTGAGATAGTCCTTGACCGGGTCGGCGGTCGCACCGGCCGCGGCGATCTGCTGCGCCGGAGCGTCCTCGTCGTCGTCACCGATGACGAACGACTCGTCCTCGGAGGTGGGCTTCTTCTCCGCGACGGGAGCAGGAGCCTCCTCGACCTCGGCCTCGGGTGCGGCCTCGGGCTCGGGCTCGGCCTCGTCGGCGGCGGTCTCCAGGTCGGTGGACTCGGCCTCGTCGGTGAGGTCGGTCAGCTCGGCCTCGTCGAGATCGGTGACCTCGAGATCGGCGTCGTTGACGTCGTCGCCGTCCTGGGGCTGCTTTTCGGCCTTGGCGACGGGCTGGGGTGCGGCCTTCTTGGTCGGCGCGGCCTTCTTGGGCTTGGCGGCGCTCTTCTTGGCGCGGGCGGGTTTCACCGGCGCGTCGGCATCGTCCTCGACGACGGCGGTCACCGAATCGTGCTCTTTGGTGGCGGCGGTCGTCTTCGTCTTCTTGGTCGCGGGCGTCGCACGCTTACTACTGTTGCGCGCGCGCTTAGGCGCCGCGGAGTCGGCAGCGCTTACCATGACGGTCACACCCTCCTTGCTAAGACTCCGCAAGATGCTCGAGGCCTTCGACACGGGAATGTCGGCCTCCTCGAACGCACGGCGCACGTCGTCGGCCTCGAGGTAGCCCTGGGTGCGCCCACGCTCGATCAATTGCCTGACAACGCTCTCGTGCAGCTCGGACGGCTTGGAGGTCGAACTCGCAGGCGACACAAACACCTCTCGAACGAACGTGTGGCTATGTTGACCCAGTGCTGTATCAGGCGTCGGCCCCGTAGACGCTTTGCGTTGAGCAGCGTACCCCTGCCTCACTCTCGATCTAGCATTCTGGCACGCCTGCCTATTCCGCACGGTGGAGTCCGACCCGGTGACCACCACCTTAGAGGGCTTGGGGTGGTCCTTCGTACGTGCTACGCCGTCTTCGGCGGAACATGTAGGGCAAGTACGGTCACGTCATCATCATGGTCATACCCGGCCAGCATCCGATCCACCAGGAAGTCGACAAGTATCTCTGGATCCGCGAGGACCTCGGCCGGAGCATCGGCGGCGATGGCCACGATCTCCTCGAGGCCGGCGTCGAGTCCCCGTCTTCGGTTCTCGACAAGTCCATCGGAATAGAAGACCACAGTGTTGCCGGGTGGCACGGAAAACTTTGTCTGATGTCGCTGTGAGGGCCAGCCGAGCGGGGTGCCGGCCTCGGTGGTGCTGACCTCCGGGCGCCGGTCCGGGAAGATGTACAGCGGCGGCAGGTGGCCCGCGTTGCTGATCACGCCCTCGCCGGTGGCCGGATCGATCACGGCGTACGCGAGCGTGGTGATCTGCTCGAGGCCCTCAGTGGCCTGGAAGAGCCGGTCGAGGCCGGACAGCACCGCGGCGGGCCGCGGATCGTTGAGCGCGAGGGCGCGCAGCGCGTTGCGCACGCGGCCCATGCCGGCCGCGGCCTTGACGCCCTTGCCCATGACGTCGCCGATCGCGATCGCCATCCGGTCGTCCTGCAGCGGGAAGGCGTCGTACCAGTCGCCGCCGACCTGCACGTGGCGCGTCGCGGGCTGGTAGCGGGCGGCGAGCCGCATCGACGGGAGCTGGGGCAGCTGGTCCGGCAGGAGGCTGCGCTGCAGCGCCTCGGCGGTCTTGTGCTCGCGCTCGAACAACGTGGCGCGCTCCACCGCGAGCGCGCACTGGCCGGCGAGCGCCTCGAGGAAGACCCGCTCCTCCTCGGTGATCTCCCGCGGCCGGGTGAAGGAGAACCGCAGCGCGCCGAGCGCGCGGCCGGCGGCCAGCAGCGGCAGGCCCACCCAGGCGCGCTCGTCGGTGAGCTGCGCGAACGCGTCGATCTCCTCGGCCTGGATCTGCCCGCGCAGGCTGTCGGGGTTCTCGGCGAGGAAGGGACGACGCTCGCGCACGGCGATGGACATCACGCTGGCGTCCTCGACGCCGATCTCCTCGCGGGCCGGCCCGGGAAGCTCGGGGATGCCGCCCGGCGTGATGGTGCGGAGCCGCACCTTGTCATCGTCCAGGAGCGCCACGGCGGACCGGTCGGCGCCGATCGCGGACCGGCCGACCTCCGTGATCACCGCGACCACCTGGTTGACCGTCAGCGCCTCGGCCAGCATCGACGTGGCCTGCTGGAGCCGGGCGGTGCGCAGAGCGGCGGCGGAGAGCTGCTCGGTGAGCCGCCCGCGCATCTCCTCGGCCTCGCGCTTGCCGGTGACGTCGGTGTTGGCCCCGACCCACTCGACGATCTCTCCGTCGCGGCGGATCGGGACCGCGCGCACGTCGTAGTTGCGGTAGCCGCCGGCACGGGTGCGGATGCGGTAGGTGGCCTCGAAGATCCGATCGCCGGTCACGCAGGCCTGCCAGGCCTCCTCGATGCGGGCGTGGTCCTCGCCGTGCACGGCGCCGAGCCAGCCGTCGGCGGCGTACTCCTCATGGGTCTGACCGGTGATGGCACGCCACTCGGGCGCGTCGTCGACGACCTCGCCGGACGGCATGGTCACCCAGACGACCTGCGAGCTGGCCTCCACCAGGGAGCGGTAGCGCTCCTCCTTGCGGCGGATCGAGGTCTCGGCGAGCACACGGTTGGTGACGTCCACGACGACGAGCACGACGCCGCTCAGCACACCGTCGGCGGCGTGCGAGGGGAACCAGGAATGGGCCCAGTGCCGCTCGTCGATCTCCAGATCGACGTCGAGCACCGGACGATCCTCGTCGACGACCTTGCGGACCGCGGTCTCGACGAGCTCGCCGATCTCCCCGGGAAGCACCTCGGACGGCTTCTTGCCGTCCAGGTCGGCGACGGTGACACCGTGCAAACGGGCCAGCATGTCGTTGGCCCGCGTGAAACGCAGGTCGGTATCGAAGAGCGCGAACCCGATCGGAGCCTCCCGTAGCAACGTGGCGAACAGCGCCGAGTCCGACGCGTCAAGTCCGGAGAGGCGGGGATGCGGCACGGACGTATCGGTGCTCAAGCTGGACACCTCCGTCGCGCGCCTGGCCCTACTGCTAGGCATTTCCGCATCACTATGGGTGAATGGGAGCAGGCTAGCGCTCCCGTCCTCCATCACAACACCGCTCGGAGTCAGGTTTTCATCATCTCGGTGGTTCGCCGCCGACGGAAGTCCCGTTCGGCATCGATATCGCTGACCGCACGCGATCACGGCCGTACCCGCCCGGCCGGCCACACGGCACTAGACCGCGCACCCCGCAGGAAAGAAGATGATAAGCGCCAGCCGGCATCTGGCGGGCGAGATCGCCGATTCCGGCGAGTCCCCGGCGGCGCGTACAGCTCTCTCATCAGGGCCGTCGTCATGAGAAGAGAAATAACGGACGGCGTGTCGTTGGATATCGGCAATTCATAATTGACCCTTTTCTCCGATGATGACCCGGGCGCACACGCCGCGATAGGCCGACCGACGACGGTGGGTCACACGGGCCGCCCACGCGCACGCCGGGCGATCGGACGGCCGTACGCGCTGGCCGATCTTGGCCGATCCTCCCGATCGCCGCCGACGGATGAGGCCGTGCTCCCGCGCCCCGGGGCGGGGGAGCACGGCCTCATCCGTCAGGCGCGAGATATCGGCAGGCGGGCGGTCAGGACCCGGCCTTGTTCTTCGCGGCCGCCTTCATCTGCTGCTTGTGGCTGCGGACCTTGCCGAGGGACTCCTCGTCCACGATGTCGGCGACCGAGCGGTGCGCGGCCTCCTCGCCGTACGCGCCGGCCGCCTCACGCCACCCCTCCGGGCGTACGCCCAGTTGCTTGCCGAGCAGCGCGACGAAGATCTTCGCCTTCTGTTCGCCGAAGCCGGGCAGGGCCCCGACGCGTTGCAGGAGGTCCTGCCCGGTCGTGGCGCCCGCCCAGACCTGCACCGCGTCGCCGTCGTAGCGCTCCACCAGGATCTGGCACAGCGCCTGCACGCGCGCGGCCATCGCCTTGGGGAAGCGGTGCAGGGCCGGGCGCTCGCTGAAGACGGCCACGAGGGCGTCCGGATCGTAGGCGGCCAGCTCGTCGGTCTCCGGGTCGTGCCCGAGCCGCCGCGCCAGGTCCGCCGGTGCCGAGAAGGCGCGCTCCAGCGGCACCTGCTGGTCGAGCAGCATGGCCATCAGCAACGCCAGCGGGCTGCGGTTCAGCAGCGCGTTGGCCTCCGGCGCGAGGGGCAGCGAAACCGTCACGACATCCTGCCTTCCGAGGTTGCGTCCCCTCATCATCCTCCCAGCGCCCCGGCAGGTTCAGCCGGTCCGCCACATGACCAGCGCGACGAGGGCGTACGGAACGGCGGCCAGCACGAACAGCGGACCCGGCCCCGTCCAGGAGGAGCCCAGCGCGTAGCCGGCGAACGTCAGCACCGCGACGACCTCTGTGCCGAAACCCGCCATCGACGTGAGAGTCGCCCGCGACCGGTCGGAGATGCGCTCCTGCAGCCGCAGGTCGGCGGCGACGGTCGCCCACTGGAAGACGCCGAACGCCACGGCGACGAGCACGAACCCGGCCGGCCTGCCGATGCCTGCGCCGGCCGCCAGGCACACGGAACCGGCGGCGAGGGCGGGCGCCGCCCAGCGCATGCCACGGCCGCCCAGCCAGCCGCCGGCGGTCCTTCCGGCCGTCACGAGGAGGACCAGGAGGGGCACCGTCACGGCGGCGGCACCCGTCGCGCGGGCGAGGAGCGGGAGGTACTCGTCCAGGGCGTCCACCCCCGACACGGCCATTACGACGGCCAGGCAACGCCGCACCGCCGGCGCCCCGCGTATCTCGGCCAGCCCCTCGCGGAGGACCTCGGTGTAGTTCTCGCCGTGCCGGCCGCGTCCGCGGGACTCGGGGAAGGACCGGCCGACCGGCACGCCGAGCAGGCAGACGGCGACGCTCGCGACGCCCACCGCGCGGTAGCCGCCCAGCTGCATGACGGGCGCGGCAAGGGCGGTCGCCGCCATGGCCGCGGTCATGCCGGCGGCCTGCGACCGGCCGATCAGGCGGGCGTAGGCGCCGGACGCGCCGGCGCGCTCGAGCTCGTCGAAGACCAGTGCCTGGAGGGCGCCCGAGCGCAGGGAGCCGCCGGTGCCCCACAGCACGAATCCCAGCGCGAAGAAGACATAGGTGGGGAAGAACGTCCACAGTGCGTATCCGGCGCCGGTCAGAGCGGGTGCGATGACCAGCAGCAGCCTGCGGGAGAAGACGTCGGCCCACAGACCGGACGGCACCTCGACCACGAACGCGGTGACCGACCAGATGACGAACAGCGAGGAGATCTGCGCCGCCGAGAGTCCGGCGTCGGCGAACAGCAACGCGTAGACCGGATAGAGCAGAACGAAGTCTTCGACGAACGCGTAGGCGTAGAGCCTGCGCGCGAGCGCCGCCTCAGGTGAGGATCAATGTCGCCAGGTCATCTCCCGAGCGTACGGCGGCGGTACGACGGGCGCACCCGGATTTTTCCGTGGGCTAAATGTGACGGTTCGCTGACGTGATGCCGGAATGTGTTCGCGAACGGCCCGGACAGTGCTCGAATGGGGATGTGAGCAGCGAAGGATCGCCGGTCGGGCGTCGCGTCGTGCTCGGCATGGTCGGTCTCGGCGCCATCGGCGTCGTGGTGGGCGCCCGGGTGCAGAGCGGCGTGAACCACGCCCTAGGCCCGGTCAGCTCGGGCATCTCCGGCATCGTGCCCGCCGCAGGGGGCTTCCGCTTCTATACGGTGACCGGCTCGGTGAAGCGCATCGCACCCGCCGACTACCACCTCACCGTGCGCGGCCTGGTCGATCACCCGGGCGACTTCAGCTTCGCCCAGTTGCAGGCCCTCCCGCAGACGCGGATGACCGACACCTTCCACTGCGTCACCGGGTGGAGCGTGCCGAAGGTGGCGTGGGCGGGCGTCGCGCTGCCGGACCTGCTGAACGCGGTGGGGGTACGGCCCGGCGCACGTGGGGTCAGGTTCACCTCCTTCGACGGGGAGTACACCGAGAGCCTCACCCTCGAGCAGGCGCGCCGCCGCGACGTGATCGTCGCCACGAGCATGCTGGGCGGCCCGGTCAGCCACGACCACGGCGGCCCGGTGCGGATGTACGTCGCCCCGATGTACGGCTACAAGTCGACGAAGTGGCTCAGCGGCATCGAGGTGGTCGACAAGGTCGGGCCGGGCTACTGGGAGACGCGCGGGTACGACGTGGACGGCTGGGTGGGGCACTCGAACGGGTACAGCTCGTGACCCCGACCCTGACCAGGTTCGAACGGCCGGTGCGCTGGGTGCACCAGGTGACGTCGGTGCTGATGCTGATCTGCCTCGCGACCGCCGCGGTGCTGTACGTCCCCGCGCTCGCCGAGACGGTCGGACGCCGCCACCTGATCCGTGCGGTCCACATCTACGCCGGGTTCGGCCTGCCGGTGCCGGCGCTGCTGGGCTGGGCGTCCCGCGCCTTCCGCGACGACCTGCGCCGGCTCAACCGCTTCTCCACCGCCGACTGGGAGTGGCTGCGCGGCAGGGACCGCCGCGCCACGGTCGGCGGGCGCGGCATCCACCCGGTCGGCAAGTACAACGCGGGCCAGAAGCTCAACGCCGCGTTCGCCGGTGGGGCGATCCTGGTGATGCTCGGCACCGGGCTCATCCTCACCTTCCCCCATCCCTGGCCCGACTCCCTGCGGGCCGGCGCGACGTTCGTCCACGACTGGCTGTTCTTCGCGATCTTCGTGGTCGTGGCCGGTCATCTCTGGTACGCCCTGCGCGACCGCGGCGCGCTCAGCGGGATGTTCCTGGGGCACGTGCCGGAGGACTGGGCGGCCCGCCACCACGCGGCATGGCTCGACGAGCACGAGCGACCCGATCGTGTCGCCGGGAAGTCTTGACACCCCTGCTGAGAAGGCCGAGATTCGGATCCGTAGCGGGGTGGGCGTTCACGTCGGTGGCCCCGTGATCGTTACCTCTGGCGGGAGGGTGTCCCATGTCAGCGACGCAGCTCATCTGGCGCCTCGACATCCCCTCACCGATGGTGAGGCGTCTGTGCCGCGAATTCCGCGAACTCGCTCCCGAGACCGTCCAACGCTGTGTCGCCGACGTCGGCCGTCGTGGCCGGCACCTGGGCGTCGACCTCACTCCGCGGCTCGTCGAGGTGGTCGCGCGCGAACACCTCACGAGCATGGTGAAGTCCGAACCACCCTCCGCACGTCGAGCCGATCGTTCTTCGGGCGAGTAGGGTGAGTGGCCGGACACCGGACCACTTATCCCTCGGGCGCTGTTTCCCACCGCGCCATGGGACGTATTGCGAAAAGGTAGCCCCGTGAGCGACCTGCGCGAGCCGCTGGGCGCGCGAGCCGCGCTGATGCCGGCCGTGTCGCCGCGTCTCGTGGCGCCCCCCGCCGCCTCATCGGGCGAGGCCGCCGCATGAGCCGGCCGATCGACGTGGGGCGGCCGTCACGTGGTGAGGCTGCATGACGCGGCGTCGTACCCCGCCCCCGGATGCCGTGTTCCTGGAGATGCTCCGCGCCGCCCGTGAGCTGCTGGCCGTGCGCAGTCCCCTCGACGCCGAGTTGATCGTCAGCGAGATGCTTGGCGCCTGGTGGGGCAAGCGGCTGGTGCACGACGACGTCGAGGAGGTCGTCGGGGAGGCCCTGGTCGAGCACGCCGCGAAGGCCCGTACGCCCGCGGCGCTGGCACTGCTCACCGGCATCGCCTATCTCGGCACTCCGCGCCAGGCGGCCAAGGCCGAGCAGGCGGCCCTGCCGCTCATGGAGGCGGGTGTCGCGCGGCCCGGCTGGGCCGACCGCGTCGGAATGGTCGTCCCCGACGAGTGCTTCGTGTCCCGTGACATCTACGGCGACCAGGACTCGGTCGTGTGCACCTATACCTATGGCGGCGAGGAGCACCACGCGCTGGTCGTCGTGATCGACCACAACGAACGCGGCATGGTGGTCGACGCGTGGGTGTCCTCCCAGGTGGAGAAGTTGCTCGGTTACTGCCGCAAGGAGGCCGAGGACAACCCGCTGATGTGCTTCGAGCCGATCGCGGCGAGCCGTGCCCGCGCCCTGCTGGACAAGGCGCTGGCCATCACCGACGACGTCGAGGACCCGCCGGTCAAGGAGACCTTCGGGTCCTACCACGCGTTCGTGCGGGCCCGGATCCGCGCGCTGCCGCCCGGCGGGCGGCGGTCCGCGCCGCCGGTGCACAGCCGCGACCGGCGTGCCACGATGGCGGCGCAGTTCCTCGCCTCCGACGAGGCCGAGGAGCTCTCGGACCGTTCGGCCGCGAGCCGCTGCGTCGACCGCATCATCGACTACGGCTGTGACCGCGACTTCGGCCGCCCGCTGCGGGTCAGCCCGATCAAGTGCGAGACGTTCCTGCTGCACTGGCTCCCGCGCAAGGTGATGCTCTCCCCCGGCGAGCAGGAGGCCATGCCGCACGTGCTCGCCGCCTGGGTGCGCTGGGCCAGCAAGCGCACCCGGCTGCACGACGACGGGGTCCGCCAGACCCTCGACAAGGTCTGGGACATCACGGGAAAGTTCGCCGAGGCCTACCGGGACCCGACGACGTTCGGCCTGGACCGCGAGCTGGTCGAGCGGCTGCTGCCCGACGGTGACCTGGAGGCCCTCGCGCGCCGGGCGTTCGCGTTCCCGTTCCTGACCGCGGGCAACGCCGACATCGACCTGACGAGGCTCAATCCGGCCGACGACCACGACCGGCGGCTGCTGCTGGAGTTCGAGCACCCCGACCACGACGCGGAACACATCGAGGCGCATCTCCGCCTCGCCGTACGCCTCTGGAACGGCGACCCGCCGCAGCTGTGGACGATCGCCGAGTACCTCCTGGACAAGGGGCAGGATCGGCACGAGATCCTGCACCGGCTCATGGAGATCGTCGATGAGGTGGGCGACGATCAGCGGGCGCTGCGATCCGCGCTACGGAGCCTGCGCGACTAGGGCCCGTCTCCTAGGTGTGACCGTGTCCCGCCGGGAGGTTGCGGACAGGCCGTGCCGCTTCGCGGTGTTTCAGCCGAAATCATGGTAGAGACTGTGGCGTGCCCGTTCGCCGTCGTACGGGCCGGTCGGACCGAAGGGACTCGCATGGCCGACAGCCTCTACCGTCCGCTCGGCGACGGGCGATTCGAGTCGACCGAACTCACGCAGGGCCCCTGGGACCCGCGGCACCAGCACGGCAGCCCGCCCGCGGCGTTGCTCACCCGTGAGCTGGAGCGCACCGACCCGCAGCCCGACATGACCGTGTCCCAGCTCGCGATCGACATCCTCGGGCCGATTCCGATCGGCGAGGTCGTCGTGCACACCGAGGTCGTACGCCCCGGACGGCGCGTGCAGTGCGTGGCCGCGGAGATGGTCGCCGATGGACGCCCGGTCGCGTACGCGCGTGCGTGGCGTCTGCGGCGCGCCGATACCGAGGCGATCGCCTCCGATACCGTCACGTCCCGCTTCCCGCTCCCGGACACCGCGCTGACCGAGTCGCCGCTGCCGGACTTCGGGTACTTCCACGCGCTCGAGTGGCGCTTCGCCGAAGGCGGCCTCCTGCTCAACGGTCCGGCCGTGCTGTGGACCCGGCTCGCCGTCCCGGTCGTGCCGGACGAGGAGCCGACGCCCCTGCAGCGGGTGGCCGGGGTCGCCGACACCGCCAGCGGTGTCAGCTCCGAGCTGAGCTTCGCCGCCTACACGTTCTCCAACGTCGACTTCACGCTCCACCTGCTGCGTCCGCAGGCCGGCGAGTGGACCTGCCTCGACGCGGCGACGACGGTCGGGCCGGCGGGCAGCGGCCTGTGCCGTACCCGCCTGTACGACGAGCGCGGCGACTTCGGCAGCGTGGCACAGACGCTGTTCGTCGCCCGGCGCGACTGACCGGCGCCGGCCGATGGCGCCGGTCCTCTCGATGCCGCGCACAGGGGGGCTGTCCGCGCGTCGAACGGGCATTACTCATCCATGACCGCTCTGGAGCAACCCGCCATCCTGACCCCCTCTCAGGCGCGCGAGGTCTTCCGCCCCGCCGAGCTCGTCGGCACCGCCGTGGAGGTGACGGCGAGCCATCCCGTCGCGCACGGGGCGCCCGTGCACGCCGGTGACCCCGCCGAGCTGGGCATCGCCTCGCTTGACGCGCCCGACTTCGGGGACGCGGTCGAGCTCGCGCCCGGCGACGTGCCGGTGTTCTGGGCCTGCGGCGTGACCCCGCAGGCGGTCGTGATGGCCAGCGCCGCGCCCTACGTCATCACCCACTCTCCCGGACGAATGCTCATCACCGACCGGACGGATGAGAGCCTGGCTCAATGATCGATCTGAACGCTGATCTGGGTGAGGGGTTCGGGCCGTGGCGGCTCGGCGACGACGTCGCCCTGCTGTCCATCGTCACCAGCGCGAACGTCGCGTGCGGCTTCCACGCCGGTGACCCTCTGATCATCCGGCGCACGTGCGCCGCGGCGGTGGAGCGCGGTGTGACGATCGGCGCGCAGGTGTCCTACCGCGACCTGGCAGGGTTCGGCCGCCGGGAGATGGACGTCGCGCCCGACGAGCTCACCGCGGAGGTGCTCTACCAGATCGCCGCGCTGGACGGCATCGCGCGTGCGGAGGGCGGCCGGGTGCGCTACGTCAAGCCGCACGGGGCGCTGTACAACCGCATCGTGCGCGATCCCGTGCAGGCCGCCGCCGTGGCCGCCGCGGTCACGGCCTACGATCCGGCGCTGCCGATGCTGACGCTGCCCGGCTCGGCGCTGCACCAGGTCGCCGGCGTGACCATCGTCAACGAATGCTTCGCCGACCGCGCCTACAACGCCGACGGCACGCTCGTCTCGCGCCGTGAGCCCGGCGCGGTGATCGATGACGAACATTGGGTGGCGGCCCGGGCGGCGCGGATGGCCGTCGACGGCACGGTCGAGGCCATCGACGGCAGCGAGGTGCGCGTCGACGCCCGGTCGATCTGCGTGCACGGCGACACCCCGGGCGCGGTCGGGCTCGCGCGGGCCGTTCGCACGATGCTGGAGCGCGGCGGCATACGGCTGGGGCCGTTCGCATGAGGGTGCGGCGCGCGGGCGACGCCGCCCTGCTCATCGAGACCGAGGCGCCGCACCGCCTGCACGCCGCCGTGCGCGACCTCGCCCGGCCCGAGATCGTCGACGTCGTGCCGGGTGCGGAGACGGTGCTGGTGACCACCTCCCCCGGCACCGACCTCGGTCGGCTCGGCGCCCTCCTAGGCGACCTGACGCTGCCGAAGACGTCCGCGACGGGCGGTGAGCCGCTGCGCGTGCCGGTGGTCTATGACGGCGCCGACGTGGACGAGGTCGCCTCGCTCACCGGGCTGCGCCGCGAGGAGGTCATCGAGCGTCATTCCGGAGGTGAGTACGTCGTGGCGTACCTGGGCTTCTCCCCGGGCTTCGGCTATCTCACCGGCCTGGACGAGAGCCTTCACGTGTCCCGCCGCGACTCGCCGCGCACCGCGGTGCCGGCCGGCTCGGTCGCGATCGCCGGGCCGTACGGCGCCATCTATCCCTCGTCGTCGCCGGGCGGATGGCGGCTGCTCGGGCATACGTCCGTGCGGCTGTGGGACCCGGACCGTGACCCGCCTTCGCTGCTCCAGCCCGGCACGCGGGTCCGATTCGAGGTAGAGAGCGCCGGCGAGGGCGACCTCGGCGCGGCGCGGTGAGCGGGGTCCGTACATGATCGAGGTCGTCCGCTCCGGCCCGCTCGCCACCGTGCAGGACGTGGGCCGTGCCGGGTACGCCCACCTGGGAGTGCCGTTGTCCGGGGCGGCGGACCGCCCGAGCCTGTGCCTTGCCAACCGTCTCGTCGGCAACCCCGAGGACGCCGCCGGGCTGGAACTCACGTTCGGCGGCGCCGCGCTGCGATTCGAGTCCGCGGCGTGGATCGCGGTCACCGGCGCGCCGCTGCCCCTGGGCACGACGGTGACGATGAACGCGCCCTGCCATGTGCGGGCGGGCACGACCGTGGAGTTCGGCACGCCGTCCGCCGGTGTGCGGACCTATGTCGCCGTGCGGGGCGGCATCGAGGTGGCGGCGGTGCTCGGCAGCCGGTCGACCGACGTACTGTCCGGGCTCGGTCCCGCGCCGCTGTCGGCCGGCGACCGGCTGCCCGTCGGGCGCGCCACGGGGTTGATCACCGTCGACGTGGCACCGGGGCTGCCGCTCGAGGACGAACCGGTGCTGCGGATCGCGGCCGGCCCGCGCGATGACTGGTTCGCGTCGCTGGCACCGCTCACCGCCGAGGCGTACGAGGTGACGGCGCAGAGCAACCGCGTCGGGGTACGTCTGGACGGGCCGGCGCTGACGCGGCGGCAACGTGGGGAGTTGCCGAGCGAGGGCATGGTCACCGGTTCGCTGCAGGTGCCGCCGAACGGGCTGCCGATCATTTTTCTCGCGGATCATCCGACGACGGGCGGCTATCCGGTGGCCGCGGTACTCGCCGCCGCCGACGTCCCGCGAGCGGCGCAGCTCCGTCCCGGCCAGCGCGTACGGTTCCGGCTCGCCGGCGGCCGGTGAGCCCGCCGGTCACCAGCGCCCGCCGTCGTGGTCCTTCGCCTGCGCGGGTAACTCCACGACGATGACGTCGTTGGCGATGCGCAGGCCGGTCGCTGACTCGCGGGCGACGGCCTCGATCAGCGCGCGCCGCCGGGCGGTGGCCACCTGTCCTCGCAGGACGACGACGTCATCGAGGACGTCGACGTCGATGCCGAACTCCACGGTGCGGGCGTCCTCGGCGAGACGGGTGCGGATACGGGCCGCGAGGCGGTGCGAGGTGTTGTCGGTGGTCACAATCCACCGCTCCCTTCCCGTGGCTCACCGCCTGGCCGCGATGGCACAGCGGGGCCGGCTCCGCACTCCGCCTGATAGACGCGCCGCAACTTTCACGTGACACCGTCCTCGCCGTCATTGCCCCGGCGGCCCCGCGCCAAACGCCGGAAAGACAACAGATCTTAGCCCCGTTGACGGCACCGCCTGCCGGCGCGTGCGGGCGACCGGATGCGGCCGGACACCCGCGTCATGGAACGTCCACCGCGAGATGAGTCTCGCGGCCTTTCACCGTGGCGGGAGAGCCCCGTCCGCGTCACCGCGCTCGTTTCTTCCGCGCAGCGTAAATGGTAATAATTCCCCCAACGGTCGGGTCACTGTTCCCTCCACCGGCCCCCTGAGCAGGCGAAGGATGTTTGACCATCGCCCTGTGGTGCCACATGGGAGGGAGCGTCACCTGCTCGATCCGAGCGACGCCCTATTCGACCCTTGAGGTGTGTATTTACCGAATCTGGGCGGAGTTTGGCGCCATTGTCCGAGGCAAGGTTATTCCTAATGACGCATGCCAGGTAAAGGAGCGCGTTTGAACATCGACATGATTTCCGAACACGCGAGTCCGCTGGCGTCGCCCGGGGGAACCGACGCCGGAGGACAGAACGTTCACGTGGCGGCACTCGCGGTGGCACTGGCGCGACGCGGCCACGAGGTCACCGTGCACACCCGCCGCGACGATGTCGGATCGCCCGACTCCGTCGCGTACGCGCCCGGCGTCACCGTCGAGCACGTCCGCGCCGGCCCCGCGCGCCCCATCGCCAAGGACCAGATGGAGCCGTACATGGCGGAGTTCGCCGAGCGGCTGGCGCGGCGGTGGGTGAGGAGACCCCCGGACATCGCGCACGCCCACTTCTGGATGAGCGGACTCGCCGCCGTGGAGGGCGCACGAGGCCTGGACATCCCGGTCGTGCAGACGTTCCACGCCCTCGGCAGCGTCAAGCACCGGTACCAGCGGGACGCCGACACCAGCCCGCCCGGACGGCTCCGGATCGAGGCACAGGTGGGCCGGGACGCCGCCGCGGTGATCGCCACGTGCACGGACGAGGCGGGGGAACTGGACGCGTACGGCATCCCGTCGAGCTCGGTCCACATCGTGCCGTGCGGCGTCGACGTCGACCACTTCCGACCCGGCGGACCGGTCGCCGGGCGCGGTGACAGGCCGCGCGTCCTGACGATCGGGCGTCTCGTCCCCCGCAAGGGGCTGGACACCGTCATCGAGGCGCTGTGCCACCTCCCGGACGCCGAGCTCGTCGTGGCGGGCGGTCCCGCCCGCACCGACCTCGAACGCGATCCCGAGGCGCTCCGCCTGCGGCGGCTGGCGCTCGCCCGCGGAGTCGCCGGCCGCGTGCTGTTCACCGGGAGGGTCCGGCACGAGGACATGCCGGCGCTGATCCGCTCGGCCGACGTCGTCGTGTCGGTGCCGTGGTACGAGCCGTTCGGGATCACGGCGATCGAGGCGATGGCGTGCGGAGTTCCGGTCGTCGTCTCGGCGGTCGGCGGTCATCTCGACACGGTCGTCGACGGGGTGACCGGGCTGCACGTCCCGCCGCGTGTGCCGAGCGCGCTGGCGGGCCGGCTGCGGAGACTGCTCACCGACCCTCGCCTGGGAGCCACCCTCGGTGCCGCGGCCGCCCGGCGGGCCCGCGAACGCTATGCCTGGAGCCGGATCGCCGCCGAGACCGAGGCCGTCTACAACCGCGTCATCGACGGCAGAGCCGAGGCGATGGTCATGGCCGACGGCGCGCGGTCGTGAAACCTACGCCCGGGTGGGCTCCTGTGCGTCGCGGCGGTCGGTCCGCTGCGCGGGCCGGTGCGTCCGGCGGGCGGGGTACAGCCATCGGCGCGTCAGGCGGCTCAGCAGCGGCATCAGCAGGTACGTGAGCGTGGGAACGACGACGAGAGGGAACGCCGCGCTGCGCAGCAGGAGCGGCCAGCCCTGCGTCCGTGGCGCGATCAGGCCCTGGAAGAGCAGGCTGAGCGGATAGACGGCGAGGAGGGTGACGGCCACCATCTTGCCGCGAGCCGGGGCGGGCACCGCGTCGCCGGGCAGGCTGAACCATGTCTCCAGACCCGTGGTGTGATGCCGGTACTCCTTCGCGATGCCGTCGAGACGCCGTAGCCAGTCGTCGCGTTCCGCTATCTCTTACCGATCGGACGGCATCGAAACGGGGGTCAGCGGACGTTGATGAGCGCCACACCGATCACGACCACGCCCGCAGCGGCGAACCGGGGCAGGCCCATCCGTTCCCGGAAGAAGACCGCGCCGA
>JAOPYG010000176.1 GCA_025964685.1 Actinoallomurus sp. | reverse complement strand
TAAGCTCTAGGGGAGTGAGGGGAGGCCAAGGATGACCGCACAACCACATGACTTCGCCTCTGGCGGCGCGCCCGAGCCGGCCAAGAGTCTGCGGGCGATCCGGGCCGCGTTGGTGGTGCCCCAGGATGACTCGTCATCGGAGGTCTGCCTTCGGGCGATCTAGGCGAGAACCTGACGGATGGCTGCAGCCTGCTCGTGAACTAGCAATCATCCGCAGCGACCACGGGGCGGTCCTGGTCGATTTGGCCGTGAACGCCCTGCCGACTTCCCGCCGTCCGTCACCACGCTGGGCCGACCCTCGCGCCCATGGAGCTCGCCGGGCACAAGCTCCTCGCCTTATTTGAAGGCATCCTCCCGCAATGACCCGGCCGTATCGCAAGCGAAGCGCGGCTAGCGCGCCAGGCCCGCGGTTGCTCTGCGGGTCACGCCGCCTTGAGGCGCTTCTGCTCCGCGGCCACGATTCGGTGCCGCAGTTCGGTCTCGGAGCCCGTGTCCACCGCGTCCGGCGTCGCGTTCGCCATGTCGCTGCGGCGCGCGTACTCGTCGAACGCCTCACGCTTATCGGCCAGCAACTCGAGGACTCGCTGGTCGACGCTGTCCCCGCACAGCAGCCGGTGTACGTCCACGCGCCGCACCTGGCCCATCCGGTGCGCGCGGGCGATCGCCTGCACCTCGATCGACGGCGTCAGCTGCGGCTCGGCGATGATGATCACCGACGCGGCCTGGATGTTAAGGCCCACGCCGCCCGCCTGGATCTGGGAGACCAGTACCGCAGGGCCCTTGGCGGCAGTGAACCCGTCCACCATCGCCTGGCGGCCCGTCGGCGGGACATCCCCGGTCAGCGGGCCGATGACATGCACGCCCTGGACGCCATCACGCCCGGAGCCCAGTACCTGTGTCACCGTCTCCAGCACGTCGCGGAAGTAGGAGAACACCACGATCTTGCGCCCGCCGTCCGCGGCCTCGCTGACGATCTCCACCAGCCGCCGGAGCTTCGGCGATCCCTTCACCGTCCCCGGGTCGAACGCCGCCCGGCGCATCGCCATGAAGTTCCCCGCGAGAACCGCTTTCCGGTACGCCCGCAGCGTCGGTCCCTCGAGTGCCACCCATTCCTGCGTCTCCAGCCGCGGCGGAAGTTCGCTGAGCACGTCTTCCTGGTTACGCCGCAGGTAGATCGGTGCCACTGCCTCCCGGAACTTGGTGCCATCCAGTGCCTCGTCCGCGATGTCCAGGTTCTCGGCGACCTCCGGGCGCAGGTGCCCGACCAGCACTCGGAACTCCCTCACCTTGTTCTCCATCGGCGTCCCCGTCAGGAACAGCACCCGCGTGCTCAGCGCCGCCCATTCACTGACCGCCTGCGTACGAAGCGCATCCGGGTTCTTCACGTAGTGCGCCTCGTCGACGACCATCATCGCCACCGAGACGTCCAGGTCCTCCGGCATGGCGCGCAGCGCCTCGAACGTCGTGATCGCCACGCCGCCCTTGTCCGCCCACTCCTGCTGGGCCGCCTCCCGTTTCTCACTCGGCCCGTGTACGCGGCGGGACTCCAGCAGCGTGTGCCGCTCAACCTCGCGAGTCCAGTTGACGACCACGCTCGCCGGGCAGACGACCAGGAAGTGCGTCGCGCCCTTGGCCGCCAGGTGGCACATCGCGGCCAGCGACTGCATCGTCTTGCCAAGGCCCATCTCGTCGCCGAGGATCACCCGCTCCTGAACCAGCGCGAACCTCGCGCCGAACGCCTGGTAGCCCCGCAGTGATGTCTTGAGGCGGGACTGGTCGAGGGGGAACACGCGGACTTGCTCGGCGATGTCGGCGGGCAGGTAGCCCTGGCCGGCTTCCTTGACCGGGTCGAGTCCGCCCACCTCGATCAGCAGGGCGTTGTAGGCGACCGGTCGGGCGAGGTAATCGCTCCACAGCCGGGCAGCCCTCGGTGTCTTTCGGGCCTTTTCCAGCTGAGACTCGGCTCTGCACAGGCGTTTGCGTGCCGCGGTGACTTTCTTGGAACTTAGGCTGGCGTCCAGCTGGGCGAGTGCGTCACGAGCTTCCTGCCTCTTCCGTTCCGAGAATGTGAAGAGCATTCTTCGGCGGCTTGCGCCGCGTGCCGCCGGGTCGAGGTGATGCCCGAGCTCACTTGCCAGCGGGCGCGGGTCCGGGCCCTTCATCAGGGACCTGGTGCGTTCGTAGCGGCGCAAGGCGGCGATGAGCGCGGCCTGCTCGGGGGTGCGGGCGTCTGGTTCGATGCGGACGCGGGTGGTTTCCTCGACGGACTCCCGCATCTGCCATGCGGCGGCCATCATCCGCTTGGCCGTCCTTCGGCGTACTCCGGGGATTCGCCTGAGCGCTTCTGCGCCGGCAGTGAGGACCGCGCCGACTGTGTCGAGGCCGGCATCCCTGACGGGGGTGAACGTGACCTGGCGGCCCCGGACAAGCTCCCGGAGACGGTCCACTGGCACTGTGTGCAACTCGCCGGTGACACGCTGATCGCGCACCACTTCGTACGCCCGTCGCGCGATCTCGCGGGATTCCTCCGGCGCGGCCAGGATCGCCTCGATGGCATCGTGGACCGCGCGGCCGTCGGAGACGATAGCGCGGGCCGCCTTTCCCGCGCGGAGGGGCTTGGCTTCGAGGGGCTTTTCCGCGGCCTTCGCAGGCTCCGTGTCGCTCGTCAGGTCCGTTGTGTGTGCCAAAGTGGTCGAGGGTCTCCGCATTGGAACTGGCGATCAGGCTAATTGCGAAGATAGAGGATATCGCCGACACGTCGGGAATCTCGCTAGGTTTCCGTCAGAGGACCCGCATCGCCTTCGTGACCACGGCGCCGTAGGGCATAGCTGCCTGCGAGTCCAGCCTGCGGGTCGACCACCGACCGTCCACGTGCATCCTGACGACAATGGTGACGCAACGACGACAACCAACGGCGCACGATCCGATCGTTGGCCACCGTTCTCCCACGCTCATGGGGCGTCGGGCGTGCGCCGCTGTCGAGCCACGGATCGGTGAGTGTCGTTCCCGGCGGTTCTGGGTGGATTGCCGTCAGGACCGGTGCCGGTGATACCGGGTGACTCGCTACGGATCTGGCCGCTTTGGGCGTGCCCTTCGTCTGACCTGTCCCCGGGGATCGCCGACTCCGGCCTGGCCCACCGCAGTTGTCCTGATCAGAAGCCTGTCCGCCTGATGGCGTGACTCCTCACAGATATGCCACCCGGTGACTCCTTCCAGGCCGGCGTCGACATCGGCCCCTTAACCCCTGGAAGGAGATACGAGGTCGCATGACCATGCTGGCAGAGACGGTGGACGCCGTCATCGGGATCGACACCCACCGCGACAATCCATGAGGTGGAGATCGCGGACGCGGCTGGCAGGCCGATCGCCACGATTCGGATCGGCAACGACAGCGCGGGCTCACGCAGTTGCTTGCAGCGATCGCGGACCTGGCGCCCGGGCCGCGCGTGGTGGCCTCGGTGGAGGGCAGCCGAAGCTACGGCGTGGGACTGGCGCGGGCGCTGACCGCGGCCGGCGTGCCGGTGATCGAGTGTGAGCAGCCCAGCCGTTCCCAGCGCCGCGAGAGAGGCAAGTCCGATGCCATCCACGCGCACCTGGCGCTGCTGGTCCGCGCCCTCGCCTAGCCCCTCACCCCCGCCGACGGCAACGCCGGCCGCCTACAGGAATGGATAAACACCGTGGAACAGGCGAACCTGCCGCACGTCCATTCCTTCATCCGCGATCTGCGACTCGACCAAGACGCCGTCCACGCAGCCCTGACCAGCAGACACCACAACGGCGGCACCGAAGGCGTCAACACCAAGACCAAATTGATCAAAAGACAGATGTACGGACGAGCAGGCTTCCGCCTCCTCCGCCACCACATCCTCCTCCAATAGCTCACCCTCAGTTACCACCGAAAGAGCGACAGAGTCGAACGCTGGACAGACCCCGGCAGAGACCGGCCTCGTTCCGGTGGGTCAAGCCTTGGCACGCTGCTGCTTGAGGCGGAGCTCATCTTGGCGGACCCGGGTTTGGATGGCCTGCTCGCGTTCTAGCCAGTCGGGTTTTTCGGCCTTCAAGATCTCGATCTCGGCGGTGGTAAGCGGGCCTGTGATGTCGGCGCGGGCCAGGCCCGAGGCGGAGACGCGGAGCTTGGCGGCGACGACCTGGCGGGGATGGGGGCCCACGC
This sequence comes from Actinoallomurus sp., assembly GCA_025964685.1. Lineage (GTDB taxonomy): Bacteria > Actinomycetota > Actinomycetes > Streptosporangiales > Streptosporangiaceae > Actinoallomurus. Next base: position 863 of record JAOPYG010000176.1, on the reverse strand, counting down.
GGCGCAGGTCGGCGAGCCAAGAGGGCGGGTCGGCTTGGAGCGCGTTCAGCTCGTCCCGGGAGACGACGCCCTCCTGGAATTCGGCGGGCGCTGCCGACAGCACAATCCCCAGCTTCTTGGCCGCGGTCGCCGGCTTCATGGTCTGCGGGGTCTTCGCCTTGGACGTGCTCATGACAGCAAGGGTAGCCAGCGGGAGGGAGCCGTCTGGACGCGGCTAGGCTGAGAAGGTGACCAAGGGTGAGTTCCGGCTGGCCTACGCGCCGGGGGTGACGCCCGGGAAATGGGCCGGCGTGTGGGCCGAGCGGGTGCGGGAGGTGCCGCTTCGGCTGATCGAGACGCCTGCCGCCGAGGCTGTCCCCCTGCTGCGGGACGGCGGCATAGACGCGGCGTTCGTGCGCCTGCCCGTCGACCGCGAGGCCCTCCACGTGATCCCGCTGTACCTGGAGACGACCGTGGTGGTGGTGCCGAAGGATCACGCGGTGGCCGCGGTCGAGGAGGTGAAGCTTGCCGATCTCGCCGACGAGGATGTGTTCGAGCCGCTCGACGAGGTCTTGGCCTGGGTCGACCGGCCCGGGCAGCCCGCCTTCACCCGTCCCGAGAGCACGGCGGACGCGATCGAGCTGGTGGCGTCGGGGGCCGGAGTCCTACTGCTCCCTCAGTCTCTGGCCCGCCTGCACCACCGCAACGACCTCATATACCGCACCGTGACCGACGCCCCCCAGTCCCAAATCGGCCTGGCCTGGCTCGAGGCCGCGACGACCGACCTCATGGAGGAACTGATCGGCATCGTCCGCGGCCGCACCCCCAACAGCTCCCGTGGCCGCACCCCCCAACAACAACCCACCCGTAAGAAGCCCCCGCAA
>JAOPYG010000321.1 GCA_025964685.1 Actinoallomurus sp. | reverse complement strand
AGGACCGCTACGGCGCCGACGTCGACGACATGACCACCGACATCCTCGACCGCTGGGAGTCGGTGCTGCACCGGCTCGGCGAGGACCCCATGCAACTGTCCGGAGAGCTCGACTGGGTGGCCAAGCTGGAGCTGCTGGAGGGCTACCGCAGCCGCGACGGCCTCGACTGGTCCCACCCGCGCCTCCAACTGGTGGACCTTCAGTACTCCGACGTCCGCCCGGACCGCGGCCTGTACAACCGCCTCGTCGCACGCGGGAGGATGCGCCGCGTCACGACGGACGCCACGATCCAGGCCGCGATCGAAGATCCGCCGGAGGACACCCGGGCCTACTTCCGTGGCCGCTGCCTGCGCCAGTACGCCGACTCGGTGGCCGCCGCGTCCTGGGACTCGGTGATCTTCGACGTCCCGGGCCGCGAGTCACTGCAGCGCGTCCCGACCCTGGAGCCGCTGCGGGGAACCAAGGCGCACGTGGGTGCGCTCCTGGACCGCTGCCGTACCGCATCGGAGCTGGTGACCGCCCTCACAGGGGAGTAGTCGCGATCCGGGTCGCGGAACGTTGTTCCTGGTCAGAGGCGTACGCTCTGATCAGTGCACAGTCGTGACCGGTATGACCGTTTCACAGGGATCGCCGCTGGCGATAACCCCGTCATGAGGCCGATCACCGAACACGGTGGGACACGGTGAGTGATCCACTCGTTGTCGGTGAGCGACGATAGAGTCGAGGTCTCTCGGAGGAGTGGAGGCGCAGCATGGCGACGAGGGACACCGGCGGCCAGAAGCAGACGACCCGGCGCGAGGATGAGGTCGATGAGACCCAGACCGCACCGAGCGAAGACGTCCAGGAACGCAACGAGAAGCTCACTGACGACGTAGACGCCATTTTGGACGAGATCGACGAAGTCCTCGAAGAGAACGCCGAGGAATTTGTCCGTAGCTACGTGCAAAAAGGCGGTCAGTGACGAATGTCCGGTTTAGGGCCGGAGGGCAAGCGGTGCCGGGACTGCGGAAAGGTGAAGGCCGCCTCGGAGTTCTGGCGCCGTAAGCAGTCTCCGGATGGCCTGGCGTTGTACTGCAAAGAGTGTTTCGGCGCGCGCAATGCCGAGCGCTACAGGAAGCAGCAGGTGGCGCTCGGCAAGACACCACGGACCTATCGCCGTCATTCCGCCGTCCCGGACGGAATGAAGTACTGCGCGAACTGTGCCGAGGTCAAGCCGCTCGCGGCCTTCGGCCGCAACAGGGCCGACCCTTCGGGGCTGGCCAGTTACTGTAAGCCCTGCCACAACAAGGTGATGGCGGACATCAAGGCGAAGAAGCACGGCAGCGTCCGCAGCTATCACCTCAAGCGCCGCTATGGGCTGACCGAAGAGCAGGTCGTCGCCCGCGCCGAGCAGCAGGGCAGTCTTTGTCTCATCTGTCTGCGTCGGCGTGCTCTCCACGTCGACCACGATCATTCGACCGGCGAGGTTCGCGGCCTGATCTGCTTTCCCTGCAACGGCGGTCTTGGGCAGTTCGAAGACCGGCCCGACGTCATGCGGCTCGCGGTGGACTATCTCGAAGCCGCGCTTTCAGAGCACGTCGTGCCATGGGCCGCTATGGCCCGCAGAGCTCCGCGAGGGCAACCTAAGAGCCGGCGCCACTATCGCCTCACCGGGCGCTACGGGATCGGCGAGGAGGACGTCGAGCGGCTGATCGAGCGGCAGGGCGGCCTCTGCTCCATCTGCCGGAAGGCGACGCCCGATGCCGTGGACCACGATCACGTCACGGGCGCCGTACGCGGCATTCTGTGTGGGGGCTGCAACACCGGTATGGGGCAGCTCGACGACAACCCGTGGCTGCTCCGGCGGGCCGTCGAGTACCTGACCGGCGGACTCTCTGGGCTGCGCCGGACCGATGACGGCAGGTTCGAGGTGACCATCGTCCGTGCTCGGGGGGCCGCCGAGGCGGTGGATCCCGGCTGGGACGTCGGGCAGATCGGCGGGCACGACCTCGCGGTCCTCCACGCGTTCGCCCGTGGTGACAGTGGCGATCCCTGGGAGTTCGACGTCGGCGTCGCCGACCCGCAGCCGACCGAGCTGCGCTTTGCGGCCCTCGATCTTCGCGGACGACGGGACGACGCCCCCAGGCCCGCGCGGCCGGCAGATTCCGCAGAGTATCTCTTTTCCTGATCCGATCGGCATCCGGCTGGTTCGGCCGGGTTCGCCGTGAGCGGACGGGGGGAGGGATCATGACGCATGCACGCGACGGCGCGCTGACAGTAGGGTCTGGGTTAGCGGGGGCGATCGCGTCCGCTGTCAGTGGAAGGAGTCGTGTGACGTCGCAAGGTTCCGCACCGGGACGTTTGCCGGGCGCGTTCGCGAGCCAGAGCCCCTCGTCGTTCACCGAGTTCCTGTCGGCGCACTCGCCGAGCATGCTGCCGGGGAACCGGGAGCTGCCGGCGGCGGCAGCGCCTGCGGGTCAGCACTTCCCGCACGGCACCACGATCGTCACGGTGACGTTCCCGGGCGGTGTGGTGATGGGCGGTGACCGGCGGGCGACCGCGGGCAACCTCATCGCCCAGCGTGACATCGAGAAGGTCTTCCGCGCCGACGAATACTCCGCCATCGCCATCGCGGGCACGGCGGGCATCGGCATCGAGGTCGTGCGCCTCTTCCAGGTGGAGTTGGAGCACTACGAGAAGATGGAGGGCCGCACGCTCTCGCTGGAGGGCAAGGCCAACCGGCTCGCGACGATGGTGCGCGGCAACCTCGGCATGGCGATGCAGGGGCTCGTCGTGGTCCCGCTGTTCGCGGGCTATGACGAGGAGCGCGACGCGGGGCGGATCTTCAGCTACGACGCGGCCGGCGGCCGGTACGAAGAGCACGAGTTCTACAGCATCGGCTCCGGTTCGGTGTTCGCCCGTGGCGCGCTGAAGAAGATGTTCCGGTCGGACCTGTCGGAGGAGGACGCGGTCATCGCCTCGATCCAGGCGCTGTACGACGCGGCCGACGACGACTCCGCGACGGGCGGGCCGGACCTGACCCGCCGCATCTTCCCGGTCATCTCGGTGGTCACGGCCGACGGTTACCGGCGGCTGCCCGATGACCGGGTGGGCACGCTGGTGGAGTCGATCGTCGAGGCGCGCATGCGGGCGCCCGGTGGTCCGCCCGCTCCGCTGCTTTGACCCTGTCCGCCAACGAGAATGACGAACGAGTAGTGAGGAACGCCACCGGTGTCCATGCCGTTCTATGTGTCGCCCGAACAGGCGATGAAGGACAAGGCCGACTACGCCCGCAAGGGGATCTCGCGTGGCCGCAGCGTGGTCGTGCTGCAGTACGCCGACGGCATCCTGTTCGTGGCCGACAATCCGTCCCGGGCCCTGCACAAGATCAGTGAGATCTACGACCGGATCGCCTTCGCGGCGGTCGGCAAGTACAACGAGTTCGAGAACCTCCGGCAGCAGGGCGTGCGGTACGCCGACGTGAACGGCTACATGTACGACCGGCGGGACGTGACGGCGCGCGGGCTCGCGAACGCCTACGCGACGGCGCTGGGCACGGTCTTCACTGAGATGAACAAGCCGTACGAGGTGGAGATCGTGGTGGCGGAGGTGGGCATCGACGTCGCCTCCGACCAGATCTACCGATTGACGTTCGACGGTTCCGTGGCGGACGAGCAGGGCTATGTCGCGATGGGTGGTCAGGTCGATCAGGTGGCCGCGGCGCTGAAGGAGCGGTTCGAGGAGGGGCTGCCGCTCGCCAGTGCGCTGGGCCTGGGCGTGCACGCCCTGGAGCAGCAGGACGCGGACCGGCACCTGGAGGCGGGGCAGCTCGAGGTCGCGGTGCTGGATCGCGCCCGGGACCACCGGTTGTTCCGGCGGCTGCCGGCCGCGCGCGTCAAGCAGCTTCTGGACGAGGCCGGCGCCGGTGCGGCGAGCACGGAGCCGCCGGCCTCGGACGAAAGCGAGAGCGAGACTGAGGGCGGCGAGGGTACGCCCGCCGAGTAGCGTCCGACGCCCGCCGCGATCCCGCCGGTCGCGGCGGGCGTCTTCGTTTGCTGATCTACAAAGTAAAGGCGCCGGCCCGGACAGCCTTCTCGCTCCGGCGGCCGGCCGTAAGCCACCTCGCCGAGCGGCCAGACCCGGCGAAACGCCCACATCGCCCAGGTCGCCGCCGGTGATCGGACGCCCGCCGTGGGCGGGCGCAGGCCAGGTCGGGGGCCGTACGGCCGGATGTGGCGCACTCCTGACCGGTACGCCCGGCATTGATCTCTACCAACTCCGGTCCTCGGACACATAGCCTTGCGGTGTGGACAGGCGCATCTTCGGGTTGGAGAACGAGTACGGCGTTACGTGCACCTTCCGCGGGCAGCGGCGGTTGTCACCTGATGAGGTGGCCCGTTACCTGTTCCGCAGGGTGGTCTCGTGGGGCCGTAGCAGCAACGTGTTCCTGCGAAACGGCGCACGGCTGTATCTCGATGTCGGAAGTCATCCTGAGTACGCGACGCCCGAGTGCGACAGCGTCGACGAGCTCGTCGTGCACGACAAGGCGGGTGAGCGAATCCTCGAGGGCCTGCTGGTCGACGCCGAGCGGCGGCTGCGCGAGGAGGGCATCGCGGGGGACATCTATCTGTTCAAGAACAACACCGACTCGGCCGGCAACTCCTATGGCTGTCATGAGAACTACCTCGTCGGGCGGCACGGTGAGTTCGGCCGGCTGGCCGACGTGCTCATCCCGTTCCTCGTCACCCGTCAGATCATCTGTGGCGCGGGCAAGGTGCTGCAGACGCCGCGCGGCGCGGTCTACTGCGTGAGCCAGCGCGCGGAGCACATCTGGGAGGGCGTGTCGTCCGCGACGACCCGGTCCCGGCCGATCATCAACACGCGCGATGAGCCGCACGCGGACGCCGAGCGGTTCCGGCGCCTGCACGTCATCGTCGGCGACTCGAACATGAGTGAGACCACGACGCTGCTGAAGGTCGGCGCGACCGACCTGGTGCTGCGGATGGTCGAGGCGGGCATCGTGATGCGCGATCTCACGCTGGAGAACCCCATCCGGGCGATCCGTGAGGTCAGCCACGACATGACGGGACGCCGCAAGGTGCGCCTGGCGAACGGCCGGGAGGCCAGTTCGCTGGAGATCCAGTCGGAGTACCTGGACAAGGCGCGTGACTTCGTGGACCGGCGCGGCGCGGACCCGGTGGTGCTGCGGGTGCTGGATCTATGGGAGCGCACCGTGCGCGCGGTCGAGACGGGAAACCTCGACAATGTCGCGCGGGAGATCGACTGGGTGACGAAGTACCAGCTGATCGAGCGGTACCGGAACAAGTACGACCTGCCGCTCAGCTCGCCGCGTGTGGCGCAGCTGGATCTGGCCTACCACGACGTGCACCGGAGCCGGGGCCTGTACTACCTCCTGGAGCGGCGCGGGTCGGTCGAGCGGGTCGCCCGTGACCTGGCGATCTTCGAGGCCAAGTCGGTGCCGCCGCAGACGACGCGGGCGCGGCTGCGGGGGGAGTTCATCCGCCGGGCCCAGGAGAAGCGCCGCGACTTCACGGTCGACTGGGTGCATTTGAAGCTGAACGACCAGGCGCAGCGCACGGTGCTGTGCAAGGACCCGTTCCGGTCGGTCGATGATCGCGTCGACAAGCTGATCGCGGGAATGTAGCCGCCTACTCACGCTACCTTTAGGTGCCTGCTGACAAGGTTGGGTGCTTTCGAGCTGTCTCATGCCCGCGAAAACGGTGGAGAAGATGTCTGAAGTGGAAGGCCGCGAGGAAGCGGAGACCGAGGAGACGCAGGACGATTCTCGGCCCAAGGTGAAGATGCCTCAGGCCAAGGACATCCGCAGCAGCGACTTCACCCCCCACGCCCTCGGCGCCAAGGGCCGACCCGCGCCGCGCTCAGGCACTCGGAAGGCCGCGAAGCGCCGCCGGATCATCTACTCGATCGTGGCTGTCGTGGTGGTGGCGGCGGTCGCCACCGGAGGCGTGTGGTACGCCAACCGCCCGGCGCCGTCGGTGAAGTTCAAGGGCGCGTTCGGCAAGGCCCCGGCGGTGTCGGTGCCCAAGGCCAAGCCGGCGGTGAAGCAGCAGGTCAAGGAGCTGATCCACGGTAAGGGCCCGAAGGTCGCCAGTACCGACTTCGTCGTGGCGCACCTGGTCGGCTACCAGTGGAGCGCCAAGAGCCACAAGGAACTGCTGAACACCTTCAAGAAGGGTGCGCCGGCCGCGGGCACCGCGAGCCAGCTCACCGGCCTTCCGGCGCTGGACAAGGAGCTGGCCGGCCGCACGCAGGGCACGCGGCTGGAGCTGACGCTGCCCTACAAGGCGGTCGGCACCGAGGTCGCGCAGGCCCTGCAGCTGGCGAGCACCGATGACCTGGTGTTGTCGGTGGACGTGCTCAACGCCTTCGGCAAGAACGCCACGGTGCAGGGCACGCAGCAGAAGCTCGACTCCACGCTGCCGCAGGTGACGCCCGGTGCGCCGGGCCAGGCTCCGACGATCAAGATCCCGTCCGGTTCGGCGCCGGGCTCGCTGCAGGTCAAGACGCTGATCCAGGGCACGGGCAAGGCCGTGGCCAAGGGGCAGACACTGATCGGGCAGTACGACGGCGTGCTCTGGCGCACCGGCAAGGAGTTCGACTCGAGCTTCAAGCACGGCGCCCCGGCCGGTTTCCCGATCGGGGCCGGACAGGTGATCCCGGGCTGGGACAAGGCGCTGGTGGGACAGAAGATCGGCAGCCGGGTGCTGCTGGTCGTTCCGCCGAAGGAGGGCTACGGCCCGAAGGGTTCACCGCAGGCCGGCATCAAGGGCACCGACACGCTCGTGTTCGTTGTCGATATCCTCGGTGCGGTCTGATCATCTGGTCGCTGGAGGTCGGTGTATGCGGCGTGCCGCCCCGTGGGTTCTGCTCGCCCTTTTCCTCGCCGCGTGCAGCGGTGGAGGCCTGCCGGACGGAGTGAAGGTGGCCGGGGTCGTCGGCAGGCAGCCGACGGTCACGATCCCCGGCTCGAAGGCCGACGGCAAGCTCGGCGTCAAGACCCTGCACACGGGCAAGGGCGCGAAGGTGGCCGGCGGCGACCTCGTCGCGGCCAACTACGTCGGTTACCGCTGGAACGGCGGTGACCACAAACTGATCGCCAGCAGCTTCGACGCCGGGCGCCCGGCCATGTTCCCGTACGGGCATCTCGTGCCGGGGCTGGACCGGGCGCTCGCCGGGCAGCGGCCGGGCGGCCGGGTCATGGCGGTGATCCCGCCAGGCCAGGGGTACGGCACGAACGGTTACGCGCCGTTGCAGATCGGCGCCGCCGACTCCCTGGTGTTCGTGCTGGACGTCCTCGCGGCGTACCCCAACGGCGCGGGTGCGCGGGGCACACCTGTTCCGCAGTCCGACGCGCGCCTGCCGCGGGTGACGGCGGGCACGGTGCCGTCGGTGAAGATCCCGAGGGTACGGGCGCCGGCGAAGCTGCAGGTCCGCACCATCGTGCAGGGCACCGGCAAGCCGGTGCAGGCGCGTCAGCTCGTCATCTACCACGACCTGGGGCAGATCTGGCGCAACGGCAAGACGTTCGAGTCCTCGCGCGGCCGGGAGCATCCGGACTCGGTGGTGGTGGGCGCGCGGCAGATGCTCGCCGGCTGGGATCGCGCGGTCGTCGGCAAGCCGGTCGGCAGCCGGGTGCTCGTCGTGGTGCCGCCGAGCCAGGGCTACGGCGCGAAGGGCCACGCCGCGTCCGGCATCACCAAGACCGACACCCTGGCGTTCGTGATCGACATCATCGCCGCGTACTGACCGGCCGCGTCGTCCTTACAATCGGCGCGTGAGTGATGTGGAGGCCATTACCGCCCTGGGCGATCCGGTACGCCGGCGGCTGTACGACTATGTGGTCGCGCAGGACCACGAGGTCGGCCGGGCGGAGGCCGCCGACGCGGCGGGCATCCAGCGCACCCTGGCCGCCTTCCACCTCGACCGGCTCGCCGGCGCGGGCCTGCTCGACGTGGTGTTCCGCAGGCCGCCCGGCAAGGCCGGACCGGGCGCCGGCCGGCCGGCCAAGCTCTACCGCAGGTCCGCCACCGAGCACGTGGTGAGCCTGCCGCCGCGCGACTACGGCACCGCGGCGGTGCTGCTCGCAGAGGTCGTGGACGCCCTGGGCGCCGAGGCGAACCTGGAGGAGGTCGCGCGACGGCACGGGCGGTCCGCCGGGGCCTCGGCGAAGGGCGACGTCGAGGAGGTGCTGGCGCGGCAGGGGTACGCGCCGTACCGCGAGGGCGACGCGGTCCGGATGCGCAACTGCCCCTTCCACACGCTGGCCCGTGACTTCCCGCCGCTGATGTGCGGCATGAACCTGGCACTGATCGAGGGCCTCCTCGACGGCATGGGCGAGACCGGGCTGTCCGCGTACCTGCGGCCGAGACCGGGGGAGTGCTGTGTGGAGATCATCTCTAAAAATAATGATGATTGACAATAGAGTTCGCCCGATGGTCTGCTGTCGTCCATGACCGACCATCACCTCGCCCAGCTCAACGTCGGGCGCCTCCGGCAGCCGCTCGACGCCCCGGAGTCGGCCGGTTTCGTGGCCGGCCTCAAGCCGATCAACGCCCTGGCCGACGCGTCGCCGGGCTTCGTATGGCGCCTGACCGACGAGGACGGCGAGGACGCGACCTCCCTCCACCCGAACGGCGACGACATGATCGTCAACCTGTCGGTGTGGGAGTCGCGAGAGGCCCTGTGGGACTTCGCCTACCGCTCGGACCACCTCGAACTGCTGCGTCACCGCCGCGAGTGGTTCGTGCGCATGACGGAGCCGTTCATGGTGCTGTGGTGGGTCCCGGCCGGGCACGTCCCGTCCGTCGAGGAGGCCCTGGGCCGCCTCGCCCGCCTGCGCGAGAAGGGCCCGGGTGCGGAGGCCTTCACCTTCCGCGAGCCGTACCACCCTGTCGGCCTCGCTACGTGATCTACAATGTAAAGGAGCCGGGCCGGGTGCCCGCGAGACGCCCGGAGACCGAAACCGAGGTCAGCCGAGAAGAGCGGCCGCGTGCCGCCCGGCCGCCGCGACCGCGAGAAAGCCGGCGAGGTCCTCGTCCAGGCCGCGGCCCATCGTCGACAGCCGCACCGGCGACGTGCGCAGCGCGTCCTCCAGGCCCGTCACCGGCACGCGTACCAGCTCGTGGCGCTCGCCCAGCGGCTCGGCCTGGGCGGTGACCCGGGCGCCGAACTCGCCGGGAAGCTCCGGCACCACGACCTGGGCGCGGGCCAGGGCGACCCGGCCGTAGGCGGTCAGGCTGTGGTGGGAGACCCCGCGATGGCGTTCACGGGCGTCGGCCTCGCTCACCCGCAGGGACGCCACCGGGCATCCTGCCAGCGTGCCGGCGGCGTTCACGGCCTCGCCCGCGGACACACCCGAGAAACCCCACCGCGTGCCCGTGCCGAGGTTCCCGGGCCCCTGGGCGACGATCGCGACCTCGGCGCCCAGCACGTGGCGTGCGGCGAGCAGTCCCGTATGGAGGGTCACCGCCTCCAGGTCACCGCCGAACGCCTGGCCGACGGTGACGACGGCGGCCAGCGCACCCGCCTCGCGCAGCGCCGCCGCCGCGCGGGAGAACCACGAGGGAAGGGCGCCGCCGTCCGGCATGACGTACACGACGCGTGCCCCCGGACGGTCGGCGTGCAGCCCCGCGATGATCGCGGGCAAGGCGGAGTGCAGGTCGGCCACCACCACGGGCATGCCGTCGACCGAGTCGGCGTCCCGTAGCACCTCGTGGTGCTCGGAGTCCTGCTCGTCGGCGCCGAGCACGGTGGCCTGCAGCGGCGTGTAGCGTGCCTTGACCAGGTGGCCAGGGCCGGACGGGTCGGGCGGGAACCGGTCCGGTACGGCCACCACCATGGCGTACCCTCCGGTGCCAAGCCCCATCGCGAGCGCCGTAGTGTTCAGCAGCACCTCGTCGCCCACCTGAGGCGATCCCACCAGTGCCGGGTAGGCCAGCGCGCGGGCCGCACCGTCGGGCTCGATCTTCACGTCGAGTTCGACCGCTCCTTGCCACTCCCGGCGTATGTTGACAACCGTGCCTTTGCGCCATCGGATCACCCGCCAACGGTAGCGTCGGAGGCCACGGGGCCGGGTAAGAAGGAGTGCCGATGTCACGCCGCAAGACCGAGCGGTTGCTCAATCTCGTGGTGTGCCTGCTGGCCACCCGCCGCTATCTCACCGCCGAGCAGATCCGCCAGGCCGTACCCGGTTATCCCGACGGGTCCGAGGCGTTCAAGCGGATGTTCGAGCGCGACAAGGAGGAGCTGCGCGAGCTCGGCATCCCGCTGGAGACCGGCAGCGACGGCGACGAGGAGGCCGGCTACCGCATCCAGCGCCAGGCGTACGAACTCCCGGAGATCAAGCTGAACCCGGACGAGGCCGCGGTGCTCGGCCTGGCCGCGCGGGTCTGGCAGCGCGCCAGCCTCGCCGAGGCGGCCTCCGGTGCGCTGCTCAAGCTGCGGGCCGCCGGGGTCGACACCTCCGAGGCCGCCTCGCTCGGCATCGAGCCGCGGGTCGACACCAACGAGCCGGCCTTCCCCGCCCTGTGGCGTGCCGTACGCGACCGGCGCCCGGTGACCTTCGACTACCAGGGCATCGGCCGCAGCGCGCCGCAGCGCCGCCACCTGGAGCCCTGGGGCGTGGCGAGCCGGCGCGGCCGGTGGTACGTCGCGGGTCACGACCGCGACCGCGAGCAGGTGCGGGTGTTCCGGCTCAGCCGGATCCTGGGTGCCGTCGACGCGGACGGCCCGGCGGGGGCCGTGGTGGTCCCCGAGGACGCGGACGTCCGCGAGATCGTGGCCGACAGCGGCACCCCGGCGCCGGACCGGCGCACCGCCACGGTGCGGCTGCGGCAGGGCGCGGCGCACGGCATCCGCCGGTGGGCCGCGGACGTACGGCCGGGCGAGGGCGAGTGGGACGTCGCCGAGCTGGGCTTCGCCGACGTCGACCGGCTCGTCGACTACCTGGCCGGGTTCGCCGACGACGTCGTGGTCGTGGGCCCGCCGGACGTGCGCGACGCGATGATCCAGCATCTGAAGGCGGTGCTCGCATGAGCGAGCGAATCGGTAAGAACAGTGCTCTGGCCACGCTCCCGCTCCGGGGTAGGGCGAAGGAGGGCTCATGAGCTCATCCGACCGCCTCACCCGGCTGCTCGCGCTGGTGCCGTACGTCGTGTCACGCAGCTCGGTGAGCGTCGCGGAGGCCGCGGCCGCCTTCGAGGTCACCGAAAAGCAGCTCATCGACGACCTGAACCTCCTGTGGTGCGTCGAGCTGCGCGCGCCCGACCCGTACTGCCCGATCGACCTGTCCTACGAGGGCGGGGAGATCGTGGTGAGCGAGGCCGAGTCGATCAGCCGTCCGCTGCGGCTCGACGTCGACGAGGCGTCCGCGCTGCTGGTGGCGCTGCGCACGCTCGCCGAGATCCCCGGGCGGGGCGACGCCGTCAGCCGGGTGATCGCCAAGCTGGAGGCGTCCGCCGGCGCCGCGGCGCGCCCCAGCAGTCAGGTGTCGGTGCAGGTCGACGTGCGCCCGGACATCCTGGTCCAGGTGCGTGCGGGCCTCGACGAGGGCCGGCGGCTGCGGATGACCTACTACGTGCCGGGCCGCGACGAGAACACCGTCCGCGACGTGGACCCGATGCGGCTCCTGCTCGTCGACGGCTGGTCCTACCTCGAGGGCTGGTGCCGTAAGGCCGAGGCGGTGCGGCTGTTCCGGCTGGACCGCATCGTGGACCTGGAAGTCCTCGACGTCGCCGCGCAGATCCCCGAGGAGGCCGAGCCGGTCGACGTCGACCGCGGCCTTTTCCGCCCGTCACCGGACGACACCAAGGTGATCATCGAGCTGACGCCGTCCGGGCGCTGGGTCGCCGACCACTACCCGTGTGACAGCGTCACCGAGCTGGGGGAGGGGCGGCTGCGCGTCGAGCTGCGCACCCGCGACACCCGGTGGGTACGTCGCCTGGCGCTGCGGCTGGCCGGCGATGGCACCGTCGTCACACCGGCCGACCTGTCCGATCGCGTACGCGACGACGCCGAACGAGCACTAAGCCTCTACACCTAGGGCGTGCCTGACCGATCCCTGGCCGGCTGCGCGGCGTCCGCGATCCATCAGGTACGCCCTGGCCGTGTAGTCTCGGCCCGTGCCGTGGGTGATGTTGTTCATTGGACTGAGCTTCGCCGGGCTGGTGGTCATCGGCGTCTGCGCCGTGAAGGTTTTCGCCGCCGTCCGCGATCTTGGCCGTGAACTCCAGCACACCAGGGAGCGTCTGGAGCCGAAACGTTCGGAGCTGCGCACCGCCGCACGCCGTCTGGAGCGGGCGCGGGAGTGAGCCATCGGCCCGGACGGCGTACGATCGGGAGAGAACCGGCCACTGCTGAAGAGGACTGTCATGGATCTTGGCCCGTGGGAGATCGCGATCATCGCGGTCGTCATTCTGGTGCTGTTCGGCTCGGCGAAGCTGCCTCAGGCGGCGCGGTCGCTCGGACGCTCGATGCGCATCTTCAAGTCCGAGACCAAGGGCCTGATCGGCGACGATGACGACAAGCACGACGCGCCCAGCGACGCACGTGAACAGGCCGCCCGTTTGCGCGAGCAGGCCGCCCGGCTGGAGGCTCAGGCGGGCCCCCAGCAGCTGAACGCCCCGACGGGCGATGGCAGCGATGTCAACGGCGTGCCGCTGCACCAGACGGATCGCGGCAAGCAGTCCTGACGAGCCGGAGCTCAAATTCACATGTCGGCGATGAAGGTGCCCCTCAGGCGTGCGTCGAGTGCGCCGAACCCGGACGGGCGCATGCCTCTCATGGAGCACATCCGTGAGCTGCGCAACCGGATTCTCAAAGCGATGCTCGGCATCCTCGTGGGCGCCATCGTCGGCTGGATCTTCTATGACCCCATCTGGCGCGTCCTGCAGCATCCCTACTGCAAGATCCCCCAGTCGAACCGCCTCAACGGGCAATGCGCGCTGACGACGACCGGGATCCTCGACCCGTTCGTCCTCAGGATCAAGATCTGCGTGATCATCGGGCTCGTGCTCGCCTCGCCGATCTGGCTCTATCAGCTCTGGGCGTTCGTGGCGCCCGGGCTGTACAAGCGGGAGCGGCGCTGGACCTACGTCTTCATGGCCGGGTCCGTCCCGCTCTTCGCCATGGGCGCGTTCCTCGCCTACGAGACCCTCGACAAGGGCCTGGGCATCCTGCTCGGCTTCACCCCCGAGCACGTCGTGCCCCTGGTCACGATCACCAGCTATCTGAGCTACGCCGTGGCGATGCTGCTGATCTTCGGGGCGACGTTCGAGCTGCCACTGTTCGTCGTGGTCCTCAACCTCGCCGGAGTGCTGACCCACGCCCGCATCAAAAAGTGGCGGCGGACCCTGCTCTTCGGCATCTTCGTGTTCGCCGCGGTGGCGACGCCGAGCCAGGACCCCTTCACCATGCTGGCGCTGGCGCTGCCGACCGTCGTGCTGTTCGAGGTCGCCGAGGTGGTCGCCTACATCCACGACCGGCGCAAGGCCGGCCGCCCGGACCCGTACGGCGACCTGTCCGACGACGAGGCCTCGCCCCTGGACATGGAAGACATGGAAGACCTGGAGGACACGCCCCGCCATTAGGGCTTGATCGCGGGCGCGCTGCCATCCTCGGTCAGGCTCTTCCGTAGGCTTGGGGCATGACCACCCCCGCGGAGCGCTACGCCGCGCACCGTCAGCGTGTGGCTGGCTTCACGCCGGCGCTGACGGAGTTCCAGGGCCTGTACGACTTCGACCTCGACTTCTTCCAGGTCGACGCCTGCCGGGCGCTGGAGAACGGCCACGGTGTCCTCGTCGCCGCCCCGACCGGTTCGGGTAAGACCGTGGTCGGGGAGTTCGCCGTCCACCTGGCGCTGGCGAACGGGCAGAAGTGCTTCTACACCACGCCGATCAAGGCGCTGTCGAACCAGAAGTACTCCGACCTGGTGCGCCGCTACGGCCCCACGAAGGTCGGCCTGCTCACCGGGGACAACACGATCAACGGTGAGGCGCCGATCGTCGTCATGACGACCGAGGTGCTCCGCAACATGCTCTACGCCGGGTCGCCGACGCTGTCGGGGCTCGCGTACGTCGTCATGGACGAGGTGCACTACCTCGCCGACCGGTTCCGCGGCGCGGTCTGGGAAGAGGTCATCATCCACCTCCCCGAGTCCGTGCGCCTGGCGGCGCTGTCGGCGACGGTCAGCAACGCCGAGGAGTTCGGCGAGTGGCTGCAGGAGGTCCGCGGCGACACGACGGTGATCGTCGACGAGCACCGGCCCGTGCCGCTGTTCCAGCACATGCTGGCCGGCAACCGCCTCTATGACCTGTTCGTCGACACGGGCGACCCCGCGGCGGGGAGCACCAAGGTCAACCCCGCGCTGCGGCGTTTCGCGCTGGATGACCTGAGGCGCACCCGGGTCAACCAGGGCCGCCGTAGCGGCGGCCGGCGCGAAGCCCGGCCGCAACGGTTCCGCCCCCCGCCCCGCTCGGACGTGATCGACCGCCTCGACCGCACCGGTCTGCTGCCCGCGATCACGTTCATCTTCAGCCGCGCGGGGTGCGACGCCGCCGTCGAGCAGTGCGTGTACTCCGGCCTGCGGCTCACCTCCATGGAGGAGGCCCAGGAGATCCGCGAGCACGTCGAGGCGCGCATCGCGGACATCCCGAAGGAGGACCTCGACGTCCTCGGCTACCGGACCTGGCTGGCCGCGCTCGAACGCGGCGTGGCCGCCCACCACGCCGGGATGCTCCCGACGTTCAAGGAGATCGTCGAGGAGCTGTTCACCCAGGGGCTGATCAAGGCGGTCTGCGCCACCGAGACCCTGGCGCTCGGCATCAACATGCCCGCCCGCACCGTCGTCATCGAACGCCTCGTCAAGTGGAACGGCGAGATGCACGCCGACCTGACGCCGGGGGAGTACACCCAGCTCACCGGCCGTGCGGGCCGCCGCGGCATCGACGTCGAAGGCCACGCCGTGGTGCTGTGGGCCCCCGGAGTCGACCCCGCGTCGGTCGCCGGCCTGGCCAGCACCCGCACGTACCCGCTGAACTCCAGCTTCCGCCCGTCGTACAACATGGCGGTGAACCTCGTCGGCCAGGTCGGCCGCGAGCGGGCGAACACGCTGCTCGAGGAGTCCTTCGCCCAGTTCCAGGCCGACCGCGCGGTCGTGGGCCTGGCCCGGCAGCTGCGCCGCAGTGAGGAGGCCCTGGAGGGCTACCTGGAGGCGGCCACCTGCCATCTCGGGGACTTCATGGAGTACGCCCGGCTCCGGCGGCGGCTGTCGGACCGGGAAAAGGAGCTCGCCCGCGAGCATTCCGGCGCGCAGCGCGCCGAGGCGGCACGCTCGCTGGAGCGGCTGCGCCCCGGCGACGTCATCGTGGTGCCGAACGGCCGCTTCGCCGGCGTCGCGCTCGTCCTCGAACCCGGTGCCGCCAAGCGCGTCGATGACCCGTCGCCGCTGGTGCTGACCGTCAACCGGCAGGTCAAGCAGCTGGCCCTGATGGACTTCCGCGGGCCGGTCGAACCCGTCGAACGCGTGCGCATCCCCGCGTCGTTCAGCCGCAAGTCCCCCCAGCACCGGCGCGACCTGGCCTCCACGCTGCGTAACAAGACGGCGCGGATCGACACGCCACGGCCGTCCCGGCGGCGGGAGCCGGCGGGGGAGGACCCGGAGATCGTGGAGCTGCGCCGCCGGCTGCGCGAGCACCCCTGCCACGGCTGCGCCGACCGTGAGGACCACTCCCGGTGGGCCGAACGCTACTTCCGGCTGGAGCGCGAGACCGCCGACCTGCGGCGCCGTGTGGAGGGCCGTTCTCAGGTGATCTCCCGGACCTTCGACCGGGTCTGCGCGGTGCTCGAACAGCTCGGGTACCTCGCCGAGGACCGGGTCACCGACGCGGGCCGTCGCCTCGGGCGCCTGTACAGCGAGTCCGACCTGCTCACCGCCGAGTGCCTGCGCGAGGGCATCTGGAACGGCCTCGACCCCGCGGAGCTCGCCGCCTGCCTGTCGGCCCTGGTCTATGAGTCACGCCAGACCGACGACGGCAAGGTGCCGCGGATCCCGGCCGGGCCCGTACGCGAGGCGCTGACGGAGATGGCCCGGCTGTCGGAGGACCTGCAGGAGGTCGAGCGAGAGCACCGCGTGGCCTTCCTGCGCGAGCCCGACATGGGCTTCGTGTGGGCCGCCTACCGATGGGCGCGAGGGCACCAGCTGGACGCCGTGCTGAGCGACGCCGACCTGACCGCCGGTGACTTCGTGCGCTGGACCAAGCAGCTGCTGGACCTGCTCGGGCAGGTGGCCGACGCGGCACCGCGCGGCAGCGGCATCCGCGACACGGCGGGCAAGGCGATGGACGCGATACGGCGCGGCGTGGTGGCCTACTCCTCCGTCAGCTGAACCGCCCGACAGGGAGGGCCGCCTCCGCCGTCACGGCCGCAGCAGTGCGGCGCCGGCGGCGGTGAGGAGCCACTGCTCGGCCCTGGCATAGGACCATCCGTTGTCGTCGACGAGGGTGAAGAAGCCCGCGTAGCCGAAGTAGAACCACAAGATGTCCAGGGCCTCGTCGGCGTCGACGCCGTCACGCAGCGCACCGAGCTCCGCGAGGCGCCGGGCGGCGACCGCCGTGCCGTCGCGGTAGCGGCCGGTGGCGATGGCGAGACCCTGCGCGGCCATGGCGTCGTGGGGAGCCGTGGCCAGCACGACCCGCATGATGTCGCCGTGGTCCTCCCGCATCTGCCGGGTCAGCCCGGCGACCACCCGGATGATCTCCGCCGCGTCCTCGAGTTCCTCCAGCCGCTGCTGGGTCGTCTCGACCTCAGGTGCGGCGGACCACTCGTC
>JAOPYG010000317.1 GCA_025964685.1 Actinoallomurus sp. | reverse complement strand
TTGGGCCCGACGCCGTCACGGTGGGCGCCGCGACCCTGCCTCTCGCCGACTTCCTCAGCCGGGGCGGCCGCGGTCGTGAGTCGGCCACGGCCATCCCCTGACACGGTCGTGGCAGGATCGCCCGCATGACCGATGACGACCCTTTCCTCGCGGTACGTGACGGCGCCCGGCATCGCGCGCTCGCCGAGCTGTCCGCCCAAGGGCCGCTGCACCACATGCGGCTCGCCACCGGAGCGGACGCGTGGGTGGTGACCGGGTACGCCGAGGCGAAGGCGGTACTCACCGATCCGCGCGTCATCAAGGGCGGCGCGTCGCACTCCCCGTACGGCGACGAGATGCCCGCCGAGCTGCAGGCGGCCCTGTACTCGCACATGCTGGCCACCGACCCGCCCGAGCACACCCGGCTGCGGCGTCTGGTGTCGGCCGCCTTCACCCGGCGGCGGGTCGAGGGGCTGACGCCCCGTGTCGAGCGGATCTGCGCGGACCTGCTCGACCGGCTGGAGGAGACGCTCGACGCGGAGGGCGAGGCGGACCTTATCGCCGCGTTCGCCGCGCCGCTGCCCATCACGGTCATCTGCGAGCTGCTGGGCGTTCCCCCCGAGTCCCACGATGACGTCCGTGCCTGGGCCGGGCCGCTGCTGGCCGGCCGCTTCGCCGGTTACGAGGCGTTCCTTCGCGCCTCGCAGGAGATCGTGGAGTTCCTGCACAGGCTCCTGGTGGACAAGCGCCGGGCCCCGGCCGACGACCTGCTGTCCGCGCTGGTCGCGGTCCGCGACGGCGAGGACCGGCTGACCGAGGACGAGCTGACCTCGATGGTCCACCTCCTGCTGCTCGCCGGGCACGAGACGACCGTCAACCTGATCGCCAACGGGATGAACGCGCTGTTCGCCAACCCGGAGCAACTCGCGCTGCTGCGGGCCGAGCCGGAACGGCTGCCCGACGCCGTCGAGGAGCTGCTGCGCTACGACTCCCCGGCCCAGGTGCCGATCCCGGCCATCACCGCCGAACCCGTCGAGGTGGCCGGGCAGACGATCCCGGCCGGTGAGAACGTCGTCATCGCGCTGCTGGCCGTCAACCGCGACCCCGCGCGCTTCGCCGATCCAGACGTGCTCGACCTGTCCCGGGACGCCGCCGGTCAGCTGGCGTTCGGGCACGGCATCCACCACTGCCTGGGCGCCCCGCTGGCCCGGCTGGAGACCCGCATCGCGCTGGACGCGCTGCTGCGAAGGTTCGGCGATCTGGTCCCCGCGGCGCCCGCGGAGTCGCTGGAACGGCTGCCCTCGCTGATCATCAACCGGCTCGCCGTGCTGCCCGTACGGCGGGCGGCCTGACCCCTGACCGGCCCGCGCCCCACCATGGCGGGCGCGGACCGGCGTCAGTGACGGGCCGGCCGGGCGCGAGACCCGGCCGGCGCCGCGATCAGGGGTAGCTGACCAGGTAGACCGGAACGGTGGCGGTGCCCTGCGCGGCGGCACCGGTGTTGTTGATGACGTGGTTGATGATGCCCTTGCCGCCGAGGGACACGGTGAGCAGGTCGTGGAACTTCACGCCCGCGTTGGTCGGTGCCTCGAAGCCGCGTTCGGCCACGATCGAGGGGTCGACGTCGAAGTTGCAGTAGCTGCCCACACCCCAGGCCTCATGGCTCGTGACGCTGTCCGCGACCTTGTAGGCCGCGTAGCCGCGGGTGCTCCCGTTCATGTACGCCGCCTGGTTCGGCGGATCGTAGGGAAGCTCGTTCTGGAAGAAGATGGTCTTGCCGCCCTGGCCGATCCAGACGACGTTGTACTTCTGGTAGTGCACGACGAACAGGCCGTACGCCGTCACGTTGTTGCCGTTGACGGTCAGGCCGTTGTCGGCGGTGTTGGTGGTCCAGCCGACACCGTTGCCATGGTCGGCACGCCACGCCCAGATGTGGTCGATGATCGTGTTGCTGCTGTTCACGATCAGGCTGTTGGTCGCCTTGCCCGCGCCGGCGCCGCCGATGCGGAAGAAGACGTCCTGGATCGAGGTCGGGTTGCCTGCGTGGCTGGTGCCCGCCGAGCCGTTCGGGCCGACCTGCAGGAGCGACGACGAGTTCGTCGTGCCCGCGTCGAACAGCAGGCCGGCGATCTTGACGCCGTCGACGTCCGCGACCGTCATGGGGGTCACGCCGCCGTCCGGAATGATCGTGGCGTAGCCGAGGCCGAGCACCACGGTGTTGGCGCGCGTCACGTTGATCGACTGGTTGACGTGGTAGACGCCGGGCGTGAACAGGAGGTTCAGGCCCGAGCTCAGCGCGGAGTTGATCGTGGCGGCGCTGTCACCGGGGTGGGCGACGTAGAACTGGCTCAGCGGGATCGAGGTGCCGGGCGTCGAGCCGCTCGCCCAGGTCGTGCCACGGGAGTTGGTCCGCTGCGAGGGCACGAGCACGTTGTAGTTGTTGGAGGAGTCGACGTACAGGTACGGCTTCTCCCTGGTCACCGGGCTGTTGTTCAGGACGGTGTAGGGCGGGTTGGGGAAGCTCTGCACGGGTGCGCCGGCCACCCCGGAGAAGACCATGTTCCAGACCGCGCCGTTCCAGCTGCCGACCTGGCTGTCGCGCGTGATCCACTGCTGCTGGGAGTACGGCGTGACCGAGCCGTCCACCTTGGAGTCGGCGATGTAGCCGCCGCTGGCCCAGCCGTAGCCGGACGGCGCGAGGTTGAGGTCGCCGCGGATGTGCATGCGCCGGAACGGCGCCGCCTGCGCGACCGCCCAGCGGTCGAAGCCGCCCGACGGGGTGACCGACAGGTTCTCGGCCGAACGCCAGAAGTTCTGCGTGGCGTTGCCGCCGAACCAGCCCGCGTCGACGTTGACGCCGCCGTTGATGTTCACGTCGTCGACGTTGCGGCCCAGGCCGGCGATCGAGGTGTAGAAGCCGATGTTGGCGTTGACGTTGTAGCTGCCCGGCTTGAACAGCAGCGCGTACCGCTGCGAGCCGAACTGGTTGCTCTCCTGCTGGCTGAA
>JAOPYG010000297.1 GCA_025964685.1 Actinoallomurus sp. | reverse complement strand
CGCCACCTCGATCCAGTCGGGACGGTTGGCGGGCGCGCGCTTCTGGAAGAAGGCCTCCTCATCGATGCCCTTGACGAAGCGCTTGAGGATCATGGGCCGGCCCGCGACACCGCGCAGCGCACCACCGGCGACGTCGAGGTAGTAGCGCACCAGGTCGAGCTTGGTGTGCCCGCCGGACGGGAAGAGCGGCTTGCCGGGGTTGGTGATCGTCACCTCACGCCCGGCGACCTCCAGGACCCGCGGCTTCGCCATGCCATCACGATAGATCGTCGCCGCACCGAAAAGGAATAGACGGATCCAGATCGACCTCCCGCGAACAGCTCCGTCATACCGGGTAATTGGCGTTCCCTCGCATTTGCGAGAATGGCTGTATTGGCGCCCATGAATGCGCCTGAAATGACATTTGTGCGATCCAATGGGCTCCGCCTGTGGACGGAGCCGTTCGGTGATCCGGCAGCCCCCGCGGTGCTCCTTGTCATGGGCACGTCCGCGCAAGGGATCGCGAGGCGCTCGCCGCCCACATCCCCGGCGCACGCCTGCGTACGGTCCCGGGCATGGGGCACGGGTTCTTCTCCGCCGGCCTCCCCCCACATCGCCGAGCTCATCCTGGGACAACGAATGTCCCCGGGTCCTGATTGGATGCATTCCGTGAAGGGGTTCGCCAGGCGTGAGTTCCAGTTGGTCCTGCTCCGGCGCATGGCCGACTACCAGCCCGATCTCGTTACGGCCGCGATGCGCTCCCTCGACGCCTCACGCACCGAGATGCGGCAGGTGAACGCCCGATGGCAGCGCATCCTGCGGTCGTCGCGCTTTCCCGCCGGGCAGCGCCGGCTGCGCATGGTCCTCGGGCCGCCCGCCGACGGCGCCGACCGGCGGGTGGGCGACGTGACCTGCCGCACGGACTGGTGGCACCTGCCGCTCTGGCCCGACCTGCGGTTCGAGGCGCTCATCGGCCCGGACGGCTCGGTCCTGCACGAGTGGCTGGTCCGGCCGGACGAGGCTCCGGCGCCCCGCCTGGACGGCGTCGCCGACCTCACCCCATGGTCCTGTGTGGTCGGTGACGTGGCCGAGAGGTTCGCTCCGGCCCACCACCAGGCCGACACGCTCCCGAGCCGATGGCAGGTCACGTTCTCCACCCCCGGCGCGCGCTCCTACGTCGCCCATTTCGTCTGGGGGCTGCTCCAGGCCGTCGAGGAGCAGGACCCCGGCCGTACGGCTCCCGGCAGTTGATGCCACGGACTCGACAAGATGCCCGTCCCGGAACGGCACCATGAAGGGACACCGTGTCAGGCGACCGAAGGGACTCCAGTGGCGAAGCTCGACATCGCGACGCTGACCCAGGCCGCGGACGACCTCCTCGAGCGCACCGCCCCCCACCGGCGGCGGATCCTGGAGAACCACCACCGCCACGTCCTCGGGCGCTCAGCGACACCGGCACGCACACCATCGTCGTCCAGGACGAACAACTCGCCGTGGCCGACCGGGGCCTCGCATCGGAGGCGATCTTCAAGTCCTATGCCCGCGGTGACCTCGTTCATCACCGTCGCCGAGGCCCGCGACCCGCTGATCCGCCCGCTGCCGGCCTAGCCCAGCCGCTCGCGCAGGAACGCGACGACCCGCTCGCGTGCGGCGAACGCGGGGTGGCCGGGCCGTTCGCGTACCTCCGCGGTCAGGACCGAGTGGGCGTTCTTCCCGAAGCCGGCGGCGTTGCCCGGCGAGGAGTCCAGCTCGATGACCTCGAAGGCGTCGCCGAGGTGCTCGCGTAGCGTGGCGAACCGGTCGGGCGGCGCCCCGCGGTCGCCACTGAACCGCAACCCGAGCAGGCACAGGTTCGACCGCGTCGTACGACCGGCCACCTCGGCGAGCTCCCCCTCTGACACCCCCGGGTCACGCCGACGGCGGGAGCCGAGTGGGAGGGGCACCGACGGCTGGCTCAGCACGGGGGCGAGCACGACCTCGTCGACGGCGGCGGCCAGCGCGAACCCGCCGGTGAAGCACATGCCGATGACGCCGACGCCCGGACCGGGGGTACGCGCGGCCAGGTCCCGTGCGAGGTCGCGCAGGTAGTCGGCGACCGGGCGGCGGGCGTCGGTGGCGAACGCGCGGAACTCCGCGGAGACGCACAGCCGGGCGAAGACCCCGCCGACGTACCTCCCGGACACCGGGCGGCCCGGCGTGCCGAACAGCGACGGGATCACGACCGTGAACCCCTGCTCCACGAGATGGTCGCCCAGCCCGAGGACCTCGGGCGAGATCCCGGGGATCTCCGGCACGAGCACCACACCGGGACCGGCACCCTTCTCGTAGACGTCGTGGGTGATCCCGGCCCCGGTGAACGGGGCACTCCGCCAGCCGGTGAGATCCGAGGTCGGCGCCGAACCGGTCACGATTCCTCCTTGGAAGCCGATGAGGGCGGGGTCAACGTCAGGTACTGGGTGCGGCCCAGCCGCCTCAGCAGCCCACGTACGAACACCGGGACGCCCGGTGGCGCGTCCCCGTGCAGACGAGGCTCATTGAGGTGAGTCCGGCGGCCACGGGTCAGCAGGTCACAGCCGCCGGCGGCGAGGACGTTGCGCACCCAGTCGGAGTCCGGCCCGTACGGCAGCGCGAGCACATAGCGCTCGCCGTCACGGAAGACCATTACCGGCGTAGGGTACTCGCGCCCCGTCCTGCGGCCACGGTGGAAGACGGCGCCGAATCCCGGCGTCGCCGAGACCACCCGGCCGATGAGGGGGTTGGCGACCGCCCGGTTGAACCGGGCCAGCCGTCTCCGGACGGACATGACACGAACTCCTGACGAGGGACCGCTGTCGCGTAGGTGCACCGGATTGCGCGGCGCCCGCGCCCGAGTTCTATCGTGCTTTGAGGTCCGCTGTCCCGCCCTGGCCCGGATTTTCGGGGATTCTGTGCATGCACTGAGCTGTTGACAGCAACGAGCAATGACGCTCTGTGAGGTTGTGACTGAGCGCGGTAGTCGGCCACGGTGCATACCAGTTCGCCCCTCTGGGTGCCTTACAGGCGTTCGGCGGCAGCGGTCAAGAAGTTGGGCAGGTTGAGACGTCGGTCCCGCCCTGAAGCGATCAGTTACGGCACTGGGCAGACGCCCTTCTCACGTCCTGGCGAGGGCGGCTCGCAGTTCGTCGGTCACCGCGTGCAGGCAGCTGCCGAAACTCGCCTGTCCTTTGGCCTCGATCCAGTGCCGGAAGGCGTTCTGGAAGGCCACCGTGGCGAGCTGTGCGACCAATTCGGCCGTCCCCGCGTTCACCTGACGTTGCTTCAGGGCATCGCGGATCGCCTCGGTGATCGCGGCCGTCTTGGTCCGTTCACGCTCCTGCAACTCCGGGCTGGCGTCGATCACCGCCCGGCGCTCCGTCGCGCCGTCCACTTGCTCGACGAGCTGGGCACCGACTCGCGCCAGCGCGTCGAGGGTGGCAGCGAGCGGAGCCGCGTTCGGGTCTGCCGTCAGGACTGCCTCCGCCAGTGCCGGGGGCAGGCGCTCTGAGCCGGCGAACAGGACCTCGCGCTTGTCCGGGAAGTAGCGGAAGTAGGAGCGCCGG
>JAOPYG010000167.1 GCA_025964685.1 Actinoallomurus sp. | reverse complement strand
GGTTTGGCTCCCGTCGACCGACAAAGATCGAAAAAGGGCTCCGGATCAAGATCCGAAACCCTCTCTGAACTGCTGAAACCTGGTGGGCGATACTGGGTTCGAACCAGTGACCTCTTCGGTGTGAACGAAGCGCTCTCCCACTGAGCTAATCGCCCGTACGGGTTCCCCCGTCGCCAGCAAAGGTTAGCGCATCTCAGCCCCTCTTCGCTCGGCCGCGGATCAGGGCAGGTGCAGGCCGTACTTCACCAGGTAGGCGATCACTATCGCCGCGAACAGGATGCCTCCCGTCACCGCCAGCAGGGTGTTGCGGCGGCGGACTCGCGGGTCGAGGGCCCTCTCCTTCGCGCGGGCGGCCGTGTCCTTTGCCCACATCAGCGCCACGCGGGCCCAGGCGAACTCGGTCGCCAGGACGGCGAAGCCGACGAAGATCGCGGCCCAGCCCGGGCCGGGCAGGACGAGCATGGCGATTCCGGTCAGGAGGACCGCCATACCCACGGTGAAAACAGCGATACGCCACGCGTTGTTCAACAATGCGTTGCGTCGTACGCGCTCGCGCCAGCGGGTCAGGTACTCGGACACGCACCGACCATAGCGCTTCCACGCAGGTCAGAGCGGGTATCAGGACGGTGAGGCCGGTCAGATCGGGTTCGGGGGGCGGAATGTTCTTAGGAGTTTTCGCAGTTACGGGTCATAGACCGAAGGGGACACCCGTTGGAGGGAGCGACGTCCTCACCGAGTGCCCGCGATGCGGGTCCGACGCCTGAAGGAATGGCCCGATGAACAGCAGCAGCACCGCCTCGGCCGAGGTCGGCCTTCGGCTCGTCGTTCCCGACCGCACGACGGTCCCGCTGCTCGCAACGCTGGAGTACGCCGCCGACGATCCCTATGCCATCCGTGTCGCCTTCCACGTCGGTGACGACGATCCGGTGGAGTGGATCTTCGCTCGCGAGCTGCTGACCGTCGGTGTCGTGCGCAGGGTCGGAGATGGGGACGTTCAGGTGTGGCCCGCGGACGACGTCGGGGAGCGGGCGCTGAATCTATCTCTCTCGTCACCCTTTGGTACCGCGCACTTCGAGGCTCCGCTGGCGCCCCTGACCGACTTCCTCAACCGCACGTACGAGATCGTGGCCGCGGGCCGGGAATCGGACTTCATCGACATCGAGGCGGAACTCGACGACCTGCTCTGGCACTCCTGACGTAAAAGACCGTGCGGCCCCGTGCCAAGCGCCTCCCAGCGCTGGCCCACACCAAGGTGCGGGGCCGTACGCCCCGGATCACGGGTCCAGGTCGGCCGTCCCCCGTGACGTGAACACCTCGATGGCCTTGCGCGTCACCGGGCCGGGCGCGGCCGGCAACACGACCCCGTCCACCGCTCTGATCGGCTGTATGTCACGGGTCGTGGACGTCAGGAACGCCTCGTCGGCGTCAGAGAACGCATCAAGCGCGACATCCTCCTCCTCACCCCCGATCCAGTCCAGCACCAGCGCGCGGGTGATGCCGGCGAGGCAGCCCGTGGACAGCGGCGGGGTGATCAAGCGGCCGCCGCGGACCAGGAAGACGTTGGAGCCGGTGCCCTCGCAGAGGTTCCCGGCGAGGTTGCCGAAGATCGCCTCGGCGCCGCCGTGCTCGTGGGCGTACGCGAGGGCCTTGGCGTTGTCGCCGTACGACGTGGTCTTGAGGCCGGTCAGGGCCCCCCGCTCGTTGCGCGGCCACGGCACGACGGAGACGTCACCCGTCGGCGGGAAGGGCCGCTGTTCCGCGACGGCCACGATCGCGGTGGCGCCCTGCTCGCCACGGTCGGAGCCGAGCGGACCGACGCCGCTGGTGAAGGTGATGCGGATGCGGGCCAGGTCCCAGGCGGGGCTGCCGGCGAGCACGTCCAGCGTGCCCTGCCGGATGGCGGACAGGTCCGGCTCGGGCAGGCCGAGCCCAGCGGCCGAGACGGCGAGCCGTTCGAGATGGCGGGTCAGCGCGAACGCCTCGCCGCGTACCGCCTTGACCGTCTCGAAGACGCCGTCGCCCACGAGGATCCCGTGGTCGAACACCGACACCCGGGCGTCCTCGGGCGCGTGCAACGCCCCGTTGATCCAGACCGGACCCAGACTCATCGCGAAGCTACCTCCAATAGCCGAGCCGCCTTCAGCTCGGTCTCGTGCCATTCACGCCAGGGGTCGGAGTGCCACGTGATGCCTGCCCCGGTGCCGAACCTGAGCAGATCCTCCTCCGCCCAGAAGGTGCGGATGCCGACCGCGAGAGCGCCACGCCGGGAGTCCGCGTCCACCCAGCCAATGGCTCCACAGTACGGCCCGCGCGGCTCAGGTTCGAGCTGATTTAGCAGCGTGAGGGCACTTGACTTGGGCGCGCCGGTGATCGAACCGGGCGGGAACGTCGCCGCGATCAGCTCCGGCCAGCCCGTCCCGTCCGGCAGCCGTGCGCGTACGGTCGACACGAGATGGACCAGGCCGGGATGCTCCTCCAGGGCGCACAGGGCCGGCACCGAGACCGATCCGACCTCGGCGACCCGGCCTAGATCGTTGCGGACGAGATCAACGATCATGATGTTCTCGGCGTGGTCCTTGGGCAGCAGGTCCGAGGGCGTACGGCCGGTGCCCTTGATCGGCCGCGACTCCACGATGTCGCCGTCCCGTGACAGGTAGAGCTCCGGTGAGGCCGATGCGATCCGCACGCCCGGCAGCCGCATGACCGCGGCGTAGGGCGCCGGGTTGCCGCCGGCCAGGGCGTTGCCGAGCCCGAGCATGTCGGCGTCCGGCATCGGCGCGGACAGGATGCGGCAGAGGTTCGCCTGGTACACCGTGCCCTCGGCGATCGCCGCGCGGATCGTCTCGACGCCGGAGACGTACGCCGCCCGGTCGAGCGAGCTGGACCACGCCTCGCGCGGCGGTCCCTGCCAGAGGGCGTACGGCAGCGGCGCCTCCCGTACGGTGGCGAAGCGGGCGCAGGTGACCTTGCCCTCGTAGGTGACGACGACGGCCCAGAACCCCTCGGAGTCGAGGGCGGCCAGATCGCTGGTCACGTCGATCAGATCGGTCGCCAGCACTCCCCCGGCATAGGCGAACATGACCCCAGTCTCCCGCTCACCAGGTGTCCAGCGGAATCCGGCGTTCCCGGCGCGGCACGTCACGGAGCGCCGTGACGATCCAGTGGCGGGTGTCGGCGGGGTCGATCACGTCGTCGATCTCATAGACCGTCGCCGCGGACAGCGCCTTGCCGCGCTCGTACGAGCGGGCGACCAGCTCGTCGAACAGCGCGTCGGGGTCCTCGGCCTCGGCCAGCTCCCGGCGGTAACCGAGACGCACGGCGCCCTCCAGCCCCATGCCGCCGAGCTCACCGGTCGGCCACGCCACGGTCGCCACCGGAACCTTGAGGCTGCCACCGGCCATCGCCTGCGCGCCCAGCCCGTACGCCTTGCGCAGGATGATCGTGACGATCGGGACGGAGAGGTTCGCCCCGGTGACGAACATGCGCGAGAAGTGGCGTACGGTCGCCGTCTGCTCGGCGTCGGGGCCGACCATGAAGCCGGGCGTGTCGCACAGGGAGACGAGCGGCAGCCCGAACGCGTCACAGAGCTTCATGAACCGTGACGCCTTGTCCGCGCCGTCGGCGTCGATGGCCCCGCCGAGGTGCGCGGGGCTGTTGGCGACCACGCCGACGGGCACGCCCTCGACCCGCGCGAGGGCGGTCACGATCCCGGCGCCGAACGCCCGCCGCAGCTCCAGCACCGAACCGGTGTCGGCGATCGTCTCGATCACCTCGCGCACGTCGTAGGCCCGCTTGCGGTCCTGCGGAACGAGGTCGCGCAGCGCCTCCTGGTCGGCGCTGTCCCAGTCGGCTGCGGGCCCTTGGAAGTATCCGAGGTAGCGACGGGCGACCCGTACGGCCTCGGCCTCGTCGGCGACCGGAATGTCCACGACGCCGTTCGGGACCTGGACCGACATCGGCCCGACCTCCTCGGGCTCGAACACCCCCAGGCCGCCGCCCTCGATCATCGCCGGGCCTCCCATGCCGATGTTCGCGTCGCCGGTCGCGATCACGACGTCGCAGCAGCCGAGCAGCGCGGCGTTGCCGGCGAAACAGCGTCCGGAGGCGATGCCGATGAGGGGCACCTGCCCGCTGAGGCGCGCGAACAGGTGGAACGCCATGGTGTCCAGGCCGGAGATCGAGGTGGTGTCGGTGTCGCCGGGCCGCCCGCCGCCGCCCTCGGCGAACAGCACGACCGGCAGGCGCCGGCGTTCGGCCAGCTCGAGCATCCGGTCTTTCTTGTAGTGGTTCATGGCGCCCTGCGTGCCCGCCAGGACCGTGTAGTCGTAGGCGAGGACGACGGCGGGGCGGCCGTTCACGTCGCCGACGCCGGCGACCAGACCGTCGGCCGGGGTCTTGTCGATCAGCTCCTCCATCGGCCGCCGGGCGCGCTGGGCGGCGACGGTCAGCGCGCCGTACTCGGTGAACGTCTCACACAGGTCGGCGACGTTCTCCCGTGCCGTACGGTGCCCGGTGTCGCGCCGGCGTCGTACGGCGTCCGGGCGCGCGGCGTCGAGGCCGATCTCGTGGCGGCGCTGCACCTCGGCCAGGTCGGCCCGCTCTCGCGGCGCGGTGTCCTCGGGCTCTGCGGGGGCCTCGACCTCCCCCTCCTCCATCGACAGGAGGATCTCGTCCTCGCGGACGACCTCGCCCGGGACGGCGGTGACGTCGCGCACGACGCCGCCGATCGGCGCCACGACGACGTGCTCCATCTTCATCGACTCGAGCACGAGCAGCGGCGCTCCTTTCGGAAC
>JAOPYG010000436.1 GCA_025964685.1 Actinoallomurus sp. | reverse complement strand
TCCTCGGTCCGGCCGCCGCGCTGTCGTTGGGCAGCATCGTACCCATCGTGTACGCAGGCCTACATTACGTACGCGGTAGCCGGGTCAGCCGGTATTCAATCGCGCACGAACCCAGCGAAACGGCCGGCGGCCGAAAAATTCGAGTAACCTCTTCGTAACTTTCCATTGACAAATGGTCCTACCTTATGGCCATACTCCCAAGACGCTGTGGCGTGTCCCAGCCCACAGTCGTTCACCGGCAGAAACTCACGGACCAGCGGTCCGGCTCCAAGCAAGATCAAGAGACTGATCTCACGGATCCGGCGCCACGGGCCTCGATCCTCATCGGAAGGGTCATGCAATGGGAGCAAGACAGAGGTTGAACCGGGCATTGGCGCCGCTCCTGGCGACCGGGCTGGCCCTTGGCCTGGCCGCGTGCGGATCGTCCGCCAGCGGTGGCAACGGGTCGGCCAAGGCGGCCTCGGCCCTGGACGCGATGTCTCCGGCAGACCTCGCGGCGGCGGCCGCGAAGGAGGGCTCGCTCACCTGGTACACGACCTTCGCGGACACCGACGTACAGCCCATCGTCGCCGCGTTCAACAAGCAGTACCCCAACGTCAAGGTCAACGCGCTCCGGCTGAGTGCCGACAAGATCCCACCCCGCGTCATCACCGAGCAGCGCGGCCGGAAGTACAACGCAGACGTCGTGTCCGGTGACTCGCCGCAACTGGCGCAGCTCCTGCAGGCCGGAACGCTGCAGCCCTACACCCCCAAGGACATCTCACCGCTGCCGGCCGGCCTGAAGCTGCCGAAGGGCTACGAGGGCATCGTGTACGTCGTGACGACGTCGATCGCCTATAACCCGACGGTCGTCAGGCAGAAGGGCCTTCCCGTCCCCAAGTCATGGCAGGATCTGACGAGTCCCGCCTGGAAGGGGCAGTTCTCCATCGACCCGGGCGCGGTGAACTGGTACGACAGCCTCCTCAGGTCGATGGGCCACGACAAGGCTCTCGCCCTGCTCACGGCACTCGGCAACAACAAGCCGATGTTCGTCGAGAGCCACACCCAGGCGCTGACCGAGGTGCAGGCCGGCGAGCCGGCGGGTGCCGCCACCGCCTACGGGTACAAGGCATCCAGCCTGAAGAAGAAGACCCCGGCGCAGCTCGAGTTCGTCAACAGCAATCCGCTGCCGTCGTCACTGAACCTGATCGACGTGGTCAAGAACGCTCCCCACGCCGCGGCCGCGCGGTTGTTCGTGGACTGGATGGTGTCCAAGACGGGTCAGGGCGCGGTCGTCTCCATCACCAACCACACCTCGATCCGTCCAGACGTCACGAACGACCCCACGGTCTGGAACGAGTCGAAGTGGCCCGCAGCGTGGGGTGAGCCGAACCTGCCCGGTGCCGACTACAACAAGGAACTCTCCGAGATGAAGTCGGCACTACACGCGCCGTGACCGGATCGGGGGCGAGGCCGCTACGGGTTTCGCCCTCGCTTCGCCCCTCGCCCCCCGGATGACGATTGGACGCACGGATGACATTGCTGGCGGACAAGCAGGTACCGGCGCCCGCCGCGCGGTCACGGCAACGGCGCTCGTGGCGCGAGCTCCTCCAGCCTCGCTACATCACGTTGGCGGTCGCGGCGCTCGTCGTCGCGTATCTGGCGCTCGTGCCGATCGGCACGATGCTCTATGCCAGCCTGCGGAGCGAGTTCCTCGGCACCACGCCGGGGACCTGGACGTTCCAGCACTACGCCGATACGTTCAGCGCACCGGGCTTTGGCCAACTGGTCCTCAACTCCTTCCTCTACGCCGGCGCCACCGCCGTCGTCTGCACCGTGTTCGGCTTCGGCCTCGCCTGGCTCGTCGTCCGGACCAACACCCCGGCCAAGGGCTTCGCCCGCATCGCGGCGCTCGTCCCGCTGATCGTGCCGGGAATCCTCAACACGGTGGCGTGGAGCCTGCTGCTCTCGCCTCAGCGCGGCCCCGTCAACGTGCTGTTGCGGCAGGGGCACCTGCCGATCTTCAACGTCTACTCCCTGGTCGGGATGGTGTTCGTCCAGTCGATGCACGTCATCCCGGTGGCGTACCTGATGGGTACGGCCGCCTTCACCTCAATGGACTCGTCTCTGGAGGAGGCGGCGCTCGCATCGGGGTCCTCTCCGGTGCGCACGTTCCGCTCCATCACGCTGCGGATGGCACGTCCGGCGATCTTGTCGGCGATCCTCTTGATGTTCATCCAGACGATCTCGACGTTCGAGGTGCCGCAGTTGATCGGCGTTCCGGCTCACCATTACGTCTTCGTCAGCCGGATCTATTCTGCCCTGCAGAACTTCCCCCCGGACTACGGCACAGTCGGGGTGCTCGGCGTCTTCGTACTCGTCGTCGCGTGCGCGGGCCTCCTCCTGGCCCAGCGACTCGGCCGTGCCTCCGCGGTGCAGACGATCACGGGCAAGGGCTTCCGTGCCCAGCCGCAGGACCTCGGCCGTTGGCGCTGGGCCGGCCTCGCCGCGTTCCTGCTGTTCTTCCTCGTCGCCGTGGCGCTCCCGATCGCGATGCTGATCTGGTCGTCGCTGTTGCCGGGCTATGAGCAACCGTCGTTGAGCGCGCTGCGCCACCTGACCTTCTCGAACTTCGAGGAAATCGTGAGGCGGCCGGGCCTCGCCCAGTCGGTGAAGAACAGTCTCATCACCGCGTTCGCGTCCGGGTTCATCGTCACCGTGCTCACCGCCTTCATCGCCTACATCACCGTCAAAACCAAGATCCGCGGGCGCGGGCTGCTCGACGGGCTGGCAACCGTGCCGATCGCCGTGCCGAGCGTCGTCATGGGTGTCGGCGTCCTGTACTGGTACCTGGCGGCTCCGCTGCCGGTACACCTCTACGGCAGCCTCAGCATTCTGATCGTCGCCTTCGTGACGATCACGCTGCCGTACGGGATGCGCTATCTGGCCCCGGGCATGTCACAGATCAAGGATGAGCTCGAGGAGGCGGCCACGGCGAGCGGCGCCTCTTGGCTGCAGGCGTTCTGGCGGGTGTTCATCCCGTTGCTCATGCCGTCACTGCTGGCCGCCTTCCTGTACACGGTGATCGTGTCCTTCCGTGAAATCTCCGCGGCGATCTTTCTCTACACGTCGGGCACCGAGGTGGTGTCCGTCCAGGTCTACGACCTGTACTCCAACGGCAGCTACCCGGTCGTCGCCGCGCTCGGCGTCGTCATGGTCGTCTTTTTGAGCGTGCTCGCCGGCGCCGTGCGCCTTATCAGCAGAAGGTTCGGGATCAAGAGTGGGTGAACCGCACCGCACCCAGCCCCGCCTCACGGCGACGAACGATCTGCTACCAGGGAATGAGTTGAGCTGATGATCAAACTGACGGGTCTCACCAAGCGCTACCCCGGGCGGTCGGTCACCGCCAATGCCGTCGACGGGATCGATCTGGAGATCCCGGAAGGAAAGCTGGTGACGCTGCTCGGACCCAGCGGATGCGGCAAGACCACTACATTGCGCCTGATCGCGGGCCTGGAACGCGCCGACCGGGGCGTGATCGAGATCGGCGGCCAGGTGGTCTCGGATCCGGAGCACCGGATATTCGTCGGCACGCACCGCCGTCCGATCGGCATCGTGTTCCAGTCCTACGCGATCTGGCCCCACATGACGGTCATCGACAACGTCATGTTCCCGCTGCGGGTCAACCGGCCGCGACCGAAGAAGTCGGCGGCCCGCGAGACGGCCATGCAGGCGCTCGACCTGGTCGGCCTGGCCGACTTCGCCGAGCGCCCGGCGCCCGCACAGTCCGGTGGCCAGCAGCAGCGCGTCGCGCTGGCCAGGGCGCTCGTCCGCGAGCCGAAGGTGCTCCTCCTCGACGAGCCGCTGAGCAACCTGGACAAGGGCCTGCGCGGTCGCATGCGGGACGAGATCCGTGCCGTGCAGCAACGGCTGGGCATCACGACCGTGTTCGTCACCCACGACCAGGACGAAGCGCTGGCCGTCTCCGACGAGGTCGTGGTGATGAACGGCGGCCATGTGATCGAACAGGGTCTCCCGCAGGCGATCTACACCTATCCGCAGGACATGTTCACCGCGCGCTTCCTCGGGGTGTCCAACAGCCTGGACGGTGTCGTGGACTCCGTCGGCCCGGACGGGGCGACCGTCACGTTGGGCTCGCGGTCGATGGTGTGCCGACAGTCGGGCACGGCGCAGCCCGGCGAGCGCGTCAGCGTGTTCATGCGGCCGGAGAGCTTCCGGCTCTCCCGCCGCCAGCACAGCGAAGACGCCTGGCCGGGAACGATCGAGTTCAGCATCTACCACGGTGACTGCTGGGACTACCACGTCCGGCTCGATGACGATCTCCTGAAGGTGCGCGTCTATCAGGAGAAGGTCGGTCTTGCGCACGGTGACTCGATCTTCCTCGAGCCCGATCCCGACAGCGCCATCGTCATCTCCGGCGACAAGCAGGAAGCGGAGCAAACGCCCGAGGAGGCGAGCCCAGCTGATGCGGTTGCTCGAACCCGCTGACCCGCACGGGTGGAACAGCACGTCGATAGCAGAGGAGCACCGATGACGAAGCCTGCACTCACCGCACCCGGCGTGCCCGCACCGCTCGACGGATTCGAGTACCCCGCGCCGCGCTTCCCGCGCTACCTGCTGCAGGAGCGCACCGACGACGTCGAGGAACTCATGCCGCTCGCGCGGGCACATGTCCGGCGGCGGTACGGGCGTTCGGCGCTTGGTGACGTTCGCGCGGACGACGAACTACTCATCGTGACCTTCCCTCACCAGAACGAAATCGTCTTCGAGGCACTCCGGCGCGCGCTGCTCGAGACCGGCATCCAGAAGGTCGACCGCATCGACGTGACCGATCTCGGCATGGAGGTCCGCGAGTACAGCGCGGCCGACGGCTGGCGCGAGGTCACCGACCGGCTACCTCCGATGATCGAGGACGGCGTGGAGTTCAACGTTGCCGCCGCCGCGCTGAAGCGATTCCTTGACGACC
Source organism: Actinoallomurus sp. (assembly GCA_025964685.1). Lineage (GTDB taxonomy): Bacteria > Actinomycetota > Actinomycetes > Streptosporangiales > Streptosporangiaceae > Actinoallomurus. The sequence continues at coordinate 4,030 of JAOPYG010000436.1, read as the reverse complement.
GTCCGGGTTACACCGGGGTCTACGCAGGCGAAGCCGGCCGCTCGCACTGGAAGCGCGCCGCCGGCAAGCGCATTCGCAATAACTGGGTGTATTCCACCTACGAGGACTTCATCTCCCGCGCGAACGGCGTGCCGGACGAGATCTGGCGGACCGTCGACCTGATGGTCGTTGAGGCGTTCCGCAATGCCGCCGCGGTCCGGATCACCAGCCCGGAGGGCACCGACATCGGCTGGGACGTGACCGAGGAGCAGGCCGAACTGTGGCCCAAGGGCGCCTACATCTCGGGCCACATCCTGGGCTCCACCATCCAGGGCATCCGCTTCGGACACCCGGCCGAGACGTTCCTTCGTGAGGCCAAGCAGCTCATGCCCACGCTGAACGGCGTGATCGGTGGCACGAGCAACCACACCGGGTACTACCCGCACATCTCGGTAACCATCGAGAGCGGCATGATCACCAAGATCGAGGGCGGCGGCCGATACGGCGAGCTCTGGCGCGAGGTCGTCGAGCGGTACCGCGACACGCAGTATCCGGGATTCCCATACAAGGGCTGGGCGTACTTCAACGACGCATCGATCGGCACCAACCCCAAGAGTTACCGACAGATCGAGACGCTCTGGAAGTACAACGACTCGTGGACCAACCTCCCTGAGCGCGCCCAGGCCGGCGTGATCCACTTCGGCTTCGGTGCCGAGCACTGGGATCAGACCTTCCTCAACTACGCCAAGCAGAACAAGCTACCGACCATGCACTTCCCGCACGTGCACAACCTGTTCGCGACCTACGCCATCAAACAGCGCGACACCGGTGAGTGGGTCAAGCTCATCGACAAGGGACGCATCACGGCACTGGATCACCCCCGCGTCGTACGCCTGGCCAGCAGCCTCGGCGGCACCCACCACCTCGAGTACGACTGGATCCCGGCGCTGCCCGGCATCAACTACCCCGGCGATTACCAGCGGGACTACGCCCACGATCCGGTGGCGTGGATCAAGCGCGAGCAGACCGGGGAGTTCGAAATTGCCTGAACCGACCGCCGTCATGACGGGCCCACAGGCCGATCCCGACGCCGAGCCGTTCTACCTCGCGACCGGCGACGAGATCGAGTTGTTCCGTGCCGCCTACGAGCAGCGCATCCCCGTGCTGCTCAAGGGGCCCACGGGGTGCGGCAAGACCCGCTTCGTCGAGTACATGGCCTGGCACATCGCACGCGACCGCTCGCAGCCCGTGGACGAGCCCCTGGTCACCGTCACCTGCCACGACGACATGACGGCATCCGACCTCATCGGCCGTTACCTGCTCTCCACGGATGGCACCACGTGGCTGGATGGCCCCCTCACCCAGGCGGTCCGCTCCGGGGCGATCTGTTACCTGGACGAGGTGGTCGAGGCGCGCAAGGACACCACGGTGGTCCTGCACGCGCTCACCGACCATCGCAGGATGCTGCCCGTGGAGCGCCTCGGCACGACCGTGCAGGCGCACCCCGACTTCCTCCTCGTCGTCTCGTACAACCCGGGCTACCAGGCAAGCGTGAAGGATCTCAAGCCGAGCACCCGGCAGCGGTTCCTCGCCATCGAGTTCAGCTATCCCGACGTCGATCTGGAGGCCGACATCATCGCCCATGAGTCCGGCATCGACGCCGCTGTCGCCCGCTCGCTGGCCTTCCTGGGCAACCGGCTGCGCAATCTGGACGAGGCGGACATCATCGACGGGCCGAGCACCCGGTTGCTCGTGTACGTCGGCGCGCTGATCAGGAAGGGAGTGACGCCGCTGCGCGCCTGCGACGTCGCGCTCGTCCAGGCCATCAGCGACGATCGCGACGTACAGACTGCCGTACGGCAGGTCGCCGGCGCCGTGTTCGCCACATGAGCGCGACGCACAACGGGCACCATGGGCATCACGGCGCGGACCGCCGGCCCGGCTTCGAAGGCACCCGGCAGGCGCTGACGTTGTACTTCCGGGCCCTTGCCCGCCGCACGTGCGAGTTGGTGCCGTACGACGATGACACCGACCTGTGGCAGCACCCGGACACGGCGACGACCGTGCGGCTGCCGTCGCGGGCCCCGGTACCGCACGACGGCTCGTTCGATTCGGCCGGCTGGTACCAGGTCGCGATGACGCACCGCGCACTGCACCACTCGCTGGGCACGTTCGACCTCGACCTCGACCGGCCGGAGCCGTTGTTCGGCCGGTTCCGGCCGACCGCGCCGGTCAGCGCGTCCGCCGCTCCCCCGCTCGAGCGGTTCGCGCGATTGTTCGGCCGCACCGCGCTGGCCGTCGAGGTGTTCGCGGTCCTGGAGGATCTGCGAGTGGACGCGGCGGCGCAACGATTGTTCGCGGGATTGACCGGAACGTATGAACACGTACGCGCAGCGGCGCTTCGCGAACGACCGGATACGGCGCAGCTGCCACCACGATCGGCCGTGGCCGAGGCCCTCGTCCGGTTCAGCCTCGGAGCCGAGGAGGTGACGGCTGCTGAATCACTACGCGAACCGTTGTCCCGGGTGACCGCCGTCGCCCGGCTGCTCGCGCGGCCGGAGGCCACGGTGGAGAGCTCCGCCGAGGCGACGATCCGGATCTACGACGTGCTCGCCAGCCTGCCGAACATCGGCGATGGCACCGGGCCGGTCACCTCGATCGCCTTCGCCGGCCTGGACGCTGATCCGGACGCCGGATTCGGCCTGTTCCGCGACGAGCTGCGCCTCGAGGGCGACGAGCTGTTCGACGTGCGTCTCGTGCCGGTGCGCTACCGCGACGTGCCGGGCCCCCGCTACGCCGGACAACGGTCGTCGGGCATGCCGCTGCAGGAAGCCATCCTGCGGATGACGCCGGAACCCGACGCCATGTCCGCGGACGCCGACGAGGACGAGTTCACGGCACGCTCGCTTGCCGCCGAGCGGGGCGACGTGGACGTGACAGCGGTCGAGCGTCCCGAGGCCCCGCCCGAGCCGCTGCCGCACGACCACGGCCCCGATCTCGACGATCACCACCACGCCGCGGAGGGCCGGCTGCGCGCGTCCGGTCGTGACGAGTTCGTCTATCCCGAGTGGGACACCGTGACCGGTCAGTACCTGCCGGACTGGTGTCTGGTCCGGCTGCGACGCCCCCGGCCGGTGCGCTCCGAGCGGATCCGCCGCCGAGCCCTTGCCCGGCACGGACACATGCTGCCAGGCCTCATCGCACAGCTGGAGCGGGTACGCCCGGCCGGTCGTGATCTGGTCCTGCGCATGCCCGACGGCGACGACCTCGACCTCGATGCCTGCGTGGAGGCCATGATCGACCTTCGCGCCGGCATCCGGCCGAGCGATCGGGTCTACTCCAGCGTCGTCGACCGGCGACGCGACGTGGCCGTCGCGTGCGCGATCGATCTGAGCTCCTCGACGGCCGAACGCCTGCCGGGCGATCCGCGGCGGCCGGGCGAGGTGACGCGGATCCTCGACCTGCAGCGCGACGCGGTCATCCTGCTGGTCGAGGCGCTCGAGCGGATCGGTGACACCTACGGCGTCTACGGCTTCTCCGGAACCGGCCGTAGCGACGTGCGCTTGTCGGTCGTCAAGGACCTCGACGAGCGGCGATCGCCGGCGATGATGCACCACCTCGAGGGATTGGTACCGCAGCACACCACCCGCATGGCGCCGGCCATCCGCCATCTCGCCGCCCGCCTGGCACGCCAGGAGGCGGCGACCAAGGTGATGCTGATCGTTTCCGACGGGCGGCCGTTCGACCTCGACTACGGCCAGCAGTACGGCGAAGAGATGGTGATGGAATACGCGCTCGCCGATACCGCACGTGCACTGGCGGAGGCGAGGGCCCGCGGCGTCCGCCCGTACCTCATCACGGTCGACCCGGCCGGCGGTGACTACCTGGGGAAGATGTGCGATCCGCGGGAGTACCACGTGATCGGCGACGCCCGCGACCTGCCCGCGTCGCTGGCCCAGCTGTACGTGGTCGCCCGGGCCCAGGCCCGGGCGACCATCGGTTCGGCGGCTCAGCGACCCGCGGTCGCTCCGGTCAGCGACGACGACGCGTA
>JAOPYG010000426.1 GCA_025964685.1 Actinoallomurus sp. | reverse complement strand
CGGACGGGCCGAGCATCGCGAAGAACTCGCCGTCACGTACGTCGAGGTCGACCCCGTCGACCGCGGTGACGTCACCGAAGGTCTTGCGCAGCCCGCGCAGGCTCACGGCGGACGACACGTCGCCGGTCTCGTCAGTCTTCATGTCAACCCTTGATTTGCGACCAGAGCTCGGTCCACTTGGAGTAGTCAACGCAGACCGCGCCGCGCGAGTCGCCGCAGTCCGCGACCGGAGTCTTCCAGAAAGCCAAGCGACGGTAAAAATCGACATCGCCGCTGTGAAATTCTGAGCAGAAACCCTTCGCCGCGTACTGGCATGCCTTAGGATTCGCCGGCGCCTCGCCGAACCACTGAGCCACCGCCGCCTGGATCTTCGGGGCGCTGATCCAGTTCATCCACTTGTACATGCAGTTCGGGTGCTCGGCGCGGGTGGCGATCATCCAGGTGTCCGACCAGCCCGTGGCGCCCTCCTCGGGGATCGTCGTGGCGATCGGGGCACCCTCGGCCTTGGCGAGCTGGGCCGTCACCTGCCAGGCCGTCCCTGCGTAGTTGTCCGCCGCCTTGAACGACTGGACCTCATCCAGGTAGTTGGACCAGTACTGGTTCACATTGGGCCGCTGCTGCTTCAGCAGTGCGACGGCGGCGTCGAACTGCTCCTGCGTCAGCTCGTACACATCGGTGATCTTCAGGTCGGGCCGGTGCGCCTTGAGGTAGAGCGCGGCGTCCGCGATGTAGGTCGGCGAGTCGTAGGCGACGACGTGGTCGGCCGCCGGTGACTTCGGGTCCCACACGATGCTCCACGAGGTGGGCTTCTGCGGGATCTTGTCCGTCCGGTACGTGAGGTAGTTGGCGCCATAACCGTGCGGCATGCCGTACATCTGGCCCTTGACCGAGTTGTACGGCTGGTTGCGCAGGTAGGGCGCGACGTCGTTGTAGTTGCGCAGCAGGTTGGTGTTCACCGGGGCGACCGTGCCGCTGTAGATGAGCCGCAGCGAGGCGTCGCCGGACGCGGAGACGCCGTCGTACTGCCCGGAGTTCATCAGCGCGACCATCGAGTCGGAGGTGTCGGCCACCTTCGCGTTGACGCGGCAGCCCGTCTTGCGCTCGAACGGATGGACCCAGTCGACCTTCTTGTCCGTCGATCCGTTCTCGGCGTAACCCGCCCAGATGACGAGGTTGAGGTTGCCCTCGGACGCCCCGACCTCCTGTTGCGCGGCGAGCTTCGGCGCCGCCGCCTCCTTGCCTGAGCTCGAGTCGGCGCCACACGCGCCGAGTGCGAACACCAGCGCCGCCGCGGTGGCGAGCCTCGTCAGTCTCATGACCGTCCTTCGTCCATGACCGTTTCCATGGCCACTTCGTAGCGGAGGTTGACGAGCCGGACCACGGAGCTGTGCGCGGCCAGCGGCGCGCCGCAGCCGAGCCCGGCCTCGGCGGCGAGCTTGGCGAGCTGTTCGTGGTCGAGCTCAGGGCCGATGACGTACGGCGCCACCGCGAGCCGCTGCGCGCCGGACTCCCGCAGCCGCGCGACGGCGTCGGCGACCGTCGGGGGGCCGTCGACCGCGGCGGCCACCACCGGGACGGCGAGCCGGGCGGCGAGCAGGACGGCCGTCATGTCCGCCTCGCGGGCCGCCTCGGTGCCGCCGACCGCGGCGACGATCACTCCGTCGACCGACGCGCCGATGCTGAACTGCCGGATGCGGTCCGCGCGGGCGAGCCCGGCGTCGGCGAGCCGTACGTGCAGGGCCTCGGCGAGGAGCGGGTGCGGGCCGAGCGGGTCGGTGACCGCGATCCTGCCGGCCTCCATGCCCGCGTCCTTCACGCCCGCGTCGATGTCGCGGTAGACGCGCGCGTGCGGACCGGTGATCAGCGGCACCACGACGGCGGACCGATCGTCGGGCAGCCCGCGCAGCACGTCGGCGAGGACGGAACCGGCAAGGGGGGCGACCCGAACGTCGAGCTCATTGCGAGCCGTACGGGTGAGTGAGGCGATCTCGTCGGCGACGTCCGGCCTGTCGCCGGGGACCGCCAGCACGAGGACGGGGGCGTCCGGCGGAAGATCGGCGGACGCCGGCCGACGGTGTCGCCCGCTGGGCAACGATGAGCGCCCGCGTACAGGGAGCGTCTCCGGGGGCTGGTCGTCATAGATCACGATGGCGGAGTCTAGAGGTTGTCAGAGGGGCACGTGGGGGCCTTGTTACCGAACGTCCGTTATTTGTGTCTCGGACCGGCCACAGGGGGGTGACCCTTTATGTCCCGGGCTACCAGCGGTTATCTGGCCTGCTGGCCCGCTATTTCAACCCATGCGGCAAGCGCTCGTTAGGTACATATTTACGGACATGGTCGGGTGTCAGACGCGTGCGTAGTAGAGTCCTGCGCGTTCCCTCGGGTGCCCCATCCGTCCATCGGTGTCCCCTCCGTCTAACTGAAAGTCGAGCCTGTCGCGGTGCAATCAAAGGACCGTCGAGTGGGATCAGATGTCAGTGAGCGGCCGTCCCGGTTCCAGGCCGGCCGCGTCTTCCGGTCAGTCCGCTTCAAGATCATCCTGCTGTTGATCGTGCCACTCGTGTCATTGAGCACGCTCTGGGCGTTCGCGGCGAACATCACGCTTGGCGACGGACTGAACCTCCGACATGTGAACACCATTCAGGATCACCTCGGTTATCCCTCTGGGGCCCTGGGCAGCGCCCTGGAACAGGAACGGCGGCTGTCGCTGGTGTTCCTGGGCAGCAAGGCGGATGGCGACCGGGCGGCGATGGAGTCGGGACGACTCGTCTCCGACCGCCAGGCGGATCAGTTCCGCCGGCTGGCCGTCGACAAGAACGCGCAGAAGGTGATCAGCCCTCAGGCGCGTGAATGGACCAAGGAGATCCTGCAGTACCTGGACAACCTGCCGGCCCGGCGCCGTCAGGTCGACGCCGCGAGCATCAGCCGCGCCCAGGTCTTCACGCGCTACACGAGCGTCATCAACACCGTAAACCAGCTGCAGGCGTCGCTGGCGACCCTGAGCGACCCCGAGGTGACCAAAGACGCGGGCACCCAGGTCGCGCTGGCACGCGCCCGCGAGGTGCTGTCACAGGAGGACGGCCTGCTGTCCGGCGCGCTCGCGGCCGGCCGGCTCACCTTCCCCGAGCACGTGCAGTTCACCAAGCTCGTCGGCACGCAGCGGAGCCTGTACGCCGACGCGGTGCCCGACCTGCGCCCCGCCGACCGCGCGTTCTACCAGCGGATCATCGGCACGCCGGAGTACAGCCGCCTGGAGTCGCTGGAGAACCGCTTCACCGACCACATGCCCGCCGCCGCCCCCAAGCAGAACGGTATGGGCGCGTCGGCCGGCATGAGCGGCATGGGCAACGCCGGCACGACGCCTCCCGACCCCACGATCACGCCCGAGACGCAGGCGCAGTGGAAGACGACCGTCTCCTCGGTCATCACCCGGTTCCGCGGTCTGGAGCTGAGCTCGACCTCGGCCGCCTCCGATCGCGCCAAGCCGATCGCGAACGGCATCATCCTTCGCGTGGTCCTGGCCGGGGCGCTGGGTCTCGTGGCCGTCATCGCGTCACTGATCCTCTCCCTCTGGGTCGGCCGCTCGGTCATCAGCGAGCTGACCGGACTGCGCCGCGCCGCCCTCGACCTCGCCAACGAGCGGCTGCCCGCCGTCATCCGGCGGCTGCGCCGCGGCGAGGAGGTCGACGTGGCCGCCGAGGCGCCGCCGCTGTCGTTCAGCACCCGCGAGATCGACCAGGTCGGCCAGGCCTTCAACGCCGCCCGCCGCACCGCCATCCAGGGCGCCGTCGAAGAGGCGGCGCTGCGCCGCAGCATCAGCGACGTCTTCCTCAACCTGGCCCGCCGCAACCAGGCCCTGCTGCACCGCCAGCTCAGCCTGCTCGACACGATGGAACGCCGGATCTCCGAGCCGGACGAGCTCGATGACCTGTTCCGCCTCGACCACCTCGCGACCCGCATGCGCCGCCACGCGGAAGGCCTGATCATCCTCTCCGGCCAGGCGCCCGGCCGAGGCTGGCGCAACCCGGTGCCCGCCGTCGACGTCGCCCGCGCCGCGGCCGCCGAGGTCGAGGACTACGCGCGGGTCACGGTCGCGGCGATGGCGCGCGTGGCCATCGCCGGAACGGCCGTCGCCGACCTCATCCACCTGCTCGCCGAGCTGATCGAGAACGCCACGCTGTACTCCCCTCCGGACACGACCGTGCAGGTCGCCGGCCAGGTCGTGGCGCACGGCTTCGCGCTGGAGGTCGAGGACCGCGGCCTGAGCATGGACCCGGCCGCCCTCGCCCAGGCCAACGAGAAGCTGGCCCGGCCGCCGGACTTCGACCTGTCCAACACCGCGCAGCTCGGCCTGTTCGTCGTCGGCCGGCTGGCCCAGCGGCACTCGATCCAGGTCACGCTCCGCACGTCGCCGTACGGCGGGACGACCGCGATCGTCCTGCTGCCCGACGGCATCGTGGTGCGCAGCGGCGACCAGGGCGAGCTGGACTCGGGCCGGCTCGCGGTGACCCGCCGCGGCGAGGACGCGCTGGTGCCCATCGGCGCCATCGGTCCGCCCTCCTACGGCGAACGCAACACCGACACCGGACCCATGCCGCTGACCCGCGGCGGGGGGGACCGTCCCCCGCTGCCGCAGCGCCACAACGACATCGCACCGGCCTTCGGCACGCCGCCGGGCGACACGGGCTCATACGGCACCGGCTCATACGACGCCGGCTCGTACGACACGGGCTCCTTCGACCGGCCCTCGTACGACACCGGCTCCTTCGACACGGGCTCGCAGGCCGCCGGCTCCGAGCCGGCCCCGCACGAGACCGGCCCGTTCACGGCCCCCTCGTACGACACGGGCGCGCACCGGTACGACACCACCCGCCCGGCCGCCCCGTACGAGACGGGTCCGCGCGAGAACGGCCGGGACACGGGAGCGTACGACCCGAACCCCTTCGGCACGGGCGCGCAGGACTCCGGCCCGACGGGCGGAGGCTACGCGAGCGGCAACGGCGGGTACGGTTCGGCCGGCACGGACACCGGGCACTGGACGCCCGCCGAGGACACCGGCGAGCTGCCTCCGCTGCCTCGGCGCCACGGCGGCGAGCGGCCGCCCGCGAGCGGCGCGGGATCCGAGCAGCGTCGTTCGCTGTTCGAGCCCGCCGACGAGTCGCCGCCCGCGTGGACCCCGGCACCGCCCGCACCCCCGGCCCCGTCGGCATTCCCGGCACCCCCGGCCCCGTCGGCATTCCCGGCGCCCCCGGCCCCACCTCCGCCGCCGACCGCGCCCGCCGCGCCTGCGGCAGAGCAGGCGCCGGCGAGCACTCCCGATGAGGGCAATGACAGACCCGCACTGCCCCGGCGTGTGCGCCAGGCGAACCTGGCGCCGCAGCTTCGTGACGAAGCCGAGCCGGTCAGTGACACGGCGAGCGGTGAGCGTTCGCCTGAGGAGCTCCGCACGATGCTGAGCTCCATCCAAAAGGGTTGGCTGCGCGGTCGCTCGGACGCCGAGGAGACCAAGACAGCCCACGAAGAGGAGGACATCTGATGTCAGCGGGTTCTGCGGGGGAACTCAACTGGCTGCTGGACAGTCTCGTCAACCAGGTCACTCAGGTGCACCAGGCTGTCGTGCTGTCGAGTGACGGTCTGCTGGTCGGCTCGTCCACCGGTCTCACGCGTGAGAACGCCGAGCACCTGTCGGCGGTCGCCGCGAGCTTCCAGAGCCTCGCGCGCAGCGCCGGGCGGCAGTTCGGCGGCGGCGCCGTGCGCCAGACCATCGTCGAGATGGACCATGCCTTCCTGTTCGTCACCGCCGCCGGGTCCGGCGCGTGTCTCGCCGTCCTGGCCGGCTCCGACGCGGACGTGGGCCTGATCGCCTACGAGATGGCGCTGCTGGTCAAGCGGGTGGGCCAGCACATGTCGACCCTTCCTCGCTCGGCCGTGGAATCGTGACGCCGGATGAGCGAGCGGAGCGGACACACCAGAGCCCCGGAGTCGCCTCGGCGGCGCCGGGCCATCGGGCCGGGCGGCTCACGCGGACGGCGGGACGCCACTCCGGCCCCCCGCCGCGGGGCCTGCAGGCGGGGCGGCTGAATGAGCGAATGGCTCGACGACGAGGCCGGGCCGGTCGTCCGGCCCTATGCGCTGACCAGGGGCCGTACACGCGCGTCCCGCGAGGGGTTCGAGCTGATCGCGATCATCGCGACGGCCGCGACCTCATCGTTCGCACCCGCCGGGGCCGGACCGGAACACCTGGCCATCCTCGAGATGTGCGTGCGGCCGCTCTCCGTGGCAGAGGTGTCGGCGAAAATGAAGCTTCCCCTCGGCGTTGTCCGGGTGCTGCTCGGTGATCTACTCGACCACGGGCTGATCGCCGTCAGACGGCCCGAGCCGGACAATCGTCTTCCCAATGAACGGCTTTTGAAGGAAGTGCTGAATGGACTCCAAGCGCTCTGACCCCTCCCGGGGCGCTGCCATGCCGCTCGCCGTGAAGATCCTCGTGGCGGGT
>JAOPYG010000355.1 GCA_025964685.1 Actinoallomurus sp. | reverse complement strand
GGCGCTGTACTACCACTTCAACACCAAAGAGGACATCGTCGTCAGTCTCTTCGACGACCTCATCGCGGACATGGACGAGATCGTCGCCTGGCTCCGAGAACAGCCCCCGACGCTGGAGACACGGCAGAGACTGATCGAGCGCTACGCCAGCCTGACCCGGCAGTGGCCACCGGGCGTACGCCGACTGCTCCAGGACAGCAAGTCGACGATGCGCGAGCTGGCCGTCGCCGAGAAGCTGCACAACCGGTTCCGCACGATGGCCGGCATGCTGTCACCTCGGGACGCCCCGGCGATCGACCAGCTCAAGTCGGTGATGGCCCTGATAGCGGTGAACGCCTCCACATTCATGTTGCAGGACACCGACACCACGCCCGAAGAGCGGTACGCCGCCGGCGTCGCGCTCGCACTTGAACTCGTGTCGGCCCCGACCACCGGCGCCCCCGCCGTCACCGACCAGGACCTCGTCCAACATCCGTGAGCCCGCGCGTACTCGGTGATTCCGATGGATCATCGGGGATCATGAGACCGGCAACTTCACGGCTGCACCCCACTCCCTGAGCTCGCGTCGGGGCTCAGGTCGGTTCGGGGCAGGTGGCGGTCTGGCGGACCACCTCGGCGAAGGCGGTGACGAGCGGGGAGTCCTGTGCGGCGTCCCACGCGAGCACGATCCGTCCGGCCGGGACTCCGGTGACGGGGACGTAGGCGATCTCGGGACGGCGGAACGCCGCCGAGACGGGCGCCGGCAGGAACGCGATGCCGCTGCCCGCCCGTACGTAATGGACGATCTCCTCCATGTCGTGCACCGCGGGACCGTAGTGGGGCCGGCTGCCGTCCGGGCGCGGGTCGACGCTCCAGAAGGCGTTCCAGGCGGGAGGGGCGTCGGCGTAGCGAAGCACGGTTTCGCCGGCGACCTCGGCGATGTCGACCGAAGGACGGCCGCTCAGCGGATGGCCGGACGCCAGTGCGACGGTCAGCGGCTCGGCGTACAGCGGCAGCACGCCGAGCTCGCCCGCCGGCAGCGGACAGCGGACGAAGCCGACGTCGACGCGTCCGTCGACGAGGGCATCGCTCTGGTTCCACCACCGCAGGCGCTGCAGCCGGAGGCCGACCTCGGGGTGCCGCTCGCCAAAGAGCCGCAGGGTGGGATCGACGTCCACGCCGAGCATGAAGCCGACCGTCAGTGTCGGACCGCCGCTGGCGTGACGCGCGCGCTCCTGGGTCGCCCTCGCCGTGGCCAGCAGCCGCCGGCCGTCCCGCAGGAGCTGCTCGCCGCCGGGCGTGAGCGCGACGTCCCGGCTCGTGCGCGCGAACAGCTCGATGCCGACGTCCTGTTCGAGCTGCTGGATCTGACGCGACAGCGCGGGCTGGGTGATGTGCAGCACCGCGGCGGCCTGGCCGAAGTGGAGGCGTTCGGCCACCGCGATGAAGTAGCGCAGCCGGCGCAGGTCCAGATCCGAATCCACGCCGCATCATCTCCTGCCTCGCGGCCGATCGATGCGTGAACCGCATCGATATCGTGGGAAGAAGCCTTGGACGCCGTGGGCATGCGGGCGGAAGACTCTCAGTGGACGGCTCCGTCGCCGTCGTCGTCCTTTTTCCGATCTTAGGGGAGTCCGGCGGTCGTGGAATGGCGCCCGGTAGCCGCCCGGGCTACGACCTGATCGCCTGCCCGACAACTGGAGTTCTTCATGCGTGCTGCCGTCGCCACCGGGGTCAACGCCCCGCTGTTCCTGACCGAGGTGGACACCCCGGCTCCGGGACCGGGCGAGGTCCTCGTCAAGATCACCGCGTGCGGTGTCTGCTTCTCCGACCTCGGCCTGCTGCGCGGCCACTACCCGTTCGCGCGCTTCCCGGTCGTCCCGGGCCACGAGATCACCGGGGTGATCACCGCGGTCGGGGACGGCGTCTCATGGCCGGAGGTGGGTACGCCCGTCGGCGCCCAGTTCCTGTACGACTCCTGTGGCCACTGTGACTACTGCGTACGGGGCGAACAGATCCTCTGCCCGCGGAAGCGGATCACCGGGATCGTCGCCGACGGCGGCTACGCCGAGTACGCGGTCCTCAAGGCCGGGTACGTCACGCCGCTGCCCGCAGGACTCGACCCGATCGCCGCCGCGCCGCTGATGTGCGCCGGCCTCACCGCCTTCAACGGCCTGCGGCAGGCCGGGGCCACGGCCGGCTCACGGGTGGCGGTCATCGGCATGGGCGGCATCGGCACACTCGCCATCCGGTACGCCGTGGCCATCGGCGCCAGGGTCGCGGTGGTGAGCCGTTCGCGGCGGGGCGAGGAGAGCGCCAAGGCCCTCGGAGCCGAGCTCTTCGTCGCGACCGAGGAGACCGATCCCGCTCCCGCCCTGAAGGCATGGGACGACGGCGCGAACGTCGTGCTGAACGCCGCGCCGTCGACGTCCGCCGCGGCGGCCACGCTCGGCGGTCTGGCCCCGGACGGCACTCTCGTGCTCTGTGGATACGGCTCCGAGCCGCTCGAACTGCCCACCATGCCGATGGTGCTGAACCGCCTGCACGTGATGGCCTCACCGTCCGGCTCACCGCACGACCTGCGCGACACCCTCGCGTTCTCCGCCACCCACGGCATCCTTCCCGACATCACGCCGATCGGCCTGGACCAGGTACCGGCCGCGCTGGAGGCCATGGCCGCCGGCACCGCCCACGGGCGGAGCGTCATCTCCTTCACCTGACCCCAGCCGGGGCACGGGTGACCATCCGCGTCAGACCGGGAGTTCACCATGCCCAAAACCGTCATCGTCACCGGTGCGTCCAGCGGGTTCGGCGCGCTCAGCAGCCGTGCGCTGGCGGACGCCGGCCACATCGTCTATGCCGGCATCCGCCAGACCACGAGCCGCAACGCGGCCGCCGTCGCCGACGCCCGCGCGTACGCGGAGAACAACGGCGTGGAGCTGCGCACGGTCGAACTGGACGTCTCCGACCAGTCCTCGGTGGACGCCGCCGTCGACACCGTGACCGCGCGGACCGGCGGGATCGACGTGGTAGTCCACAACGCCGGCCACATGGTGCTGGGACCGGCCGAGGCGTTCACGCCCGAACAACTGGCCCAGATCTACGACACCAACGTCCTGTCCGCCCACCGGCTCAACCGCGCCGTACTCCCCCAGATGCGCGCCCGCCGCGACGGCCTGCTGGTCTGGGTGGGCTCCTCCAGCACGTACGGCGGCACCCCGCCGTACCTCGGCCCGTACTTCGCCGCCAAGGCGGCCGAGGACCATCTGGGCAAAAGTTACGCCGTCGAACTCGCCCGCTTCGGCATCGACACCTCAATGGTCATCCCTGGCGCGTTCACGTCCGGTACCAACCATTTCGCCCACGCCATGCTGCCCGAGGACACCGCCACGGCGCGGGCGTACGACGAGCTCTACGCGGGCCTGCCGGACCAGGTCGGCCGGCGCCTGGCCGACCTGGCACCGCCCGACGCCGACGTGGGCGAGGTGGCGCGTGCCATCGCCGCGATCGTGGACACCCCGAAGGGTCGCCGGCCCTTCCGTGTCACCATCGACCCCGCCGACGACGGCTCCCAGACCGTCAGCGAGGTCGCCGACCGGGTACGGGCGGAGTTCTACGACCGGATCGGCCTCACCGATCTCCTGACCGTCCGCGACTAGTGCGGTGACCACGAACGTACACCGGGTCGGGACACGCCGGTCGAGGTCCACGGTCTGGTCATTGCTGGGCCTCACCCTCGATGGCGACGAGATCGCTGTTGAGGGTGAGGTGGTGTGGGTGGCTGAGCCGGTGCGGGCACGCAGGCTGACCGAGGATGAAGGCCGCAGGCTGCAGCAGATCGTGCGGCGGGGCGAGCACGAGTCGATCCGGGTGCGCCGGGCCATGATCATCATGGCGTCGGCGTCCGGGACATAGGTTCCGGCGATCGCCCGGCTCGTCCAAGCGCACGAGGACACGGTGCGCGATGTGATCCACGACTTCAACACCCGGGGGCTGGCCGCGCTGGACCCTAACTGGGCGGCAGGCCGTCTCCGCCGCATCACCGCGCGTGCGCAGCCATCGCCGGCAACGCTGGGGCCGCCCACGCCCCAAGGCCGCATAACCGGCCCGGTGAACGTCGTGGTCACCGCACTAGGCACCTAGGTTTCACAGGTGCCGTCCTGTGTCACCAACGTCATGAGCCGCAAAAACAGTAGACGGTGACATCAGGGCGCGGTCAGGCGTGGCTGCGCGCGAAGATGACGGCTCCCGGGCCGTCCTCGTCCGGCCCGATGACCAGTTCGGCCTCGATCGTGAACCCCGCGTCACGAAGCCAGCCCGCGATCTTGCTCGGCCGGCGGTGGTGACTGTCAACGTTGATCGGGCGACCCATGTAGCCCTCGGACGTATGTCGTGTCTCGTCACCGACGTGAAAGCCGACCAGTAGCGGACCCCCTGGGCGCAACACTCGGCGGAACTGCTCGAACACGCCGGGCATGGCGTGGTCGGGCACGTGGATCACGGACCAGAACGCGAGTACGCCGGCGACTGAATCGTCCGCCAGGCTGAGGTCGGTCATCGTCCCGACCTCGAAGCGTAGGTCGGGGTGGTCGCGCCGCGCGATGGCGATCATCTCGGGCGAGATGTCGATGCCGAACGCGTCCACTCCGAGGCCGTGGAGGTGGCCGGTGACATAGCCCGGCCCGCAGCCGACATCAGCGACCGGCCCGCCTCCGGCACCGTGCACCAACTCGGCGAACAACGCCAGGCTCGCGCGTAGGTAAGGCCTCGCACCGAGCAGTCCACGCACCTTCTCGGCGTATCCGGAGGCGTCGGTGTCGTACGAGGAGCGGGTATCGGACAGCCAGGTATCAGGCATGGGCGACACGGTAGCCAATCCGTCAACCTCCGGCGCCGGCAGGGGCTGTTGATCTGCGGCGTGTTCGCCTTGGTTGCGCTTGGTAAGGCGAACACGCCGCAGATCAACGAAGGGCGCGTGACTCGGCGGAGGTTGGTGGTCACCGCACTAGGCGCTCAGGAGAATGACCACAGGTGGTCGTCGTTGAGGCCGCACGGGTAGATGCTGATCCAGGGGTCGTTGATCCCGGCGCCCCGGCGCCCGACACGTCCAGGCACAGCTTGCCGCTGCCCTCGACGTCGGTGACCTCGCACTCGTCGACGCGTACGGTGCTGCCGGTGTTCACATCCACCACCAGCGGCCGGTGCGTCGTGCGCAGAGCCACCCCGTTTCTCCGCTCACCGCAGGGGTTCAGCCGGGATGCCACGTGATGCGCCGCAGTGTGCGTGGACGGATGGTTCCGGGAATGTTGGTTCATGTTGGCGTTACGCCCGTGTCATGGCGTTTATGTTTGGAAGACGATCAGTTGATCAGAACATGACTGCATCACTAGGGCGCCAGGAGGTCATCATGGCCGACGGAGTCCCGTCAGCCAGCGGGCACGAGTTCCTCTCGCGCACGACCGAGCTCGCGGCGGTGGGCGACCTGTTGCGGGCGGCTCTGTCCGGCCGTGGTGGGACGCTCGTGATCCGCGGCGAGACCGGCATCGGCAAGACGGCGATGCTGGAGCACGCGCTGGCCACGGCGCCGGGCCTGCGACGCGTACGAGCGGTCGGCAGGGAGCACGAGACCGAGCTCCCGTTCACGGCATTGCACCAACTCTGCGAGCCACTGCTGTCGCGGCTGGAATCGCTGCCGGGCCCACAGCGCACCGCCCTCGAAGTGGTCTTCGCGTTGCGTGACGGCATGGCGCCGGATCTCTTCCGGGTCGGTCTCGGGGTCCTCGGCCTGCTGTCCGGCGCCGCGCGGGAGCGGCCGATCGTCTGCGTCGTCGACGACGCGCAGTGGCTCGACCACGCGTCGGCCCAGGTCCTGACATTCGTCGCGCGCCGGATCGCGGCACAGCCGGTGGCGTTCCTGTTCGCGCTGCGCCGGCCCGCGGAGCCGGACCTGTTCGACGGGCTGCCCTCACGGACTCTCGCCGGCCTCGGTGACGGTGACGCGCTCGCACTGTTGCGTTCCCAGATCCGCGCGCCGCTGGACGAGCGGATCCGCGATCAGATCGTCGCCGAGGCGCGCGGCAACCCCCTGGCACTGCTCGAGGTGCCGCGGCACGTGGGTCCGGTGGAGCTGGCCGGCGGCTTCGGCCTGCCGGACGCGCTCCCGGTGCCCGAGCGCGTCGAGGTCGCCTACCGCGAGCATCTGGCCGCTCTGCCCGCCCAGACCCAGAGGCTGCTTCTGGTGGCGGCGGCCGAGCCGCTCGGGGAGCCGGCGCTCCTGTGGCGCGCGGCCGAGGAGCTCGGCATCGGGGCCGAGGCGGCGGGGCCGATGGAGGCCGCGGGACTGGTCGACCTCGGCGTCCGCGTGCGGTTCCGTCATGCGTCGTTAAGGTCCGCCGTCTATCGGGCGGCATCGCTGGAGGACCGCCGCGCCGTCCATCGTGTGCTGGCCGACGTGACCGACCCCGATCTGCACCCGGACCGGCGTGCGTGGCATCGCGGGTGGTCGGTGTTCCTCCCCGACGAGACCGTGGCTGAGGAGCTCGAACAGGCGGCGTACCCCGCCTGCGCCCGCGGAGGCATCGCGGCCGCCGCCGCGTTCCTCGAACGGGCCGCGGCCCTGTCACCTGACCCGGCCCGCAGAGCGGCGCGCGCCCTTGCGGCGGCACGGTTCAAGCAC
>JAOPYG010000348.1 GCA_025964685.1 Actinoallomurus sp. | reverse complement strand
CAGCGTGCGCCACTGCGGATCCAGATGCTTGGCGCTCGCCGACCCCGGCCTTGGTCGGTCTCCGGGCGGGGTGGTCTTGCGGGCCGCCCAGGTGAAGGCCAGCGACAAGCCCACGAGGTGATCGAGCAGGGCGGCGACCGGGGTGTCAGCGCACGGCGTCGGATCATCCAGCCGGTCTTCGGTCACCCCATCCAACAGACGCACCACCTCGCTGGCAGCGGACTCCAGATCGATCATGGGCATGGCGGGTTCCTCTCCGTCGGACCTAACCCATCGCTCTGCCGTGCTGCCTCCCTGGCATCGAAGAAGTTATCGGTCGGCGCCGACAATCTCCCGTTGACGCTGGCGGTATCCGTGGGCGAACGCCACGCACGCCAGGCGGGAGACCGAGCTTCGCTCGCGGCAGATGAGGATGTTGTTCCCTTCGGACGCCGAGCAGTACACGGCCTCTGCACGATGCGAGAAGCCGGAAGTGTTGGGGCGCGTCTGGTGCATTCTCCAGAAGGGAAGCTTGGCCGCCGACGACCGTCCCACGACTGCTTGGCGCAGCTCGCGAGCAACTGAGGGCTTAGACGACGTCGAACTCGTTCCCCTCTGGGTCGGCCATCACGACGTGGTCAAGCTGTCCGTCGAACTCCTGCTCTGTGAGCACGCTGCCGCCCGCAGTGACGAGCCGCTCGACCGTGTCTCGGATCCGTCGCTCACGGAGATCCCATGGCTGGTGGCGTCCGCCGGCGACCTGGACGTCGATGTGCAGCCGGTTCTTTGCGACCTTGGGCTCGGGAACCTTGAGGAAGGAGATTCTCGGACCGACGCCGTCCGGATCGGTCAGCGCGGCACCGTCGTCCCACTCCTCCTCCGGCACCTCGAAATGCGTCAGCCACTGCTCCCACGTGTCGAATCCCTCCGGTGGTGGAGCTTCGACGTACCCCAGAGCGACCTTCCAGAAGGACGCCATCCGGGACGGGTCTGCGCAGTCGAAGGTCAGGGTCCACGGAGTAGCCACAGACGAAGACTAGTCACCCGGGACCCGGGGTAATCGCCGCAACGTCCCCATCTCGGCATGACCGCGATACTCGCGGCAGAAGAGGATGTATCTCAGCATCGCACTACGCAGAGCGGGCTATGACGAGCGGGCAGCCGGCATACGCGAGCGCGAAATTGCCGCCGGCACCGGCTTCTCGCACGCCCGCCGCACGAAGAAAGCCTGGGCAGTCAAGATGGGTGGCCGGGTGCTCGGCGCGCGTACGGGGCGCGGCCGGGAGTGCTCATGCCGTGTTCACTCTGTGGCCAGCGGAAGCGCGTGGCTCCGTAACGAACGTGCCGAACCGTTCATAACCGTTGCTACTACCGCGGTAGTAACTCAGTTAGCGGAACATGCCGTACCACCGAACCCCAGGGAACATCGTGAATCGACTCTTCCGCCTGCCCATGCTGGCCGCCTTGGCGGCCCTGGTCGCGATCAGCGGCCTCACAGTCGCCGGGGGCGACCTCCCGTCGGCGGCCGCCTCTGCCCAGGGCGGGGCGTCACCGCCTCGCTACGACCACGTGTTCATGCTCACCGAAGAGAACCACGGCTTCGACCAGATCGTCGGTAACCCAGCAGCGCCGACCATCAACAATCTGGCGCATGCGTACGGCTATGCCAGCAACTACTACGGCATAACCCATCCCAGCGGTCCCAATTACGTGGCCACGCTGGGTGGGGGGACCTTCGGAGTCGCCAGTGACACGCCGTACTGGCTTTTTCATGTCAATGCACCCAACCTGATGAGCCAGATGGACGCGGCCCACAAGAGTTGGAAGGGCTACTTCCAGGGGATGCCCTACGCCGGTTACAAGGGCTACTGCTATCCCGTGCGCTGCATGGGAATTCCGGACAGCGACACCCTTTACATCGCGAAGCACAACGGGATGGCGTACTTCAACAGCGTCAACTCCAACCCTGCCGAGATGGCCAAGATGCAGCCTCTCGGGCAGCTGCAGAAGGACTTGACCAGCGGCACAGTCCCCAACTTCAGCTACATCATGCCGGACGAGTGCCATGACATGCATGGCGCTCCGCCGGTCTGTGTGGACTCGGGCAGCCCAGGTGACGTCCACGACAAGTGGCTCGTCTCCACGGCCGACGCCTTCGTCGCCGACACGATCTCGCAGATCACCGCCTCACGGGTCTGGGCGACCGGCAACAACGCGATCGTCATCACCTTCGACGAGGGCGACAGCGGCGACAACTCCGGCCTGGGGACCAAGACAGGAGGCGGCGGCCGCGCCCTTACGGTCGTGGTGACCAACCGTGGTTCTCAGCACGTGGTCGACGCGACCGGGTACAACCACTACTCGCTGCTATCTGGCCTGCAGCACGCGTTCGGCCTGGGCTGCCTGGCGGCAACCTGCGACACATCCACGATCAAGCCGATGGCGCCGCTGTTCGCCCTCGACCCGGCGGCTCCGGCCATGCCGGTCCCGGCTTCCCTCCTCACCCATGCCCCGATCAAGCCGGCACCTAGCGGTCCGCCGACGGCCACCACCCCGGTGAGCGCGCCGGCCGCGCCCGCCGCCGACCATGGCCACTGGCAGGTGATACCCAGTCCCAACCTGAGCAACGACGACAACAACCTGGCGGCGATCTCGGCCCCGACCGCGAACGACGCGTGGGCGGTCGGCAACTACTACTCCGCCGACAACCCGGACGTCTTCCGCAACCTGGCTCTCCACTGGGACGGCCGGCGGTGGACGGCGATCGCCGTACCGAACGCCGGTGATCAGGAGAACACCCTGTTCGGCGTCTCGGCCCTGCCGACCGGACAGGCCTGGGCCGCCGGCTACTACGCCGACGCCGACTACCGGATCCGCACCCTCATCGAACACTACGACGGGAAGGCCTGGAGAGTGGTGCCCAGCCCCGACCCGGGCGCCAAGGGCGACATGCTGTTCTCCGTCAATGCCGTCAACGACCACGACGTCTGGGCGGTCGGTGGATCCCAGACCGACGCGAACGGCGGCTTCCGCACTCTGATCGAGCACTGGGACGGGCGGCGCTGGTCCGCCGTGGCGAGCCCCAACCCCGGACCCAACGGCAACGAGCTGTTCGGCGTCACCGCGGCCGGTCCGGCCAACGTGTGGGCCGTCGGTCAGGAGCAGGGCAACGCCTTCCCCGGCAAGGCCCTGGTCGAGCACTGGAACGGTGATTCCTGGCAGGTCGCGCCCGGCCCCGCTCAGCACGGCTACACCTTCGACCCGTACGCCGCCACGGTCAGCGGTTCACAGCTCGTCGCGGTCGGCACGAAGGAGGATGGCAAAGACCCGCAATCCAGCCTGGCGTTCACGGTCACAGGAAGTCACGCCGCCACGAGCGTGACGCCCCAGGTGGGATCGTTCGAGAACGATTTCTACGGCCTGACCAGCGCGGGCAAGACCACCTGGGCGGCGGGCCGGTCGGCCGATAGCGACCCCAACGTCCAAAACCATGTCACGCTCGTCGAGCAGTTGGTCCACGGGCGATGGACCGTGATGCCGACCCCCAACCCTGGGGGCACCGGCGGGGACAACGGTTTCGGCGGTATCTCAGCCGCCCCGGGTGGCCCCGTGTGGGCCGTCGGCACCTACAAGACCTCGTCGTCCGCCAACCAGACGCTCATTGAGCGCTACGTCCCCTGACCCTTCTCTTAGAAATTAGAAATACGTGGTTCCTGAGACCGGGGGCACGACTCGTGAAAAGGCGCGCGGGCAGACATGGCCGAGATCGCCCGCGGGCTCACGTGCCCCCGGTCTCCGACTCTTAAGGCCCCCGTTGACCGTACAGTCCCGGGGGCGGAACAGCGGCTGACGACGCTCCTGACCCACCCGGCGGACGGCGCCCGAAACACGTCGAGACAAACCCAAAGTCGTGAACATCTCTCGACGAACAACACCCGCTCATCGGCAGAAGAGGGCGTTGAGTCAGCCGGCTGTGGCTCGCCGAGTCAACCCTCTTGCGGAGGCCGGCTTCGGCTACGGCGCAAACACCCGGCCCCTTCAAAAAGACCCAAGGCGGGAGGCGAGCCGGACTCGCGCGCACCAGCCACCACGGCCGGACTGCGACTGGCGAAAGGAGGATGCGGTGCGGCGCGCGGATGGCCAGGGCGATGTACACGATCTTCGGCTGGATGCAGGCGCACCAGACGCCAGGGGATGCCGAGCCACTCACCGCCATTCTCAGCTGGGAACCCGTCGCGATGGTGGTGCGACTTAGTCCAGACGCTGCGCGGACCATAGGCCGTACGCTCATCGACGACGAAGGGCGCCTCTCCGAGGGAGAGACGCCCAGGTCACAACCGGTGCTGCGGCTGAGCGTCTACGGCGTTCGGTCCACAGGCGCTCCGTGATCCCTGAGCGGACCGACGCGCACGCCGAGTTCCTCGCAACGGTCAAGGATGGCGGGGAGGGCGGCGAGCGTACGGTGCCAGGAGCCGCTCGCCGATGTGCAGTCGGAGTCGTGAAGGAGGATGGTGCCGCCACCGCGCAGGTCGCGGGTGACGGTGTCATAGACGGTGCCGGGGGTAGCGCGGGCGCGCCAGTCTTCGCCCCACGCGGTCCACAGGACCGGAGTCAGGCCGAGTCGGCGGCACACCAGGTGTGCGCTCGTGCTCATTACGCCGTACGGGGGCCGGAACAGCCGGGGCGCCGTCCCGACGGTCTCCGCCACGGCGTCGCGGGCGCGCGCCAGGTCGTCGTAGGTCGCGCGGTGGCCGCGCAACAACAACGCGCGGTGGGCCCAGCCGTGGATCGCGATCTCGTGGCCGGCGGCATCCATCTCCTTGGCGAGGCCGGATGAGCGAGCAAGCATCGAGCCCAGCAGAAAGAAGGTCACGCGGACCCCGCGGGCCTCCAGGAGACGGAGGAAGTGCGGAGTGGACACCGGGTCTGGGCCGTCATCGAAGGTCAGCGCGACGTGATCGGGCCGGCCTTGTCCGGACAGGCGGGGCATGACCCGGTTACGCAGAGGTCCGAAGGTGGAGATGACGGGTGCCGCATGGACGGCAGCGAGTGCAGGCAGCACCGTGGCTCCGGCTCCCAGAGCGATCCTGGTCAGGCGGCTGGAGTTCATCGGAGGTGTCCACCGACCATGTGCGTGAACGAGTCCGCGTAGTTCTCCAGATGGGGTGCGCCGATACCGAGGCATGCCGTGGCGGTCACGGCCGCGGCCAGGATGGTTATCCTCCGGCGGACCGGGCGGCGTACGGTCCTCGCAGGCGCGGTGGCGACCCCGTCCGCGGCGGTCGAGGCGACGGCTTGCACCGGGCCGCGCCGGGTTTGATACAGCGCCAGGCCCTCGGCGCGCTGACGTCGGCCGAGTGGGCCGTCGAGGAGTTCGGTGAGTACCGGTTTGAGTTGGTCCGGTCCGCGGATCCATGCGGCCAGGCCGGCCTCTTCCAATGCGGCGGAGTTGGCCTGGCCGTGGCCGGGAATGCAGCGATAACTCGCGACCGGGAGCCCGCTGGCGAACGCCTCCAAGCAGGTGAGGCCGCCGGCGTTCTGTACGAGCACGTCACATGCCTGCATGAGGCCGGGCATGTCCTTCACCCAGCCATAGGCGTGTTCGATACCGTCTCGCCGCATTCGGTCGGCCAGGGACTGGTTGCGTCCGCACACCACGACGGGTACCGCCACACCGCTGTTCAAGACCTCGGCGGCCGCTTCACGAACAGGTCCCACGCCCCACGAACCCGCGACGATGAGCGCCAGCGGTGCCCTCTCCGGCAGCCCGAACCGAGAGCGGGCGGCATGCCGTTCGGCCGGCGTCGCCGGGGTGAACAGCGGGCTCACGACAGGTCCGGTCACCGCGACCACCGTGGCGCCCTGGGCGCGGGCCTGCCCGGCCGGTACCGCGTGGGCGGCCAGATGGACGTCGATGCCGGACGCGACCCACAACGGGTGTACGGAGAAGTCCGTCAGGTAGGTCACCGCGGGCACGGTCAGGTCGCCCCGCAGGCGGAGAGCGCCAAGAACCTGACTGGCCCCATGGTAGGTCGACACAATCGCGCGCGTATCGGATGGCAGCGCCCGTAGGGTGCGGCGCTCGGCGCTGCGCAGCAAGGCCCGCAGGATCGGACCGGTGCGATCGGCGCACTCGGTGGTCGTGTAGATCCGCTGGTAGGCCGAGGGCGCCACCGTCAGCAGGCGGTGGTAGGCGCCGCGCAGCAGCTTTCCCGTGTGGGCGGGCAACAAATCGACGAAGTCATGGCGGTCAACGCGGAATCCCGATGCCCCGAGACGCTGTGCGATTTCCGCGGCGGCGCCGTCATGACCGGCACCGACGCTCGCCGAGAAGATGACGATTCGGGGCGCATCGGCGTGCGACGGAGCCGCGTCGGGGGACGGGCACACCTGGTCATCCGGCGGGTCATGACAAACCGGCACGGCTGTCTCAGCCTCCTGACCGACGATTACTCACGGGGGTTCTCGGCCGCGGCCGCGTGTCGCCCGGCGCATGAGAGTGCAGCCGTCCGGATGTGACCGGGGGTTCAAGACAGCCGACCGTTTGATTCTGGACGACCGAAATCAAACCTACTACATGGATAGTAGTTCAGGAAGCCGCGTCCCGGTCGCTGAACGGCTCGGCACTGGGCAGGTCAAGCTCGGCGACCAGGAGTGGAACGCGGTCCGGACCGACGTGTTCTTCCTTCGCATGCTGCTCAGTAACCGGTTGCTGGCCAGCGCGAACGTCCGCTCGTCGGCATGAGCGTGCATCGACCACGTGGGCGTTGATCAGGCGGACGATCACTGAGCAGGCCCAGCACGGATCGCGGCAAATCAAGTGCTCGGATGGCCAGGTGATCAACAAGATCTCCGGCTGGAGACGGGCGCCCCGGGCGCCAGGGGATGCCGAGGCACTCACCGCCGGTCTCAGCTGGCAACCGCTCGCGGTGGTGGTGCGACGTAGTCCAAGACACCGCGCGGACCACGGGCCATACGCTCGTCGACGTCGAATGAGACCAGAGATGAATCAGAATGACGAAGGGCGCCTCTCCGAGGGAGAGACGCCCAGGTCAAAGACGGGGTGGGTGGGCTGATGGGTCTACCGCTTGTGGGGGTCGTCTCCGGGTAGCCAGGCGTCCGGGCCATGGGTTCCGAGGTCGCCTATGCCGTCGGTGAGCGTGTCGACGGTGGCGAGAACGGCCGATCGGGCCTCGCCGCGCCGCCAGACGAGGGACTCCGTCGTCGCGGGCGCGGTGGGAGGGAGCGAATCCTCGCCGCCGCCGTAGCGCTGTTCGAGGTGCAGGGAATCAACCCCACGGGCATGGAGCAGGTAGCGGCGAGGGCTCCGGTCTCGAAGCGCACCCTCTACATCCACTTCCCCACCAAAGATCACTTGGTGGTGGCCTACCTACGCCATCTCGCCGAAGCCGGGCTCACGATGGAAGGCGCGCTCGACCGAGAGGATCTCTCCCCGAGAGAGCGGCTTCTCGCGTTGTTCACCGTGCCCGACAACGGCACTGGTCTCATCCGGGGATGCCCGTTCGTCGATGCCGCAGCCGAGTTCCCGGACCCGGACAGCCCGGTGCATGCGTACACGCGTCAGCAGAAGCAGCGCTTTACCCAGCGCGTCATCGAACTGGTGAGCGCACTCGGCGCGGCACATCCCGACGTCCTCGGTGAGCAACTCGCGATTCTCTCGGACGGTGCCGCCAGTAGGGCGATGGTGCTCAATGACCCAACGTGCGGTGACCACGCCCGAGCCGCCGCAGCAGCGTTGCTCGACGCCGCCACCCCCTGACCTTTGCGAGGCCCAGATTCTCCTCGATGTGGCTACGGCCCTCGCCGATGCGACGATCACCGCGGGAGCGTTCTCGACGGTCCAGTTCGTCGAGGTCGCAGTGCACGCCGATGAGGAAGACGTCCAGGTGCGCCAGGAGCCGGGACAGTTCGTCACGCCAGGCCGGGAACTCGATCACATGCTCGACGATCAGATTGTTGCCGGTTCGGCGAGCGCCGGCAGGCAGCGGTGGAACCCCGCGAAGAAGCGCGGGCGCATCTGGGTCAACCACGCGAACGGTCCGGAGCCGTCCCGGCGATCGGGCAGCATGCCGGCGGCCACGAACTGATCGGAGGACACGTGCAGGAACGGCTCCTCAAGCGTGCGTTGCAGCCCTTTGGCCAGCGTCGACTTGCCTGAACTGGAGGCGCCGTCGAGGAGAGATCAACCTATTCCAAGATCATTCTTGTAGGAGTTCCAAGCGCCCGGCGCCAGTGCTCGGTGACGGTGTGGCGCAGCCGTTCGGTGTCGACGGCCTGCGGGTCGAGCAGCCGCTGCAGCCCGATCCCGCGGAGCTGCCCGACGACCGCGACCGCGACCTCGGCCGGGATGAGGTCGGGGCGGATGGTGCCGTCCGCGATGCCGGAATGGACGTCGTCGCGCAGGTCGGCGCGGAAGGCGTCGTCCCGCTCGCGGAAGATCGGCGCCAGCTCCGACGCCGTGGCCGCCTCGGCCCACAGCAGCAGGAAGGCCCGGTTGAACACGCCGACTTGCCCGAGCGCGCCGACGTAGCCGTCGATCAGCCGCAGGAGACGGTCCAG
>JAOPYG010000331.1 GCA_025964685.1 Actinoallomurus sp. | reverse complement strand
GGAGTCGAGGCAGCGTCCGGACTGCGGATTGCGAAGTGAACCGTCGGCCTGTTGTTGCCAGACTTGCCCGCCGGCTCCGTTGCAGTCGTACAGCTGGACCTGGGTGCCGTTCGCGGTGCCGTTGCCGTTGATGTCGAGGCAGCGGCCGAGCGTCCGGAGGGTGTTGTCAGCGAAATGCTGCCAATGCTGGTCCTCCGCGTAGCTCTGGCAGTCCCACAGCTGCACCGCGGCGAGGTTGGCGCCGGTGTCGTCGGCGGCGACATCGACGCATTTGCCGCCCGGGCCGGTGATCGTGCCCTGCGGGCCGTTCGGCACGTTCGTCTGACCGGAGTAACCGACCGACACGATGTTGGCCTGTACCGCGTTGTCGGCGGCGTCAGTCGGGTAGCCGGAGGTCATCACGCCCTCGAAGAACGTGCCCATGTTCCAGTTGCTGTTGTCACCGCCCGTGCCCAGGATGATCGAGCCTTCTTGATGCATGGGGATGTAGCCGCCGCGGTTCGGCAGCGCACCGTTCCACCACGTCGACAGGCCGCCGGACTGCGCGTTGCCACCCTTGAGCGCGTACGTGGTCTGGCCGTTGTTCTTCAGCAGCGCCGTGACGTAGGGGGTGTTGTTGCCCTGGTTCGCCGTGTTGGAGCCGTTGGCGCCCTGGAACATCCCGTTCTCCAGGTCTGCCTCCACCCACGGTCCCGAGCCCGTACACGGCGCGAAGTAGCAGGTCGTCGCGATGCTGACGGCATCCATGTGGCCGTTGCCTGTGTCGGCCGGCGTCGCTTCGGCGTTGCCGTAGTCGAAGCAGCAGGCGGATCCGACGTGCGTGCCGCTCGCGACCATGTACATGCCCTCGGGCTGGCCGTTCTGCGCGACCCCGGACCCGACGGCGTGCCGGTAGCCGTGCTGGGGCGAAATCCACACGCCGTACGCCTTGTGGCCGCCGGCGGTGACCGCGATCTCGCCGGCGTCCGCGGGGGAGTCGGCCCCGGTGCCGGCCGTGCCGGCCGGGGATGGCGTCAGATCGTTGTGGCGCGACGTCTGGTCGTAGATCTTCGTGATGCTGCAGGTGGTGCCGTTGCAGAACGCGTCGTGGTCGGCCGCGTTGGCGTAGCCGCCCGCGGACAGTACGCCCACGTCGTGCGTGGCGTGGTCGGAGGCGCGGGTCAGTTGGTAGAGGGGGCCCGAGTACGCCCCGAACAAGGCGCGTACGGTGCTGTGCGCGGCAACGCACGAGGTGCCTGCCGCACCGTAGATGTCGCAGGGTAGGGACGTCGCTGCCTGTGCCGTACCGGCGAGGGAGCCGAGGGCGAGGACAACGGTCGCGGCGATGGACGACAGTCGGCGGAAAGCGGCAGTGACGCGTGGGGCGGGGCGCTGTCTGCGCATGGCGACGGCTCCGGAGTGTAAGAGGGAGTCAAATCGTCTGCGGTGGCCGGCGCGGCAGAGATATTAAGGGAATGTTACGGACTTTCGTTCCATTCTGTCAACGTTGCCGACGTCTTTTGTTGAAATCAATCGGCACCAATGTTGGATTTTGTTCACTGCGGCTTTATCCGGCATTTGTGGCCATGGGGATGCAGGACGGCGCGGGATCGGTCAGAGGTGGTTCCACGCATATGTGGGCAGGCGGTGGCTGCTCGCGATCGGCTTCCACAGAGTGACGACCTGGCGCTTGGCGGGGCCGGCTTCGCCGTTTGCGGAGATGGCGTCCCGGTAGTGCGCCGTCAGCGGGGCGGTCCTGCCGCCACAATTCTTTGCCTGTACCTCCTGCGTCCAGGCGAGGTAGGCCTGATCGGCGTCGAGAGAGCTCTGGTACGCGGCGATCATCGACCGGCGGAGGCGCGGGCCGTCCCGCAGCCCGTCGACCTTGAGCCCCTTGGACTGGGACAGTTCCTGCTGCCGATCCCGGACGACCTGCCGGAATCCGGGAACGCCCGCGGCCACGTCGTCGCAGGTCCTCATGCGGGATGGCAGATGCCCGCGCGCCGTCCTGCCGGACTTGAGGACCTGGTTGGCAGCGGCGGCCTGTTGCGCGGCGTCCGGCTTTCCCCCGGCGGTGTGCGTGTTCTGCTCGGAACCGGGAAGGCCCCGCGTCAGGGCATAGACGAGGCCGCCGACGAGCACGGCCACCACCGCTATTGCGGCGGCCAGCAGCGGCATCTTCCGGCTTTTTCCCGTACGGCCGTCTGCCGCGGTCTGTCCGGCGACCGGTGGAACGCCCTGGTTCCAGCCGGCCGGGTCGTGTCCGAATGGTGGTATCGGGCCTGTCATTGGGGCGCCGAGGTTCTGGGTGGCGGGGTCGTACTCGAGCGGTCTCGGGTGCGCCGCCGGGGCGTCGAAGTTCTGTGTGGCAGGGCCAGGCTCGGGCGACATCGCGCCTGCCTGGGGGCTCCCGAACCGTTCCGATGGCGTGTTCCAGGGGCGTTCCTCGCCCACGTCCCAGACCGGAATCGGGAGCGGCTCGGTCTTGGGGTTCGGCGGCCCGGTCTGCGGGTTCATGGCGGGTCCGGACGGGAAACGCGGCTCTGGGCCGGGACGTTCCCCCGCAGAGGGGAGCTGCGCGCCGCACAGCGTGCAGGCGGACCGGCCTGAGGGGATGTCGTTCTCGCACGCCGGGCACTTCATGCACGGTCCTTTCTCGTCGACCATTCCTCATCAGCAGGGCAACATTGTGCCGTCCCCCGGTGCGAGGCGCCTCACTGCGGGCTGACGGGGGGACGTCCGGGGGATGTGCGGCGGCTCCAAGGGCGAGCGCCGATCACGTATCAACGACAGCGCCGCGCGGCTCCGAGCCGTTACCAACCGTCGGGAACCCCGCCGGGTTCGGACGGCCACGGCATGCCCTTGCCGGTGGCCTGGGGGGCCGGTGGCTCGCGCCGGCAGGATCCGGCCTCGGTTTCGTGAACAACATCGTCCCGGCCGGACCGGGCTGGATGTTCGTCTCGACCTGGTACACCCCGCGCCAGTGGGCCGACGCTCAGCGTGGCGACTCCCGCATCAAGGACCGAGGCCGCCACGGACTACGTGGTGTGGGCGTCTCGGGCGTCTGGCCTGGTCGGCCGTGTCCGGCCGGATTGGCCTGATCGGGCGGTCCTGTCCGCGCTCGCCACGCGTATCGCGGCTGCCACCGGACACTGAATCCTGGACGAACGCAAGCACAACCGGAGCCTTGTGCGGATCTGTGGGAGCCGGGAGGTGGGAATCCTCCCGGGCGCCCGACAGGAGTTTCCGGCAGGCGCGGAGGCCCGGAATTCACAAGTGGTAGGCGGCCCGGAAAAGGTCGGCCATCGTCAGTGAGAAGACGATGGCGAGGGCGATCGCCACCAGCAGGAAGCCGATCGCCCACGTACGGGCACGTAGCAGCGGAAGCCCGCCGCCACCGGTGTCGCGGCCGTCGCCGACCGGCTCATGCGTTTCCATCAGAGTTCCTTGCGGTAGACGAGGTCGATGGCCACGGCGCCGACGGCGGCGATCACGACGCCGATCCCGACGAATACCCAGCCGGAGCCGACCGAGCCTGAGCCGGTCAACCGCCACCATCCCTTGGCGTAGATGATGATCAGGGGGATCAGCAACATGCCGGAGAGCACGAGCAGCCCGTACAGGCGGCGCAGCTTGAACTGCCGGACCGTGGCGAGGTAGCGATCCACCGCGGGTTCCGACCCGGTCGCCGAAGCGGGGGCCTGGGCGGGGGCGGTGCGCGCGGACGCGGCGGTCGCGGCGCGGTTCTCTGGTCGGGACGAGGCTTGCTCGGACATGGGCGATCTCCTTGGACAGGGGTGTCAGGCGCGCTTGCGGGCGAGGTAGCCCTTGGGTTCGGAGACGATGAGCGCGGCGCCCACGAACATCACGACGGATCCGATGATCACGGCGGAGCTGAAGGGGACCCCGTATACGGTGATGGAGAAGAAGGCTATGAAG
>JAOPYG010000326.1 GCA_025964685.1 Actinoallomurus sp. | reverse complement strand
GGTCCGGGGCACCGGGTCAGCGCGCCGGTGGAGGTGCAGCTCGGGCACCGCAGCCGCGTGTACCTCCTCGCGGGACATGGTTCGGAGCTGGGCGACGTGCCGCGGCTGGCCGAGAGCGAGGCCCCAGCGATCATCGGACAGGGCTTCACGAGCCTGGTGCTCGTTCCCTGCACCCCCAGCACGGCTCCGCCGGTGGAGTCGCCGGCGCTGAAGAGGGTGGCACGGGAGTTCGGTCTGACGATCATCGATATGACCGGGGAGGTCGCGCCCACACCGGGTGCGATCAACCTCCTGCCGGACGCCGAGGGGCGGCCCACCCAGGTGCGTGCCTACCTTCCCGACGGAACCGTCCACCATCCCGGCGCGACGAGACCGCCGGGCGGCGGGTTGTTCGAGCGCGTACTTGAGTCGGAGACGGCCCTCGGCCGGGCGGGCGGGACCGCGGCTCACACCTACCTGGCTCCCGACGGCCGCGAGACCGTCGTGACCTCGGTCTTCCCCGAGGGCGACCCCGCCTTGGTCTCCGAGATCGCCGCACCGGTGGCCGTGGAGAGCCCCGGAGCGCTGGTCGAGTTGCCGGTCCTGCCGGAGGAGGGCGAGTCGTTCCGCAGTGCCCTGGTGCGGGCGCTGGACCTGTCGGACCTCGCCGGAGCGCGAGGCGAGCCGAGCGCGTCATACGACCGGCTCGTCGCGGGTCTGACGGAGGAGAACCTGCCCGCGTCCGCGCCGCTCCTCGACGACGGCCGGCACATCCACATCGATGATCTTGAACGCGCCGGGGTCGTGCTGTCGTCCGCACAGCGAACCGAGGCGGTCCTGCAGAGCGGTACGTTGCCGGTCGCGGCCCTGGATCTTGACCGCGTTCAGCGGTTCCGGCTCGCGATGGAGACCGCGCCTGTCAGCCGCGGCACGCAGACGGAGATCGCGGCGGCTCTCGCCGCCGTGGCCGAGGGGATGGGCGTGAAGGTCGTCCTCGGCGAGGCCACGGAAGGACCGGCCGACCAGCCGACCGGCCCGGTGCCCGATTCTCGCGACTCGTCACCCGCGCCCTCCCGGGAGACCGGTTCGGGCACGGCGGAGTTCGAGGACACCTCCATCGACTCGGGCCCCGACCACACGGATTCCGGCTCGGAGAACGAGACGCCGGTGGATGAACGTCCTGCGAAGCCCGGGCAGTTCTACTTCGCCGATTCTGTAGCGACGACCTATGCTCCGCAGCCGACGGCCGGTTTCGGAACCAGCATCTACGGTCAGGTCGTCTACCGGACGGATGACGAGCCCTTGTACCACTGGGACTCCCGGCCGCCCGGGGTGATTTTCTCGGAGGGCTTGCGGCCGCGGTCGGACAGGCTTCCCGCGAGCCTCCGGCTGTACCGGCAATGGCTTTTCGGGAACGGTGTGGTTAGCACGACCCGAAGCCCTGAAATCGATGTCGTGTCGCCGCCGGTGGGCTCGGACGGATTCACCTATCGGTATACGCTGACGGCTCCTGGCGGGATCGACGTGATCACCAGCGCGCAGGCGGTGCTCTTCTGGAAGAGGGTCTGGCCGGAGCACATCGAACGGGTCGAGGTTTTCCGGTACGTCAATAACGAATTGGTGCTGGTGAACAGTTACCTCAAGCATGAATTCCTCGGCGGTCGGTAGCCGTAGTGACAGTTCTTCGAGCATGGAACGAGGGAAAAGTGAGTGCCGAGCAGGGCGATGTGCGGGAGGCCGCCGAGGACGAGGCGGCGGAGGAGCGGATCGAGGGGGGGACCGAGAACATGCCCCCGGTCCCGGACTCGATCCGTGAGGCCGCCCGGCTCGCCCCAGATCACTGGCTCGGCATGGTCGACCCCTCCTGGACCGGCGAGGACGCACCGCCCTCGTGGGCCGTGGTCGGCCAGTGGCGTTCCAGCCTGGAGGGCGAGATCGTCGAATGGCGCGACAACGAGGAGTACCGGCCGTCGCCGTCGGGGCTCGGCTGGCCCGAGCCGGCTGATGACGTGGACGCCGCGATGCAACTGGCGGCAACGGGCTACGGTCCCGGCGAGGCCGTGACCGAGGCACTGGCCGCCCTGCCTGAGGCGGCGGTCTTCGTCACCGCCGACGGCGACCCGCTGTCCGCCACCGCCCCGGACGGCACGACCCGGGTGGTCCCGGTCTTCACCTCGCCGGTCTACCTCCACGCCGCCGGCCGGTTGGCGTTCGAGCTGATAAGCGTCCGGGAACTCCTCGACCGGCTGCCGGTGGACCATCTGCTCTACCTCAACCCCTCGGCCCCCGTGAGTATGACGGTGGACACCGACATGCTCCGGGAGGCTCTGGACGGCGCTCGGGCCAATGCTGATCGCGACCTCGAGCAGGCCGGCGGTGACGACGGCGCGCGGCGGCCGTCCACCGTCGGTGACGACGTCCCGGCCACCCCGGCGACCGCCGAGTTGCGGCCCGCCCGGGCCAAGGGCGTCGCAGAGGTGCCGCTGCCTGGCGGAGACGACCACGGCTGAGCGCCGCGAGTCCGTGTCCCTGACGTGATGCCGCGATATACGGAAGGATACGGAAAAATACGGAAGAATAAGTCGGTCATCCGGCGGTCGTGGTGAACCGAACACCCTGGGCTCCGTATGCGTGACTGTGGCCCCTTTCGTTCCCGTTTGCCCGCGGGCCGAGGGCGGCCTCGGACTGCTGGGCGGCCCCGGGAAGGAGTGCACCTTGAGCGTCGCTTTAGGCCGCAGCCGTCACCGGAGGTGGACAGTGAACCGCTGGAGAAGGGCGTCATTGGGTCGGTCCGGGCGAGGCCGACGGAACGGGACCGTCTCGGCCGGCCCAGGGGGACGCGGCGCCGCCGACGCGCCGGGCCGGGCCGTGGTGGTGGTCGAGGAGTACGACGACCTGATCCTGCTGCGCTCCTCTTCGGATTCCTCACTGGGACCGGACGACGCAGCCGAACTCGCCAGTTCCCTGGCCACCGACGAGACCGGCCGCCGTGTGTCCACCGTGCTGGTCGGTGCGGGCGGTGTGGGTAGCGAGCTGTGGAAACGGCTCGGCGTCGTGCTCGACTCCCTGCGTGATCGCGGCACGACCACCGTTCGCCTGGCGCTGCCGGGCGCGGGCAGCGAGCGTGCGGACCGGCCCGCCATGGCGCAGGAGATCGCCGACGCCTGGGAGATCGAGGTGATCGCTCCCGAGGCGGGCGTGATGATCGTGCCCGGCGGCTCGCTGTTCGTCCTCGGCGAGCATGCGCCGGACCGTGGCTGGCGGTCCTTCAGGCCCGGCGCGGAGCCCACACCACTGGGTCGGCGCAGCCCCGCACCGCCCTGGCAGCCCGCGCTCGCGCGCCTGCCCGACCACACCTCCGGCGGATGCGTGGTCGAGCAGATTCCCGCCGGAGTACGAGTGCGGCCCTCGCGGGCACCGCAGGCGCGCTCCGGGGACCTCTGCTACGCGGTTCCGGTCGACGCTCACCACCTGACCGTCCTGGTCGGTGCTCCAGAGCCTTCCGGCGGCGCGGACGTCGGCTCCGAAGATCTCGCCACTCTGCTGGCCACGTTGCCCCCCACGACCCGTTCGGCGATCCGCCTCGCTCCGTACGGCCCCCTGGACCTGCTCCCCGTCGCTCAGGACACCGCCGACTTCCTGGGCACCGAAGTAGAGGTGCTGACCGGGCTCCCGCTGCTCGTCGGCGCCGCCGACGCGCCTGTGGTCCGGTCCGTCCTGGTCGATGGTGACGCGCGACCGAGCTGGGCGCCCTTCATCGAGGCCCTCGCGTGCCGTCCGTCCGATGCCGCCGGCGTGTGGACCGTGCCCGCGCCTACCCTGCTCCGGTGGCACCCGCCCATGCCCGGCACCGGCGCCCTGGAGCCGGGCGTCGTCCACCTCTCGGAACGGTGGCAGGTCTCGGTGACGAGGGCGGGACTGAGGGTGGGACCACGAGGGGAGACGCCGCCTCTGCCCGGGCGGCCGGCGTCGCCCGGCCAGATGGCCATCGAGGTGAACCTTCCGGAGTCGGCCGACGACGCGCTCTTCGCCGACCTCTCTCGGCTGCTCTCCGAGCTCGACGTCGACATCCGTCCGCTCGTCACCCTCTACCCGCTCCAGCCGCCGCACCGGTCCGACGACGGAGGCTTTCGGCTGCTCCGGCTGGCGATCGAGCACGGCGTCCCGGTCGTGGAACCGTCGCAACCCCTCGTCACGCCGCTGCCCGCGCCGGCGAGGCCGGACACACGGACCGTGTCGGCATCACATCACGAGCGCCTGCCGGCCCAGGCCGTCGCCGCGCCGTCCGAGCCGCGACCGGCGGCGAGAAAGGCGCCCCAGGAGAGAGCCGTGTCCTCGGCGCCCACGAGCGATGGCTCCGGGTACGCGCAGCGCTCCGTCAGTCCGCCGGCCGCCGTCGGTCCGCCGGCCTCGGCTGAGGAGCGCCCCACCTGGACCGCCTCGGTTCCCGTCAAGGCCGATGTAAGCCGGCCGGCCGCGACCGGCGGCACGAAACCGCTCCCGCCGATGCTCGGGAGGATTCCACTGACCCCGGTCAAGGAGGCGTCCGCGGCGTCCTCTGACGTACCGGCCTCCCCGGAATCCGCGGGGACGACCGTGGAGCGGTCGCTCACCCCGGAACCACCGGTCACCCCTGCGGCTCCGACGCCCCCGGCCGCACCGGCCGCCGCGCCGCCCTCGGAAGCCACGCCCGGTCCTGCCACGCCTCCGAAGGATCCCGCGACACCTCCGGGTGATCCTGTGACGCCTCCGGCCGCCGCCGGGCGTTCTCGGCCACGGGTCGCGGTGCCGACCGTCCGTCGCAGCACGGAGGCGGAGCGGTCCGAGTTCCGGTCCCTCGTCCAGCCGGTCTGGGAGCGGCACAGCGCCGCGGTGTCCCGGGCGATGACACGGATGCCCGCGCTGCGCGGCTCGCAGGTGGACGCCGCACGGACCGACCTCGTCGCCGTGCACCTCTATCTGTCGGTCGGTCACGACGAACCCGATGACCGGGAGCCGGTCCGGGCGTCGGGCGACGGTGCCGCCGATCCCTACACCGCCTGCCTGGTCTCCGGGCTGTGCAGGCTTCCGTCGTACCGGGGAGTCGCCGTGCGCGGCGGGCTTCCGGCGGACGGCGGGCTGGAGCGGCTTGTGCCGGGTCGCCTGCTGCGCGAGCCGGGGCCGGTCAGCGCGTTGCCGATCGGTGCCGCCGCGGGCCTGTCCGCCGCGACGGGCGGATACGTCATCTGGTCGTCGACCGGCCGGCGGGTGCGCCCGCTGCTCGGCACCGGCCCAGGCGCCGCGTCGGACGAGGTGGTGTTCCCGCCCGGCGTCGGCTTTCGCGTGCTTGAGGTGCGCACCGATGGCGCGGCGCCGACCGTACTGCTGAGCGAGGTGCTCGGCTCGGGACCGGGGATCGACGACCGGCTCGGCGGCCTGGACGACGCCGACCGGGCCACCCTCGAACGGCTCGACGAAGCACTAGGTCGGCAGGTGCCGTCGGCGACAGGGACGTCGCCCGGTTCCTGGCCGGAGCGTTGTGCCTATCCGCTCGACGAACGTACGGGATAGCACAACGCCCTTTCCGCGCCGGGACATCCGCGGCGCCACCCCCGATCTGACTTGGACGTCAAAGGAGAAGGATCTTGTCTTCGAACTCGGATTCCGAACGCACGGAGCCGCTTGAGATCCGCAGGCCGGTCGAGTTGCCCACGGTGGACACCGAGTCGGCCGATGACCTGACACCGGCCTCCGGTCCCGAGCCGGAAGACGACCGGTCCGCGTCCGGATCGGCTGCCGAGGTGTCCGCCGATTCCGGTGACACCGATCCGGCCTCGGAAGATGCCAAGGAGGCTGAGCCGGGGACGCGGCCGGAGGACGCCTCGCCGTCGGGTGACGAGGAACAGAGCCCGGTGGCGGCGCAGGAGGTGGCGCCGTCGGGCGCCGGTGCCGACAAGGGCGATGGGCCGCCGGCGGACCGGCCGAAGAAGCCCATCCTGGCCGCCGTGGCCATCGGTGGGGCCGTTCTGCTCGCGATCCCGGTGTTGTTGATCGGTAGGGGGTCCCACGACGACAAGGGGTACCGGAGTGCGGCTGCGGCGGGCAATGTCCTGCCCGGTGCCGGTCAGCAACCGCCGGTGGGCGCGTTCGTTTCCACCTCGCCGTCCGTCACTCCGACTCC
>JAOPYG010000162.1 GCA_025964685.1 Actinoallomurus sp. | reverse complement strand
CCCTCCGCTTCTACGGTACGGCGTTCGCCCGCTGGAGATGACGTACTCGCCCTCGCCCAGCGGTTCACCGTCGAATGTGCGGGCGTACAGATCCAGCACGCGGGCAGCCTTGGCTTGGAAGTCCGGATCGCGGATGAAGATCCAGGACCGGTACTGCCAGGGCTTGATCGCGTCGGCCTTGAGCCAGCGGCGCACGATGGAGGCCGACATGGTCGGCGCGATAGCCCGGGCGACCACCTCGCGGGCCAGTTCCGGGCACGACCAGCGTGACAGCGGGGTGCCGGTCTCTGCGGGTAACTGGCAGGCCAACGCCTTGACTTCGGCGACCTGGGACCAGGGCCGTGTTCCCCACTGGTCGCCGCGCCCTTGCTGCCTCAGCCAGGCCACGGCGTCGTCGAACATCGCAAGCAGGGTGTCGGCGTCACGCTGATCACCGGCCCGTATCTTCACTTCTCCTTCTCCTGAGTTCTGCACCGTCTGGTCAGGTCGTCATGTCCTGCCCGGCCGCTCGGGCTTGGGTGATGGCGAGGCGATATCACTCTCGCCGATCGACAACCCGTGTTTCGAGGTCAGGGCAGGGTGAGGATGCGGGGACCGTCCTCGGTGATGGCGATGGTGTGTTCGATATGGGCGGCTCGGCTGCCGTCGATGGTGCGCAGGGTCCATCCGTCGAGGTCGGTGCGGTAGTCGTTGTGTCCTCCGGCCATGAGCATGGGTTCGATGGCGAGGGCGAGGCCGTGGCGTAGGGGGAAGCCGCGACCGGGTCGTCCGTGGTTGGGGACGTGGGGGTCTTCGTGCATCTGGCGGCCGATGCCGTGGCCGCCGAAGTCGGCCGGCATGCCGCAGTCGGCTTTGCGGGCGACTGTGCTGATGGCGTGGGAGATGTCGCCGATGCGGTGGCCGATGGCGGCTGCGGCGATGCCGGCGCCCAGGGCTTGCTGGGCCGGCCCGGATCGCCGGCAGGCTGGGCCTGCACCCCAGCAGGGTGTATCGGGTCCTGACCCGCTACCGCTGCCCGCGCCTGGCCCATCTCGACCGCGGCACGGGCTGCCCGATCCGCCGTTGTAAGCACGACCAGCCCGGCGATCTGATCCACCTCGACGTCAAGAAGCTCGGCAACATCCCCGACGGCGGTGGCCGGCACACCGGCGGCCATGAACGCCCGCGCCACCACCACGGCGCGCAAGAACAGTCATCCCATCCTAGGGACGGCTTCTTGCACACCCTGCAGCCTGCGCCGAAGCCTCCATGCCGGATGGGTGGCTCGGACGCTCTTGTCCAGTCTTTGTCCGCTTTAGGCCTTCCCGTAAAGCTTTGACAAATTCGGATTGACCGCTTTCCCACTTACCGTCACGATTCCGAGGCTGACCTGACAACGTTGTCATTCTCGGAAGTTCCCAGAAGGGGGAGACCATGAGGCGACCGGCCCGCCTACTGATCGCCGTGGCCCTGGCCACGGCGACGGTTCTGGGCAGCGGCTTGCCCGCCCTGGCGCAGGTACCACATCCCACGCCCAGTACCGGATCCCAGCTCCGCAACGCCCGTACGGCGACCTGCGTCAAGGGACCCAACGGACGTCTGACCGACTGCCCGAAGCCACTCTCGGCCAAGGCGCTGCCGAAGGCCGCCACGGACACCGCGACCCTCTCGACGGTGAGCGACCCGGCCTCGCTGGTCGACACGCGTACCTGGACCACCGGCGGCGGCAACACCTTTCCCGGCGCCGACGTGCCGTACGGGATGGTCCAGTGGAGCCCGGACACCATGCCGCACCGGAACGCGGGCGGCGGCTACAACTACGGTGACGAGCAGCTCACCGGCTACAGCCTGACGCACGTCAGCGGCCCCGGCTGCGGCGCGGCAGGGGACATACCGATCCTGCCGATCACCGGCGACATGCCGAGCGGCGACCCGAACACCGCCACCACCGCGTTCACCAACGCCGGCGAGGTCGCCCAGGCGGGCTACTACTCGGCGCAGAGCAACCTGCCCGACACCATCACCACGCAGCTCACCGAGACCCCGCACAGCGCGATGGGGCGCTTTACCTTCCCGTCGACCACGCAGGCGGGCTTCCTGATCAAGCTGATGAACAGCCAGAACGGCGACTCGGCCGCCAGCGCCCAGATCATCGGGAACAACGAGATCAAGGGCTCCGACACCAGCGGCGGCTTCTGCGGCGACTCGCACCAGTACACCGTCTACTACGACATCATCTTCGACCGCCCGTTCACCGCGTCGAACGTGATCGGCGGCTCGAGCCCGCAGGCGGTCTCGGTCAACTTCGACACGACCAAGAGCACGGCGGTCCAGGCGAAGGTCGGCATCTCGTACGTGAGCGCCGACAACGCGAACCTGAACTGGCGTACGGAGAACCCCGGCTGGAACTTCGACGCCGTTAAGAAGGCCGCCCAGCAGTCGTGGAACACCCTGCTCGGCCGGATCAACGTCTCCGGCGGCGCGGCTTCGACGACCCAGGAGTTCTACAGCCTGCTGTACAAGGACTTCATCCAGCCGAACATCACCAGCGACGTGAACGGCCAGTTCATGGGCTCGGACGTCAAGACGCACACGGTGTCCGGCACCCAGAAGCAGCAGTACGGCATGTACTCCGGCTGGGACACCTACCACTCGCTGGCCCAACTCCAGTCGATGCTGACGCCCAAGGAGGCCAGCGACCAGGCCCAGTCCCAGGTCAACTACTACGCCGAGAACGGCATCATCCAGCAGTGGGGTTATCTCCACCTGGACAACTGGGTGATGGCGGGTGACCCGGGCACGGCGTTGATCGCGGACTACTACGCCTTCGGCGCGAAGGACTTCGACACCAAGACCGCGTTGGCCGACATGCTGAAACAGGCGAACACGGTCAACGACGTACGGCCGGGCGCGGCTTTGGAGGACAAGTACGGCTACCTCCCGGAGGACGGGACGTACGGCTGCTGCAACGCGCACAACCAGGTGTCGTCGCTGCTGGAGTACAACAACGCCGACTTCGCGCTGTCTCGCTATGCGGCGGCGCTCGGTGACTCCGCGAATGCCGCGAAGCTCCAGGACAGGGCCAACAACTGGGCGAACGTCTTCAACACCTCGACCGGTCTCCTGACGCCTCGTCTTAAGAACGGGGCGTTCCTGAGCGGGGTCACACCGACGACGACCAGCCATTACATCGAGGGGAGCGCCGAGCAGTACCTGTGGGACGTGCCCAACGACTACGCGGGGCTGTTCTCGCTGCTGGGCGGTGCTTCGAAGGTGAAGCCGGCGCTGCGGAAGTTCCTGTCCCGGCCGGACGGGTACGGCGAGTACGCGCAGCTGTCGAATGAGTTCGGCTCCGGCGAGGAGTACGCGCCGGACTACGCGAACGACCCGGCCGGCACCCAGCAGGCCGTCAACACGCTGCGGTACGGGCTGTACCT
Organism: Actinoallomurus sp.; assembly: GCA_025964685.1. Lineage (GTDB taxonomy): Bacteria > Actinomycetota > Actinomycetes > Streptosporangiales > Streptosporangiaceae > Actinoallomurus. Next base: position 41 of record JAOPYG010000162.1, on the reverse strand, counting down.
GCCCGGCCCGTCGGGTCTGCCCGACAACGACGACCTGGGAG
>JAOPYG010000284.1 GCA_025964685.1 Actinoallomurus sp. | reverse complement strand
CGACATCGTCCTTGCCGGCGTCGATACGCACGAGACGGGTTCGGCCTCCGGCGCCCAAACCGCAGTGCAGCAGCTCGGCAGCGCTCTGGGCGTCGCGGTGCTCGGCACGCTGTTCTTCGGCATCCTCGGCGGCCAGGTCGGCGCCGCCACCGAGACCGTCGCGCCCCGGGCCCTCGCCGCGGCCGGCGTATCGGGGCCGCCGCAGGATCGGCTGGTCGGCGCACTGCGCACCTGCGGTCACGACCGTGCCGCCGCCAAGGACCAGGACCTGGTGCCGGCCTCCTGCACGCGGCTGGAGGGCGACCTGCGCACCGCTGCGGCGCCGGTACGGCAGGCGGTGCTGAAGGCCGGCAAGGAGTCGGCCGAGCGCGGCTTCAGCGACGCGGCGAAGCTCACGCTGTGGGTCGAGGTCGGGCTGCTGGGGCTGACCTTCATGACGGCGTTCCTGCTGCCGCTGCGAGCCCGGCCGGAGGAGTGACGGCACCGATTGCCGAGGGCCACCCTCACCAGGTGAGGGTGGCCCTCACTCCTCCAGCTGCCTGCGGCGTTCGCGCTTCTGGCGTTTGCGCTCCAGCTTGCGGCGCTGGAGCTCCTCCTCTGACGGCCTGCGCTCGACGCTGACGCCACCCCACAAGGCCAGGCCGGTAACGATGATGCGGGGCGCACCCGGCGCGCCCACGCCGCTGGCGCGGTGGTCGAACCCGCCCATGACGCCGATGCCGCTGACGTGCACCTCGGCGTCCTCCGGCACGATGATCTCGATGCCGCCCATGATGGCGACGGCCCGGATCGTCACCTGCGGCCCGGCGAACCGCGCCTCGCGCAGGTCGAGCTGGCCACCGCCCCAGAACGCCACGGCGTTGAACGTCTCGGGCACGACCCACGGGCCCTTGCGCTCGAAACCTCCCATGATCGCGACGCCGGCCGTGGAGGTGGGCACACCGCCGATCCGATCACGCGCGGGCGATGAGGCGATCGGCGCGGACGTGGCCGGCGGCAGGTCACGCGTGACGGGCTCCAGGTCACCATACGTTTTCGCCGCGTACACTGCGTCGAGTCGTTCGTCGAGTTCCTGCAGGTCAAGCCGCCCATCCCCGGCGGCGTCCCGAAGGATCGAGGCGGCGTTGTCCCGTTCGGCGTCTGAGATGCGCATCTCGCGACGCTCAGGGGGATTCATCATGCGGACAGCCTAAATGGCCGGGTGGAGAGTGCGTAGCCCACTTCGCACCGGCGCGCTTTTTGGAGGAGCGGTGAACTACAGGACGCTCGCGTCGATGGCGCTGGTCGGCGGGACCGCGCTCGCGGCGCTCACGGCGGTGGGACCCGCCGCGGGGGCCGCGGTGTTCGATCCGTGCTCGGCGGTCAGCCAGGGCAAGCTGCGTTATCCGACCGGCAGTGCCACGCGCCTGGTGTTCGCGCTCTCCTCCGGCTATGCCTCGAACTACGTGCTCGTCACCGAATGCGTGAAGAAGGGGCGTTCGTGGGCGAAGGTGACCCAGACCCCGGGCCGCGCCGGCGCGAACGGTTTCGCCCGGCCCGGTCAGAAGCGCGAAGGCGATGGCAAGAGCCCGACCGGCTCCTTCCCGTTCACCGAGGCGTTCGGGATGCAGAACCCCGGCACGCGGCTGCCCTATCGGACCCTGCGCGGCTCCGGCGACTGCTGGGGCGCCACTCCCGGGCAGAGTCACTACAACGACTACTACTCCGGCACCTGCCGGCCCGCGGACGAGGACCTCTCCTCCATCATGCAGCTCGGCCCGTACCACCAGGCGGCCGTCATCGACTACAACCGGCCCAAGGCCGTTCCCGGTTACGGCTCGGCCATCTTCTTCCACGTCGGCGGCAAGACCCCGACGGCCGGCTGCATCGCGATCGGTGAGCCTGAGCTGCGCGGCATCATGCGCACTCTCGCCCCCGGCGACCGCATGATCATGGGGCCGACATCGGAGCTCTTCCGGTCCTAGGACTCGCGGACGATGGCGCGCTCGTGCCGGGATGTGGGGCAATGAGGGCGTGAACGACTCATGGGTGGACGCGTACCTCGCCCGGATCGGGGCGAAGCGACCGGCGCGTCCCGACGCCGGCGCACTGCGCGAACTGCACGTACGTCATCTGCTCGCCGTACCCTTCGAGAACCTGAGCATCCACCTGGGCGAGGACATCGTCCTGGACTCGGGCGCGCTCGTCAGCAAGATCGTCGAACGCCGGCGTGGCGGCTTCTGCTACGAGCTGGGCGGAGCGTTCGCGGCGCTGCTCTCGGAGCTGGGATTTTCGGTCGAGCTCCTGGCCGCCCGCGTGTTCGGCGACGACGGCCTCGGCCTGCCGTTCGACCATCTGGCGCTGCGGGTCGGGCCGTGGCTGGCCGACGTCGGTTTCGGCGTCCACACCCGCTACCCGCTACGGCTGGACGAGCGCGGCGACCAGGTCGACCCCGGCGGTGTGTTCCGCATCGCCGAGACCCCTGAGGGCGATCTCGACGTCACCAAGAACGGCACGCCCGTATACCGCCTGGAGACGCGGCCGCGAGAGCTGGCGGAGTTCGAGGTCGGGTGCTGGTACAACCGCACGTCGCCGAAGTCGCACTTCACCCGCTCACTGGTCTGCTCGATGCTCACCGAGTCCGGGCGGGTCACGCTGAGCGGACGCACCCTCGTCCGTACGTCCGAGAGCGGGCGCGACGAGCGGACGCTCGGCGACGACGCCGAGGTGCTCAGCGCCTACCGCAGGTGGTTCGGCGTCGAGCTGGACCGGGTCCCGGAGGTCGCCGGCCGCCGCTGAGGCGACGAAAGCCGAACGCGGTGATCCGGCGGGCGGGAACGCGCGTCTAACAGGTACAGGTCCGCCCCGCCCACGGCCGGAAGGTGGCACCAGTGCCCGAAGACGTCGAACTGAACGTGCATCAGATCGCCTACATCTGCGGCGGCCCGGCACAGGTGGCCCTGGCCGCCGTGGTGGGCCTGCACGAGGACGGCCACATCGCTATCGCGCGGGCGCGCCGCCGGGTCACGGTACTCCACCGCGACCAGTCTGATCCCGTACGCGCCGCGGTGGTCGAGTCGATACCCGAGACGGGGCGGACGCTCGGCTTCGTGCTCGCCGAGGTCCCCGAGTCCGACGCCGTCGCCGACGTGGAGCGGACTCTGCGGGACCGGGGACTGCTCCAGGGCTCCGGGCTCAGCGCGCTCTGGTCCTCACGCGTACGGGCCGCCCGCAAGCTGCGCCAGCGGCTCATGGCCGAGCCGCCCGCCGACCCCGCCGATCCGCGTCGTGTCGCGGTCCTCGGCGCGGCGGCGATCGGCGACCCCGCAATCCGGAGGATCTTCCAGACCCCCGACCCCGATCTGACCGTGCCGTCCGCACGGCCGCGGGACACACGAAGCTCGGACGACGGTTACAACGCCCCGGACCGCGGCCGGGAGTACGGGGGCGGCAGCGCGCCCGG